>NZ_CP022339.1:0-367864 GCF_003351905.1 Cardinium endosymbiont of Sogatella furcifera | reverse complement strand
ATTTAAAAGGTGATTTGGAGATGACGCCTCTCATCGTGGCATGTTACGGAGGTAATCTAGCTGCTGTCAATGCGCTCCTAAAGTGTAAAAATGATAATGATAAAAAGATTAATATAAATGCAGTAGATAAAGAGCAAAGAACGGCTTTGCATCGGGCAGCCCACCAGGGGAACTTAGAGATTATAAACGCTCTTCTAGGCGTTGAAGGTATTGAAATTAAACTAAATGAAACAGATGAATCTGGCAATACTGCTTTGCATCTAGCAATATACGCCAGTCAGGAAGAGGCAGCTAAGCGCTTAATAGAGGCAGGTGTTGATGTTACTATCAAAAATTATAGTGATAAAACACCTCTGATGGTGGCACAAGACCTCGCTCTTGGAGGTATTATAGAAGCGCTCTTGAAGGTATTGTAGAAGCGCTCTTGAAGGGTGGAGGGATTGATGCAGCGTATAAAGGTCCAACTGGCAATATCATTTTGCATTTGGTAGCATCCGGAGGTGATGTAAGTGTGATGAAAACGTTGTTAGAAAATAAAGAAATTAGTGTTCATGTAGATCAAAGAAATCGTTATGGTCAATCTCCTATTTATGTTGCAGCGAGTAAAGGTCACTTAGAAGTAATAAAAATGTTATGCGAATACGGTGCTACTCCAAATCTGGAAACTGCAGATGATACTATTCCTTTGCATAAAGCCGCAGAGGGGGGATATTTGGAAGTAGTTAAGTATTTAGTAGAGGAATCCCATAGTGATGATATACACAAGAAAAACAAAAAAGGTCAGACCCCCTTGGATCTAGCAAGGGCCAACGAACACTTAGAAGTAGTTAAGTACTTAGAAGAAAAAGCGCCCGTACCAAAAGCGTGATATAGATGAATTTTAGACCACAGCAGTGAACGGAAACAAAAATCGTTTCCGTTCAGTGTAATGGTAGAAATTTGCTTTTCGGTCTGTTTTAGTCATGTTTATATGTCACTTTTTTATCAAAAAAGAATAAGTTTTGTCCCAAATTCTAATAAAAAACTAGGAAAGAACGTCTGTTTTTCCAGTGTTGCTATTCAGACAATGTCGTGAACGTAAGGGACATCTATTCTAACACAGAGATAGAAATGGCTAATGCGTATACGTCGTTTCCCCTGTCCGCCAATAAAAAGTTGGCATGCAGTAAAGGAATGAGACGAACAGTTGTGTAGCGGGAAAAACAGAAATCACCCACTGTGTGGGCTTTTAATGAACTGTTTTTCTAATCCTTTGCACAACCGTTCATCTAAAGATTCCAAGTTTACTGAAGCTTCAACTTTTTTAATCGGCTGGCATGAACGCTTTAAATCGACGGCATGGAAGCAAATGCCCATTAAAATGATAGGTATCTGTTCAAGTCACTGGTTTTTTACATTAAAAGAACAACGCCCCTGTAAAAAGTTGCGGTGTAGCAAGTGGCATCTGAGAGATGATTTGGGAAAACAGTTTCCTTTGAAGCCCCCATAGGGGGCGCTTCCTGTTTTTCCATCTGTATGATGCCACTTTCAGCGACTTTTTGCCGAGGGCTTGATTTTTTGTTACTTTTTTATCAAGAAAAAAGTAATATAAATAAAAATGCATTATGGTTTTAAATTTTACAATAGGGGTATCCTTAAGTTGACGCCATTGGGTGAACAGATACAAATTAAAATTGCCTTATTAACTAATGTCGTGCATAGATACTTTTATCCTTGTTGAATAGACTTTGCTGGATTTCCCAGCAACACATCCCCCTTTTTTACATTCCCTAACACAACCGACCCTGCACCAATACTCGCTCCCTTTTGAATCGTAACACCCGGAATAATTCTAGCGCCTATGCCAATAAACACCTCTTCTTCTATGGTGACGTGGTCACCAATAATGCTACCCGCACCTATTTCTACCCAATCATGGATCTGGGTTTCTGCTTCGATGACCACCCCATTGTGTAGTATACAGTGGTTCCCTACACTTGCCTCTGAAGCCAAACAAACCTGTGCACCTATATAATTACCTAAACCCATTTGCACCCCGTCCGCTATAATGGCTGATGGATGAATCGCCGAGATGGGTGTGGACTTTTGTTGGGCAATTAAAAAGTTTAAACAGTTTTTTCTTTTTTGGATATGACGGTAGGCGATAAAAGCAGCACATTCCTGGTTCAGTAACTCAAGAAAGGTTGGATCATCCGTAGCGCCTAAAACAGGAATGTTATGAATAGTGGTATTATGCCATTTTGTTTCATCATCTAAAATGCCATAGACGATTAAATTGTTTTTTTGAAAAATGTCTAAAGCCCCCTTTGTAAGCTGGCATGCGCCCAAAATAATCACACCTTTATGCATATAGTTCAAATTGATCTATGGTTTAATAATGGCAACGCAAGTGTAAACGATCTGTTCAGCCCATGCATTGCCTGAAGGATAAAAATAAAGCCGAATGGTTATAAATTTAGGTCATACTTTTGGATCAAGCAAAAACGCGCCTATCTATGCTTTAGTAGGCTACTTCCAACATCAGACGTTCTTGCAGTAGGGTGATGGCCGCATTTTTTTTGCCCAAATAGGTTAATTTTTCTTGGTCTGTGTAGGGTTTTGGAGCAGTTGTTTGCTCGGTCAAAATACCTTGAATGGTCATATCAGGATCAAGTACGCTTAGCCTAGGTAAAAGCTCCTCCTTGAGGCTCTGTAACAGGTTTTCTTGAACGGGATTGATCAAGGAAATGGTAAGCATTCTATCTTGGATCTCTATAGGTTGATTCATAAGGTGATAAGCAGCTGTATGCCCCCTTTTTTTAAGGTCTTCCCTATAGGCAGTCAGGCAAGATTGCACCATTGTTTCTGGTACTGGTGCTTCGGTAACACGTGGCCTATCTACTTTTTTTTTACATCAACCTCATGCGCTTTTTCTTTTGTGGTCAATGTGGATTTTAAACTTGCTAAGGTAGGAATCGTTATAGTTGTTGGCTGCTGAGCAGCCGGGGCGGGCGTGGTAGGCAAATGGTCGGGGTTTGGCTTGGCTAGTGGCGTTATAGAGGACCCAACGGGAGCAGCATCCATTTGTTTAGGTTGCGTACTAATGGGTGCTTGGGGATGATCTATTTTTGGTAATGATTGATCTGGTAATGGCGTGCTTGCTGAGGTAGACAAATGACTAGTGGCTAAGTCAATCAGTGCCAGTTCGACATGCAATCTTTGGTGTTGGCTAGACTTATAGCCTATATCACATTGGTTTAAGCGTGTTAACGCTTTTAATAAAAATGGCATCTTACATCTAGATGCATGCTCCGCATAACGTGAACGCATATTATCCGTGACCTCTAAAAGCGGGAGCGTAGCATCGTCTGTGCAGACCAATAGGTTGCGTAGATGTTCACCAAGGCCTACCACAAAATGATGGCCATTAAAACCTGCACGTAAAACAGCATCATAAAGCGTGAGGACCGCAGGAATATCCCCCCCTAAGCAAGCATCTATACATTTAAAATAATAGTCGTAGTCCAAAATTTGGAGATGATCACGTGTAGCCGCATACGTAATTTTTCCTCCTGTGCCTACAGAGGCCGTGATCAGATCAAAGATGGAAAGCGCATCCCGCATCGCCCCTTCTGCCTTTTGTGCAACCAGCTGCAGTGCAGATTCCTCATAAGCGATAGCCTCATTTGCCGCAATGGCTTTGAGTTGTGTAACAATATCCTCTACTTTAATTCTATTAAAGTTAAAGATTTGACAACGAGATAAAATAGTAGGTAAAACCTTATGTCGCTCTGTAGTAGCCAATATAAATATGGCATAGCTAGGAGGTTCTTCAAGCGTTTTGAGAAAAGCATTAAAAGCCGCATTAGACAACATATGCACCTCATCTATAATGTAAATCTTGTATTTACCCATTTGAGGGGCATAGCGCACCTGTCCCACCAGTTCACGAATGTCTTCCACAGAATTGTTAGAAGCTGCATCTAACTCATAGACATTCATAGCGCTATGGCTGTTTAAGCTTAGGCAATGGGTGCACTGGTTACAGGGTTCTACTGTTTCGGTTACTTGTATGCAATTGATGGCTTTGGCTAAAATACGGGCACAAGTAGTTTTACCCACACCACGTGGACCACAAAAAAGAAAAGCATGTGCAAGTTGCCCAGAGGCTATGGCATTCTTTAATGTGGTGGTAACATGGGGCTGACTGATGACATCTTTAAAACTAGTAGGACGGTATTTTCTTGCAGAGACTACAAATTGGCTCATGATCACATGGTAAAAAGATGGCTACTGGCCTATCCTTGAAAAAAAGATTTAATCCGTTCAAAAAAGCTCTCTTCCTTCTTATTCGGCTTCGGTATAAAGTTAGGCGAATCGCGCAGTGAAAGCAAAATTTCTTTTTCTTCTTTTGTGAGCTCTTGTGGGGTCCAGATTTGCACAAAAACCAACTGATCACCCTTTTTACTATAACTATTCACATCTGAAATACCTTTTCCTTTTAGCTTAAGCACCTCGCCGCATGATGTGCCAGGTGGGATTTTAAGACGCACTTTTCCGTATATAGTAGGTATTTCCATTTCGCAACCTAGTGTGGCATCTATAAAGCTAATGTGTAAGGTATAGCAGATATTATTGCCTTCACGCTTTAAAAGGTCATCTTCCTCTTCTTCTATTTGCACAATCAAACTGCCTGGCATACCACCACGGGGTGGTGCGTTGCCTCTGCCACGTATGGTAAGTTCCATATTCTTTTTCACCCCTTTAGGGACTTGGAAGGTAATCAAGTCGTCTATCAACTTTCTGCCTTCTCCCTGGCAATCTTTGCAAGCTGTTTTAATACGGCTGCCTGTTCCAGCGCAGTTGCTACACGTAGACTCTGTAAGCATGTTGCCCAGCATGGTTTGGGTTGTTTTGCGCACCACGCCATGGCCTTTACATGCGCCACATTTTTCTATAGCCAGTCCATTTTCCGCCCCATTACCACCACATGCGTCACAACTTGTATAACGCTTTACCTTTACTTTTTTTTCTGCACCCAATGCAATCTCTTTGAGGTTTAGTTTGATTCTTATGCGTAAGTCTTCACCATAATTAGACGCTCGCCGTGTCCTCCTGCCGCCACCAAAAAAACTGCTAAAAGGAGAATCTTGAAATAGATCATTCAAATCACCTTCGAAAAAGTCATCTCCATAGGACCGCCCACCCCCTTGGAAGCCACTTGTACCGAACTGATCATATTGATGTTTTTTCTCTGGGCTGCTTAACACATCGTAGGCTTCTGTGGCCGCTTTAAACTTATCCTCTGCCGCTTTGTTGCCTGGATTTTTATCAGGATGGTACTGCATGGCTATCTTTCGATAGGCTTTTTTAATTTCGTCCGCAGTGGCATTACGTTCTACACCCAGGATATTGTAATAATCTTTTTCCATTTATACTCCAATTATAACTTTAGCAAACCGCAACACATACTCATGGATTAGATATCCCTTCTCTACTACGCCGACAATCTTCCCTTGCATCTCTAGATTATCTACTGGTTGTTGCATAATCGCTTCGTGTAGATCCGCGTTAAAGGCAGTGCCATCCGTTATGGTGATTTCTTGTACCCCATATTTTTTTAATATCCCCCCTATTTTATCATAAATCAGTTTGATTCCTTCAATATGTTGCAGTGCCCCTTCTGTACCTTGCAGTGCTGCTATACATCGCTCAAAATCATCTACAATAGGTAAAAGTTCTTTGAGGGTTTGTTCATTGGCTTTATCCGTAAAGGCTATGCGCTCCTTAGCTGCACGCTTTTTGAAGTTATCAAATTCAGCATAAAGGCGCATATATTTATCATTTGCCTCCATGAGTAGCGTTTGCATTTGCTCCAATGAACCTATATCAGCGCTGCATAGGTGTGGTTGGCTATCACTTAGCCTATCAGCTGACTGACAGCACCCTCCCTCTGGTTCGACCTTTTGTTCGTAGCAACAACCTCCTTGAGCTGCTGCCTCTTGCCGTCCACAGCAGCAGGGTTGATCCATTGTTTCTTCACCGTTGCAGCAACATGGGGTTGTTGTTTCCTCACTACAGTAAGTGGTTTGATGTTTGTCTACTGTCTCTTTGCAGCAGCCTTTTCTGTTTGTGTCTGTATCGTGTAACTTCATGACTTATGGTATAAAATAATGGCGAGATGACCTCATGAGACCTCTTTTGAAACGTAACTTTAAAAGTATATGCAATTTTTTTGCCAAATGTGGGCAATACTGCCAAATTGTCCTATTCAACTACCTCTTTTTCTGGATATTTCCCAGGTATTTTTCGGTAGAAATCTTGTATACTTCCTATATCTTGCTCCATATTACCCGTGCGATGGAAGATAGGTCCTAAACCGAATTCTTTTTTGGCATAGTTGATATACCCTAAAATAATCGGCACATTTGCGGCTTCTGCTAATCTATAAAACCCTGTTTTCCATCGTTTTACATGGCTTCTGGTTCCCTCTGGCGCAATCACAAGCATCAGCGCATCTGCTTGATGGAGCATCTCTGCCATCACAGCTACCATATTGGTGCGCTTGGTGATTTGGTTTCTATCTATTGGAATGGCGCCCAGCATCTTCATTAAGTAGGAAAGTGGAAAAAACATCACCTCTTTTTTTATGGCAAACCTAAGCGGCACATCTGGATGGCTCAGTTTAAATAACATGCCGTAAATAAAGTCCCAATTACTCGTATGTGGTGCGAATGCCACGACTGCTTTTTGCGCAATGGTTGAGTCGGCTGCATTGTTAATTTTCCAACCTAGCAACTTGATTAGCGCCATGGCACACTTTTGGGTCCAACGGCTTCTTGGCTTGGCCCCGCTACCTTCTACATCCATCATCTTGTACGCTTTATTTAGGTTGACCATTCATCCTACTAGGCCCAATTTAATATAAAAAAGTGAACCTAGGGCAGATAGGTGCATATATCATGCAAGGATTGGCTCCTAATGCAATGATTTTCTTATCCATCTATAATAGGCTATTGTTTATGCAATAAAAAAATGGTAAAATTGTAATGGTTACAATCCTCCTTAGCTCAGTTGGTTAGAGCATTTGACTGTTAATCAAAGGGTCGCTGGTTCGAGTCCAGCAGGGGGAGCTATAGTTGATCTCTTCAATTGTAACTGGTTGTCAGTGCGTATCATGGAACACGAATGGAAGTCTTTACTACAGCAGTTTGAGACCTATCTTCGTTTAGAGCGTTTGCTTGCGGAACATTCTATTCTAGCCTATATTGCTGATGTGACAAAATTTGCCCAGTTTTTGTGGGGCAAGGGGGTTCCACCGGTTACAGTCGATTCTGTTCATATTCAATCGTTTTTATCGGAATTGCATGCGTTAGGCATGAAGGCTACGAGTCAAGCAAGGATACTTTCTGGGTTGCGTATTTTTTACAAATTTTTATGGTTGGGTCAGTATATTGCTAAGGATCCTACTAGGCTGGTAGCAAGTCCTCATTTAGGGCAACATTTGCCATCTGTTTTGTCTGTGTCAGAAGTCGAGGCGATGATAGGTGCGATAGACCATTCTACTCCACTTGGCACTCGGAATAGAGCCATTGTGGAGACCCTTTATGGTACAGGCGTGCGTGTTTCTGAGCTTATCACTTTGAAGTTAAGCCATATCTATTTCGAAGAAAACTTTGTACGTGTCATCGGCAAAGGCAATAAAGAGCGTTTGATACCGATTGGGGCTATGGCTTTAAAGCATATTAAATGGTATGTGCGGGAAGTACGTAGCCATATGGGCATAAAGTCAGGCTGTTTAGATACTGTTTTTTTAAACCGGCGTGGAGGCAGCTTAACCCGGGTGATGGTCTTTTTAATTGTGCAGGCGCTTGCGAGAAAAGCTAAAATCAATGTGAAGGTTGGGCCTCACATTTTTAGGCACTCTTTTGCCACCCATTTAATAGAAGGGGGCGCTGATTTACGTGCCATACAGGAAATGTTGGGCCATAGTTCTATTACTACTACTGAAATATATACCCATCTAGATAGACACTACCTTAGGCAAATCATGCAAGACTATCATCCAAGAAGCCGTTTAAATCCACATCATAACGCATCGGCATAGCAGGGTATACATGTTTTTTATAAAAAAAACACTATATTTGTTGCTGGGTTCTTAGCTCAGCTGGTTAGAGCATCTGTTTTACACACAGAAGGCCGCAGGTTCGAATCCTGCAGGGCCCACGTTTGTTATTGTACCTAAAATTAGCGATTATGCCCCTTAGATTACAACGTAAAGCAAGAAGAAATAAAACCAAAGCAGCGCAACGTAAAGCTTCGATCAAGCGTCTTATGTTTATACCTGTTATTAAATGTTTAGATGTAGAAGCCATACGGCAAAGTTTTTCGGACCGTAAGGCCACTGTATAAATTTTAGGGGGTCTGTTCTATGCCCCCAGATGAACGCCATGTTCATGAGCTGTTGCAGTTATGGTCTTTTTTGTCTATGCCTGTTTATCGTTTTTCCGTGTGTGCGCCCCATACTTTTTACCTTATTTGGAAGATTCAAGAAAGTGTCGGAGCCTTGTATGCGCAGCTACCCCCTCAGTTTTTAGATGATTTTCACAGTAATAATCTATCTTTTACAGATAGACAGCAGCAATCTCTAGCCGTAAGAGTTGCGCTATGTTGCTTACTAAAAAAATTAAATTTACCCCTTGTATCCCTTTCTAAAAATGCACAAGGTAGACCTATTTTAGCGGGTTGCCATATTAGCTTTAGCCATACCCGTTATTTAGCTGCAGTGGCCTTATCTACCGTTTGTCCTATAGGCATTGACATAGAAATCGTGAAGCCCAGCTTGCATAAGGTACAAAAAAAGTTTTTAACAGAAGCAGAAGCGCAAGATGCCAATCACTGCCTTGCAAAGCTCGCCATCTATTGGTGTGCCAAAGAAGCATTGTATAAGCGTTTGGATCAGCAAGCAACGGTTAAGGATAGTTATATAGCGCCATTTCAGTTACAAGATGAAGGCAAAATTATAGCCTATTGGCATCAAAAGAAGTATCTATTGCGGTATCAATGTATAGCTGATGGTGCAATAGAGCCCCATGTTTTGGTCTATTCTCAAGATTAATAACGCCTTGCATCTGTTGATGCGTCCACCCAATGGCGTCAACTTAAGGGACATCTATTCTAACACAGAGATAGAAATGGCTAATGCGCATATGCCGCTGCTCATGTCCGCCAATAAAAAGTTGGCACACAGTAAAAGTAATGAAACAAGCTGTTTTTCCCGCTGCATAACCGTTCGTCTAAAGATTACAAGTTTACTGAAGCGCCAAGTTTTTTTATCGGCGGACATAAGCGCCTTAACTTGACGAAATAGCAGCAAATATATCTATTCAATTCACTGGTTTGTATGTGAAAAGAAAAACGCCGTCGGCAAAAAGTCACTTTCAGCGACTTTTTGCCGACGGCTTGATTTTTTGTCCACTTTTTTATCAAGATATAAGTGGGACAAAGTTCATTATTAACCCATGGCTGGAATAGATACTTTTATGTGATAACCAATAAAAATTTCTTAAATTGACGCCATTGGCTTCTAAGAAGCTGCAGTGAAATGCAGTTTCTTTTTTAGGTATAACCCGCGTCCGTGGGTGGGGGCTGAACACATACGAAATAATCGCTAAAAATAGTTTTTGCTACCTCATCTACGCTAACAAAGCGATGTTGCTATTCTTAAAGCGTATTGCTTTACTTGTTCAAATGAAGTCGTTACAGTCATGAGCTGCATGCGCTGTTTAATCACAACTTTTTCTAAGGCCCATTTTTGCTTGTTTTGGCGTACCAAAATATCCAACAAATACTAAATCAGCAATAGGCCAATTGCATAGATGTGATTATAGCTGGTTGGTAAGCTATAGCTTTTGTACACATAAAGCTGGGCTGACCCAATAGATTTGCTTACAATTTTTTAATTTTAAGCCTAATCAGCTCAAATTTTTAACCCTATGCCTATAGAGATCATACCACTCGAATCTACACTTAGATCAGCCCTACAACAAGCATTCCTAAAATGCTATAACTTGACGCTATCGGAAGCTGCTTGCAGCTTGCAAGTAACCAGAAAAGAGTTCGAAGGCACTTTTTCACTTCCTCTGTTTCCTTTTTGCAAAAGCTGTCAGGCACAACCCGCTGAGCTAGCAGAAACAATAGGTCAATGGTTGCAAACCCATACCGATCTAGTCGCTCGTTATCACGTCATCAATGGATTTTTAAACTTGGTGATCGATGCGACCATTTGGATGACTATTTTAAAATCTATTGCAAGTGACCCATCCTATGGATACCTACCCAAACAAAAACGCCATGTAGTGGTGGAGTTTTCATGCCCGAATACCAATAAACCCCAACACTTAGGCCATTTACGGAATAACTTTTTGGGTGACTCCTTGGCAGCCATATTAGATGCTGCTGGTTATACCGTACATAAAGTAAACTTGATCAATGACCGAGGGATTCATATTTGTAAGTCTATGGTTGCTTACCAACAGTTTGGTGGAAATGAAACGCCAGCCAGTACTGGCATAAAGGGAGATCACTTTGTAGGCAACTATTATGTAAAATTTGACCAAGTCTATAAGGAAGAACTGGCCCTGCTCCATGAAGGAGAAACGCCACCTATTCTACAAAAGGCACAAAGGATGTTGGTGGAATGGGAAAAAGGAGACTCTGCGGTAATGGCTTTGTGGCAAAAGATGAATGGATGGGTCTATGATGGATTCAATGTGACCTACAACCAGCTGGGTATCACGTTTGATAAAACCTATTATGAATCTGAAGCCTATCTGCTTGGCAAAACCATTGTAGAGGAAGGACTCCATAAAAATATATTTTATACAAGAACAGATGGCGCCATTGCGGTTGACTTAGAAGGCTTAGGCGAAAAGGTGCTATTGCGCAGCGATGGAACCGCTGTCTATATTACACAAGACCTAGGCATAGCCGATTGGCGTTATGCAGATTATCATTTTGATCAAATGATTTATGTGGTGGGCAACGAGCAAACCTACCATTTTAAGGTTTTATTTGCCATTATGGCCCAATTAGGTAGGCCCTATGCCACTGCTATGCACCACTTTCCCTATGGCATGGTGGATCTACCCGATGGTAAAATGAAGTCCAGAGAGGGCAATGTAGTAGATGCCGATCATCTTATAGATGAGATGGTTGGTACGGTTGGCAACTATATGGGCCACACCCATAAAACGGAAGGCTTAGCGCAAGAGGAGCTAGAAAACCTGCATCATACTTTAGCAATGGGTGCCTTAAAATTTTTTTTACTACGGGTAGCACCTCAAAAAAGGATGTTGTTTAACCCTAATGAGTCTATTGATTTTCAAGGTGATACTGGGACATTTATTCAATATACCTATGCGCGCATCTGTTCACTAATCCGCAAAGCCCAAGGGAACGAAACCCTAGATCCGCCAAGCATCCAACTCAGTCAACTAGAACAGGCACTTATCTTCCAATTGTATAGGCTGCCCGCCGCCATAGAGGAAGCAGCGGTTACCTATATGCCCTGTGTAATTGCTAATTATGCGCTAGAGTTGGCTAAAACCTATAACAGGTTTTATGCTAGTGCGCCCATATTGCGAGAAGTGAATCCTGCTATTAGAGCGGTTAGACTATTGCTTTCTGTTTGTGTGGGTCGGGTGCTCAAAAAAAGCATGGCACTCTTAACCATTGAGCTGCCAGAGAAAATGTAATATGGCGCCCACTTAAGGATGAGACCATTGTAAAAGTAAAGGGATAAGGCATTTTTATTCTTGTTTTAGTATGGCCATTGGCTGCATGGATACGATAAAACCACCCTTTACCACGCAATAGGTGTTTGGTCTGTAGCCAATAGATAGGCATTCGTTTTGCTAAAAGGCCTGCTTTGAAAAAAACCCCTATGGGCAGATAACGGAGAAGGATGGGCCGATTTTAAGATCAGATGTTGTTGCGCATCAATCAACTTTTCTTTTTTACCAGCATAGCTGCCCCATAGCATGAATACGACGTGTTGTTTGCGGCTGGAAATGGCCTGTATCACTGCGTCCGTAAAAAACTCCCAGCCTTGGTTTTGATGAGACCCTGCTTTATGCGCTTCCACAGTCAGCGTGGCATTTAACAACAATACCCCCTGTTTGGCCCAACCTTCTAATGAGCCAGAAGCGGGCACTGAAGTCCCCAAATCCGCTTGCAATTCCACAAAAATATTGCGCAATGAAGGGGGAAAAGCGATGCCTAAGGGAACAGAAAAAGCCAACCCATCTGCTTGCCCTGGGCCATGGTAAGGATCTTGCCCTAAAATCACCACTTTGGTATGAGAAAAGGGAGAAAGGTCAAAGGCTCTAAAGATATTTTTAGGTGCTGGATAGATGGTGCCACTGCGATAGGCGGCCCGTACGTAATCCGCTAACGTTTTGAAATAAGGCTTTTCAAACGCTTCAGCAAGCTCAGTTTTCCACGATGATTCTATTCCTACGTTCATGGTTACAAGGGTTAAGTCATATAAAAAAACCAATAAATCTTTATACATGCATACAATGCTATACAACATCCTATATAAATTATAAAAATTTACTTGACTTTATCAATTTCTTTTTAGAACTTCGTTTTTGTTATCCGGTATCCAGGCTTGGACATTATATTCATATAACATGAGACATTACGAAACGGTATTTATACTATCACCAGTACTTTCTAACGATCAAATTAAAGCATCTATAAATAAGTATAGATCTTTTTTAATGGAGCGTAATGCCGCCATCACGCATGAAGAGGAGATCGGTTTAAAACCATTGGCTTACCAAATAAAGCATAAAAAAAGGGGGGTATATCATCTCATAGAATTTACAGGTGATCCTAGCTTGATTCAAGCGTTGGAGGTTGCTTATGCAAGAGATGAGGAGGTGTTGCGTTTTTTAACTTTTGCTTTAGACAAGCATGGCCTAGCGCATAACATGGCCAGGCGGTCGGATGATGGGATAAACGAATCTAAGAAAGCAGTAGCGCTATGACTTTAGTAAATGAATCAATACAGAAAAAAACAATCACTAAGAAGTTTTGTCGCTTCAAGCGATATGGCATTAAATATGTCGACTATAAGTGTGTTGAGTTTTTAATGAAGTTTCTCAATGAGCAAGGCAAGCTATTGCCTAGACGCATTAGCGGTAATAGTCTGAAATATCAAAAAAAGGTAGCTTGTGCTGTAAAGCGTGCTAGGCAGCTTGCTTTACTTCCTTATGTAGCGGATAATTTAAAGTAAACCAAAGATGGAAGTAATATTACAGCGTGCACACAAAACATTAGGCAATAAAGGTGCCATCGTTTCAGTTAAAGCGGGTTATGCTAGGAATTATCTAATTCCTGAAGGGCTTGCGGTTGTGGCTAGTGATATGCATAAAAAGGTTGCACTTGAAAATGCAAAACAAGCTGCGCACAAAGTGTTAAAGTTAAAAGCCGCTGCTGAAGCACTGTTGCCTCTTTTAACAGATGCCAAGGTGGTAGTGCGTGCCAAGGTCGGTGAAGGTGGTAAGATATTTGGTTCTATTACGCCTTTACAAATTGCTAAATCTCTTAAGGAACAGGGTGTTGCGGTGGATTATACTAAGATAACGATTGAATCGCCTATTAAGCAAACAGGAACCTATCAGGCGGTGTTGTCTTTGCACGAAACGGTTTCTTATACACTAACCTTTGACGTAGTGCCTATCTAGAAAGGGCTATTTTGATCTTGGGGGCTTCGTATAGCGTGTGAAAGGGGGTTTGTTGCTAGGAACTCTTTTGCAGTATCATTTTTTTGTTTTTTGTTTTTTTTGATAAAAGCTATAGGGGCCCCTTCCCCACTCATTTATCCCCCCCCCCTCACACACATTGGCTGGACGCTTGAATGGTGTCAACTAACGCAATTGGGGGTTCCCATGACGATTGGTATGAACTTTTTTTCTTACCGATGAGCCTGAATATTCATAAATGGGAGTTAATCCGACGTACGTACGGTGGTACTATAATCAGCAACTGAAACGCAATTTTAGCGATTTTTTACCTATCTTCAAGCTTCAACGCTTATTGACAGTAGCACATGAATAGGCTACTGGTACAAGGCTTCTGGGATAGCTTCTCCATACGGCTGAATGGATAGTAATTATTCATCATTAAAGGTTTTTTTATAGGGGAGTACAAATGATAAGCCAAAACCGATGGCAACACCTCCTAGATGGGCAAAGGTAGTGACAGCTGGCGCGTGATAACTATAATAGACCAATGTAGCACTATTGAGTAGTATAGCTAAAAGCAAATGCCATTTCATTTGCTTTTGTATACATAATCTATGAAAGAGCATTCCTGTTAGACCAGACCATACCAAAGAGACGCCGTGAGCGTTGCAAAAAACATAGGTGGTGGTTTGTAAACCGAATAAAATAGCAGCCGTTAAAAAGAGGGGCTTGGCAGGCATTTCACGGCTTAAAGAGACCAAATTGATTAGATTTAAACCGTGATTCCATAGTGCTTCATGATGATCTCCTTTATACAATAATCTATTATAGAGGTTTTTCTCTTTGCTGCCACACCAGTGCACCACATAAGGAAGATGGAGCGCTATAGCAGCTATGGTAAGTGGGATAGGATAAGGCTTTATAGAAGGAGCCGCCTGGATAGAAGGTGATGCAACACAAGTAAAACCAATACATACGCCTAAAAGCAGCATCAAACGTTTTATTCTTATAAGGAGTGGGTACATCTATTTACAAGGTTACGTCTGCTTACCCTACCAGCTAATATTCCGATAAATATATCTCGGATTCTATATCAATTTCTCTGGCTAGACTTTGAGACGCAAGCAGTCCCTTTCCATCACCAGGTGTCTTTTCATATAACTCATCTACAGTGGCATCATCTAAGTTGCCCACTTTCACAATCCTACTACCAAATAGCCGCAGTGAAAAAGCATCTACCCAAGTTAAATTTTCTGCAGCGTTGGCAGTGTTGTACCAACAAACTGATTCGAAAGGCAGCTTGTTAAAATAATCTATTACATCTTTATATTTGAAAGTAGCTATGGGCCGATCTAAATAGGTGGGCGGATTGTTTCTACCCGG
Organism: Cardinium endosymbiont of Sogatella furcifera; assembly: GCF_003351905.1. Classification (NCBI taxonomy): domain Bacteria; kingdom Pseudomonadati; phylum Bacteroidota; class Cytophagia; order Cytophagales; family Amoebophilaceae; genus Candidatus Cardinium; species Cardinium endosymbiont of Sogatella furcifera. The sequence goes on along the minus strand of NZ_CP022339.1, from coordinate 352,748 downwards.
TACAATTAACTGAATAGATTCAATATCATACTCTTGCCTAGCCGTAATTTTATTAAAGATTACATGTTCTACGAATCTTAAAGTAGAAATTTCCTTTGGGAAAAACTCATGCGCAGTGGTTGATGCATCTGCTCCTGGAATTTGTAAGTGCTTCAATAATTGCTCTAGAGGCATGGCCTCTGCTAGTGTATCATCTGTATAAGGTACCAGTAACCCGTTTTTGGCTCCATCTATAATGACCTTGGGCATTTCCTTTCCAGACATAAAAAAAGGGGTATTTTCCTTTTCATTCAAATAAATTTCCCGCCAAACTTTTTTGGCATATAAAACATAGGCCCTAGCTATGGGGCGCGTGGCATGCGGATTATAACTTTGCGACAAATGATCAATACGCCCATAGGATGGCGCAAGGGCATTTAACCAAATACATAAAACAAAAAAACACTTTTTAAGAGACATAATAGTGTACAATTAATGGATTAATGAAGTAAAATATTGAAGCATGAGCCATCTATAATGGGTTCAACTTCATTTTTAAAGTTTTGCCTTTCTATCTTTTTTATTTCAATAACCAACCGATCGCCTGGCCTAGCCAACGATGCTATGCTGTGCAAGTCCGCTACACTATGGTTTACCGTTAATGTATGAATAGGGCGGCTACCTCTGGCCAACGTAATTGCCCATTCAGCTACGCGGTACCGGGCATCTTTGGGTAGAAAATCCTGAAAATATTTATTGGGAATGACTTTTGCCTCTACTACCCTAGGGCCAGGCGCCGGTACGCCTGTTTTCATGTCAATGGGTTTATTTTTAGTGGTAATCACAATTTGTGGAATGGGAATGTCTTGTACCATAAATGATTCTGTTCCTATTAAGGCGTCGGCATTATATACCTTTAACTGAACCTGGTTCGCCTTAGGAATCACGGTGACTACGCCTCGTTTAGACCCAGGGATGAGGGTACCTCCCTCTATTTTAAACCGTGGGTTATAGCTGGCGCCAAGAGAAGGGACTTGAATATCTAACGCATTGCCACAATTCCGATAGAGCGACTGGACCGTAGCAGCCCTTACTTGAATCACAGGCTTGGCTACTAGATAAGCGATATCTTCTGTAATGGTCGACTCCTTACCCCCAGGTAGTCTCAATTTTATAGCAGCTTTAAAGCTCTTTTGGGCCAATCCATGGCTGTCGTATTTACCAGGAGAAGCAGTAAAGGAGATTTTGCCTACACCATCTTCTACCACAACGGGTTGGTCATCGATAAACATCTCTGGAGAAACGGCAGAGGAAGAGGCGGCTAAAATTAAATCCGCTTCATACTTGCTTCCAGCAGCAACGATATAAGATTTGGTATTGGCAAGCAACTTAAGCGTGTCAAATTTAACATCAGAGGAACCAATCATGTTGCCCAATGTGTGAATGGCATCTGCTTCTGTAGTGACTACCTCAGATGCAAACTGACTCAATGTAGCCAATGCAGCACCAAGCGGTGTGTGGTCAAAGTTTAAGGCAACAAAATCTTTCTTCGCTTGATTGGGATCATGACTAAAAAAGTCATGGTCTTTTGCATCAAAAGCGATAGGTGCATAAGGCTTATGTACCAGCTTAGCGAGCTGTGCTATATAGGCCTTTAATTTAGTTTTTAACAGATCCCCTTCTCCTTTGTTCATCATAAGACGGGCTACTGCTCCATCATTTTTGAGCCCTTTGGGTAATTTGGTGACCTGATCTATACCGCCCTCTGCATCAATTAATTGCTTTTTTAATCCATCAATATACCCAACCAACGCTACGGTATCCTGATGCATCGCCAAGACTTGTCCGAGTATTTTCATATCTTCTGGACGATTGCCCATATCTTTTACTGTATTTTTTAATGCCTGAATGGCACGTTGATTGTGGCTGAATTGTAGGGTTCTACTTTTATCAATGCTACCACTCAGTAGGACGAACTTATCTAATACACCAGAGCTGACCTGTAGTGCCAACATAGCCGTTAACACTAGGTACATTACCCCTATCATTTTTTGCCTAGGACTTAATTTTGCTTTAGCCATACTATTTTAACATTTATGCACAATTCTTTGCTTCAACACTTGGTGGTTGGCCTACAAAACAGCAGGCTATATCTATGCGCTTTAGCTTTTAAAGGCAGTTAAGGTCTTGGCATATATTTCGTTTAGGGCGGTTACTTTTTCATTGAGCAAAGCAAGCTCTTGCTTAAAGTGTATCGCCTCGCTACCTGCTATTTCCATCGCTTTTAAAGCGGTTTCTAAATGGGCATAGCGTGCACTAGTATGGGTGTTCTGGGCTTCCATATGGGCTAAAGCTTGCTTGTAGAGCCCATTCATGGAGGTCAGTGTATGGGCCATTTCTTCCATTTGACTAAAATAATGCGTCAATTTATCTTCAGAGGATAGCGTAGTAAACGAACGTAGTGTATGCCCAACTGCGTCATTTACTTTGGCAATATCTCCCATCACTTGCGTAGCCTGCGTTACCTGGTCCACATAGGCTTCTGTAACCTTACTAAGGTTAGTAAAGGAAGGTACATTTTCCATACGTTCTGCAAAACGACGCATAGTAGCGGCTAACTTTTCCAATAAAGCACTATCTATAGAGGCTTTTTCTAAACATTGGTCCAATTGTTGGGTAATGGTCGGCGCTGATTTTGCAGCACGATGGGCCAAAGGAGGCCCCTTATAATCAGGCGCTAGTTCAGGATAGACGCGTGACCAATCTATCTCTTGCTCTTTAGGCTCAAAAGCACTCAAAAAGAAAATCAATGCTTCTGTAGAGAGGCCAAGGCCCAGCATGATGCTGCCTCCAGGTAGGTTTAATAACTTAAACATAGCCCCAAAGATTACAATAGCTGCACCAATATTGTAGATAAAGGGCATGATGGTACCATAAAATTTGTGCTGAAAAGAATGGTTTGTGAAATTATATTTCATAATATTTTAAGGATTTAAATAGTCTATAAGGATATGATTCATACAATCCATATCAATTAAAAATTATATGGCAGACATCACGCATCTAAAGCCAATATAGGCACGCGCCATATCTTTATGTTCATAATCAGAAACACCTGTTTGTAGTGCATAGGAATAGTCTTTCCAAGAGCCTCCTTTAATGACCCTAAAGACACCGTCTTCATCTTTATAAAATGGGCTAATTGTCTCGTTTTTATGGATCAACAAAGTGCTGGGTACATTTGCACACCAGTCATAGACATTACCTGCCATATCGTAAAGCCCATAAGCATTGGGTGGAAAAGCCTTTACCGGAGAGGTATAGGCATAACCAGATGCTGCATAGTTGCCTTTTGTAACCTGAAAGTTAGCCAATAAGTTTCCCTTCTTATCTCTTACAGAAGGTCCTCCAAATGGATACTGGCCAGATTCTTTACCGCCTTTTGCCGCACGTTCCCATTCAGCCTCTGTAGGCAGCCTAAAGCTAGGTCCAGGCGGACGGCCCTTCGCTTCTAAATGCTTATTCCTACGAATGGTACGAATGCGTGCATACTGTTGTGCCGCTTCCCAAGTGATGCCTACTACAGGATGGGCATCAAAGCGCGGATCCTCCCAATGGCTTTTACCAAATGAATCGTCCATAAACATAAAGCCAAAATCCCTTTTCCAAACGGTTGGGTCAGGCATAAGCTTTTCATTGATATAGGCTTCGTCTAATCCATATGCGGCCGGGTCCGCTTGCACAATAGCTATGAATTTGCGGTATTGCGCATTGGTAACGGGCGCCTCATCCATATAAAACGGCCCTACGGTTACCATTTGGGTGATATTGGTTTTGGCCACTACACTTTGATTCACACCGCTGCCCATCACACAGCTACCGGCTCGAATAAGGACCATCCCTATGGGCGGTTTATTGCTCGATGTGGACTTATTGTTGTCACCTATAATTTCTCCTTCATCATCAAGCAGTGCACTACAACTACTTATTGTTATATAGGCAAGCCATAATAGCCTCGCTAGGTTATGCCTAAAGTGCTTAGGTAAAAAACGATTGTAGGAAACTAGAAGCATAAACATATATTTTATGAAAAGACGCTTTGGTGAACTACCAAACTGAACAAAGCTATTAACTTTTTTATTTTTTCACAAAGCTTGCATAGCATTATCATGAATAAACAGGTACATGAACCAACAGTAGCGCCTCAGCAGCAAGCCTAATAACTATATTATTTTGCTACTATTACAAAGGTAACCTTACCTGTAGAGATACCAGATGGTGTCTCCGCGGTTTTGCTAAAGGTAAGGGCACGCAATGCGTCTGTATAAATCTTTTCTACCATAGGAGTCACTGTTTTCTCTATCGTTTGGATAGAAATAATTTCGCCGTCTTCATCTACTTTAATTTCAAAAACTATTTTACCAAACTCTTCGGTAGTATCTTTTGGGTCAGGTAGGGCATCCCATTCCCATCCCCTTAATTCAAGAGTCGCGCCGGCTTGTTTCCCACGGTTTTGTCCGTTGTGGTATAAACCTCGTTCATCTATCTTAGGAGCTTGATGGGGTTGTGACTTTTTCTGTGGTGCACCACCTATTTGCTTCCGGCGCCGCTGTGGTGGACGTAAAGGCTTCTTTTTGAATCGATTTTTAGATGGCTTATCAGCCTGGGTGACTGCTGAACGAACGGTTTGTATGGAGGCCTGGGGTATATGGTCAGGCTGGTGGTGGTTGGCTGGAGTATAGGCACTGGTCGGCTGCAGTGCAATCCTATAAGCTTGCCCCCTAGAGATGCCTGGAACTGGCGTACGCTGTATAAAATAGGCTAACCCTAAAATAAATAGATGTAACCCAATTGATAACGCAACTCCTTTTCCATCTGGAGAAAATAACCAACTATTTCTCATCGTTTCTTTTCAAATTCGGTTGCTATAGCCACAGCAGCCCCTAATTGATTAGCCATATCTGCTACTTTAACCATATGGGCTATAGCAAGCCCTTTATCCATATGTAATACAACCACTTTATTGGATGTTTTGGCCAATATATCCTGCAATACATTTTGTAATTGGTGAAAGGCAACGCGCTTCCCTTCTACATAATAGACCAGCTGAGCGGTAATGGTTACATTGATGGCTGCAGATTCGGTTTTTTCATTCGTACTTAATGGCAAGTCAACAGGTAATGCCTTGGGGTTATAACTGGCTGTGATCAGTAAAAAAATCAATAGTAAAAATATAATGTCAGTCATAGACGCCATGCTAAAAGAAGCATTGATCTTATTTTTTGTACTGATTTTCATTTTTTACTTATTTTAAGTTGTGCCTATCTAACTTTAGCAATAAAAAGGTTCACGAGATAATTCAGCCTTGCAGTAGCTTTAGTGACTTGCGCAATGCAATAATTATACCCCAAATAGGCTACAATCCCAACCACTAGGCCTGCTACAGTGGTTACCATGGCTTCATAAATGCCACTGGAAAAAACCTGAGCAGAGAGGTGATGCTTTTCTTGGGACATGGCCATGAAGGTTTGAATCATACCCGTTACAGTACCTAAAAACCCAATCATAGGTGCAGCCCCAGCAATAGTAGCCAGTAGAGAAAGCTTCTCTTCTAAAAAGGAGATCACCCTACCAGATTCACTTTCTAAAATCAATGCAGCATGGGTAGCGTGCCGCTCGGCTATCCCTTTGCTGATTACTTTTTGAATGATGTTCGTTTGTTCGGCACAGATAGATTGTATCTGTGTGAGATCTCCATGGCTTAAGTGTGCTTCTAAATCAGCTAAAAAATCGCTAGGGAAATGCAAATACCTTCGATAGGTCAATAGACGCTCTGCTAGTATGTAGAGACTTAATAAGGATAACAAAGCAAGGGGTAACATAAGCCAACCCCCTTTTAAAAGTAGATCTAACAGTGTGTGCGAGGTAGAGATATTCATAGTGATCAAGTGGTATAGTGTGGCTAAAACGCGACCTCAGCGGATTAGTATTCTAATATAAAGATATTATTGTATTTTGATTTAAATTGTTCAAGTTTTCGACTTGCTTCATAGTGGGTTTTACTATGCCCTATCGTCACACGGTAATATTTTTCTCCTTTATTGACTCTAGGTAGAATTAAACAGACGCCTAAGTTGTTTTTCATAAGCTGTTGGGCTACTTTCATAGCAGATTGCTTGTCTAAGTGACTGACTACCACTAGGTGGTATACCCCTTGTGGTGCGCTTAATTCTTGGCAGCTCCCTGGCTTAACCAATGGCTTGCGTTGTTTTGCTGTAAGCTGCTTTTGCGTGGCACTAATGCTTTTTTTAATTTTATTGCCTTGTTTAGGTTTAAAGCCTTCAGCGTTGCGAATGGATGGCTGGGCGGCTCCATGGACATTTGTATCCCCTGCTCCTGGAGTGGTAGCTGGTGATGCCCTACGGCTAGCTGTTCTTTGGTCAGTAATGGAGCTATTATTTACCGTTTCAGATGGAAGCCCCGGCTCCACTTTAAAATAAAAATTATAGCCTACTTTTACTGCGATCAGCAGAACCACTATGGCTATAACAACTAACACAGGCCATATAATTTTTTTTTTAGGCAATGCTTGAAAGTCTGGTTTGGGCAACCCAAATTTATTATCTGTGGCATTCATAGACATACTAAAAATTTGAAGTGGGCTGCATTCCGCATGCTAGCCAATAGGTTACGCAGAGAACGGATCGCAATATAATAAATTTCTATAAAAAGGTAATGATAGGCTACTTTTTGGTCCAGGAAAAACAGAATAAGTCGCCTGCTTTTAGGTGAGAATTTGTTGCACCAACTGGCAAAGCTCGCCATAAGATTCGGCAAAGAGTGGACACATATTGCCCGTTGGGCTATTTTTAATTTGTATCCGGTCGGCACTAAAGGTTGAACCAAACAACAGGTCTAGTTTACGAAGTGGATAACGGAACAACAAACGGCTCTCATCTGCTTTATCAGGCACGGGATCCATGACAATGGCAATAAGCTTGCATAGCTTATATTTATCTTTCATCTTAGCAATCAATGCTATAAAGTTATCCAGTCCAACTGGTATCATATTGTTTTGTTCAGGAAGGATAAGCACGAGTTTTTCTATCATGGACAAGGTATCCTGTAGTGCCGTTAACTTTTCTAGTGTAATCTCTAAAGGTTCGCTGGACGAAGAGGGTGTAAACTGTTCTAAGCTGATCGTTTCTAATGCTGTATCACACCCCTTTGCCTCTAATGCACCCGCACACCAACAACTAAAGTTTTCTGGAAAGGAATTACCAGACTCGGTGGTAGTGAGAATAAGCACCTTGGTTTTCATGGTGTGGCATTTCTTTAAACTTTGACAGACGCAAATTACAGACCATTACACTGGGCTACTTATCCATCTATTCCTACGCAGTGATGGCTTTACGTTTTTTTTCTAAATTTTTAGTGGTTAATTAAAATAATCAAACAATATCTATTGTATTTGGATCATAGATCATAACCTGGAAGCAACAGGGTTTGCACGAATATAGTAATTATTCGTGCAAATATGTATATAACTGCTTACTAGGTGTTTTGGCATGGCTGCCTTAGTTATTGACCTCAGTAGGCTTATTTAGGAACGAGTCGATAAAAGGCTATGCATAGTATAGAAAAAATAATGTTAGGCAACCATATGTCCAGGAGTGGATGCTCGCTTTGTGTTTCTGCTACAATTTTTGCAGATAGAAAGAGAACGATATAGAAGCAAGCGAGTATACTGCCTAAAGTAATGCGCCTGCCTATACTACCTCTTGGCTTATGCAATGCCACTAAGAAACCCAATACAATCAAAATAACAATGGCAAAGGGTGTCATATAGCGAATGTGTTTCTCTGCTATGAAAAAACGTACACTTGCGCTACCCTTATAGATTAATTTTTGAATATGCAACTCCAATTCAGGGAGGGTTAACCCATCTTTTAGATTGGGATTAATGGCAAAATCTTCTGGATGTACGGCTAAAGGCATGGTCAGGCTGTCTCCTACTGTCAGCGCTTCATGTTTTGGGAAAAAGACACGCTTTTGCCAAGATCGTAGGATCCATGTTTGGTCTGTTGCCTGCCATTCTATTTTTTTAGCATGGAGTCGTTCTATTAGGGCATGGTCTTTAAAGGTATCTAAGCTTACATCATACCCTGTATTATAACAACCATGGTATTTAGCGATATGGAGGTATTGATTCGTGCCTACCTTAAGCTGTACGTAGTCTGACCGCACAAAGAAACCCATACCTAGATATTGTGTTTCAAACTGGACACGTTCCTTATTCGTGCCAGCCAATAACCAACCGGTTAGATAAAAATTGGCGCCAGTAAGTAGCCATGCAATGATTAGATAAGGTGTAATGATGCGATGCAAACCAATCCCACTGCTGAGCAGGGCAATAATCTCTGATCGTTTGGCTAGTCTAGTAGTCACCCAAATAGTAGTCCAGAAGACAATAATAGGGGATAAAAGATTCACAATGTGCAGAGTGAGTACACAATAGTAGTGAAATACTTGATGGAAAGAAAGCTGGTGTTTTTTAAAACTGCTTACATTTTCCGCTGCATGAATCACAACAATCACTAAGGTAGCGATGGTGAGTACAACAAAAAAAGTGGCAAAAAACTTTTTAAAAATGTATCGATCTAGTAGCTTCATGTTGATTAGATTTTTTCCATAATGGTTTGGCGTATACGGTTTTTCCATGCCACAAAGGTGCCCTGCTGAATTTGCGCTCTGGCTTGACGTACCAGCCATAGATAAAAAGTGAGGTTATGCACACTGGCTAATTGCGCACCTAATCGTTCTTTGGCGGTAATCAAATGGCGCAAATAGGCTTTGGAGTAATAGCCACTCACAGGCCCACCTAGTGTGGCATCTATCGGACTAAAGTCATAGGCCCATTTTTTATTTTTGATATTGAGTATGCCTTGTGTCGTGAATAAGGTACCATTGCGTCCATTCCGTGTAGGCATCACACAATCAAACATATCAACACCTAGCGCGATACACTCTAAAAGATCCATCGGTGTACCGACGCCCATTAAATAGCGTGGCTTAGTGCTAGGCAAAATGGAACAAACCAATTCTGTAAGCTCATAGAGTTGACCCGTAGGGTGGCATACCCCTCCTATAGCGTTTCCGGGCCGATCAGCTGCTGCAATGGTTTCTGCAGATTGAATGCGTAGATCTTTATAAATACTCCCTTGTACAATAGGGAAAAGGGTTTGATGGGCATAGGACTCCGTTAAGGTAGCATCAAAATAGTCTATCCCTCTTTTGAGCCAACGATGGGTACGTTCCATAGACGCTTTAGCATAGTGGTAGCTACAAGGATAAGGGGTGCATTCATCCAGTACCATCATGATATCAGACCCAATACTGCGTTGAATATCTATTACGCCTTCTGGTGTAAAGAGATGTGTAGACCCATCTATATGCGAACGAAAGGTTACACCTGCTTCTGTCAGCTTGCGGTTACCGGCCAGTGAGTAGACTTGATAGCCCCCACTATCGGTTAATATCGGGCGATGCCATCCCATAAAGGGGTGGAGACCGCCTGCTGCATCCAATACCTTAGTACCTGGACGCAAATAGAGATGATAGGTGTTGCCTAAGATGATATCGGCATCCAGCTGGTCTTGTAGTACCTGCTGTGTAACTGATTTTACCGATCCTATTGTACCTACTGGCATAAAGATAGGGGTACGGATGGTCCCTCTACTAGTAGTGATCAGCCCTGCTCTAGCCTTGGAGTGCCGATCTACATGTTCTACTAAAAATTGCAATGAAGTATAGATGATTATATATTTAAGCCTATAGAGATAGGCACTGCCTACTGATCTGTAATCCTTTATGGATTTTAGGTCAAATATATGCTTTTTTATTTTTACCTTATAGGAAGCGCTGCTAAGCCCCTCTGCTCATAGTAGTAAAATCCATAATTTATCTTAAATTAGCACCGTGCATAGATATATTTATCGTACACCTCTATGCCATCATGAGCCAGTGGGGCTATGATTCACCTGTTTTTTATCATTCCGCTCAACGGCTATGCCCTTGGATTTTCCGGATGATCATGAGCAAGCAAGTGCAACGGATAGGCAACCATTCAATACAAAATTTCTATGCAACTGCGTGCGGATTCGCTAATAAAAGAATACAAGGGTCGTAAGGTGGTAAAAGGGGTTTCCCTTACGGTTGCTTCTGGTGAAATTGTGGGATTGCTTGGCCCAAATGGGGCAGGTAAAACCACTACCTTTTATATGACCGTTGGGCTGATCAAGCCAAATAGTGGCAACATTTATTTAGATGATACCTGCATCACTCCATTGCCTTTGTACAAACGTGCCCAAAAAGGCATTAGTTATTTACCTCAGGAGGCCTCTGTCTTTAGGCAGCTAACCGTAGAAGAAAATATCATGGCTGTGTTGGAAATGCGTAGACTTTCCAAACAGGCATGCAAAGAAAAATTAGAAGGTTTACTGGAAGAGTTTAGTATTACGCATATACGGAAGAGCAAAGGCAATGTGCTTTCTGGAGGGGAGCGGCGCCGTACCGAAATCGCCAGGGCATTGGCTACGGACCCTAAATTTGTTTTGCTAGATGAACCTTTTGCAGGTGTCGACCCTATTGCGGTAGAAGAAATCCAATTGCTGATCGCCAAGTTAAAGCATAATAATATTGGCGTGCTGATTACAGATCATAATGTGGATGAAACGCTTTCTATTACGAATAGGGCCTATTTAATGTTTGCGGGGGCATTGCTCAAAGCGGGTACTGCAGAAGAATTGGCAGAAGATGAACAGGTACGCAAGCTGTACCTTGGCGAGAAGTTTGAATTAAAACGTTATGAATAACCTATGCATGAGCTTATAAAAGAGCAGTATCAAGTAGTTATTGGGCTAGAGATCCATATTCAATTGCTTACCGATAGTAAAATGTTTTCCTCCGATAGAGCTGAATATGGTGCGCTCCCCAACACAAACCTTAGTCCTGTTACTTTGGCTTGCCCTGGTGCGTTACCTAGGGTGAATAAAAAAGCATTTGACTATGCTATAAAATTAGGTTTAGCGTGTGGATCAACCATTACAGATTTAAATTTCTTTGCAAGAAAGAGTTATTTCTATCCAGACTTGCCCAAAGGCTTTCAAATTACACAAGATACGACGCCTATTTGCCAGGGGGGCTTTGTAACCATTTATTCCAATGAAGGGATAGCCAAACAAATTCCACTGATCCGCATGCACCTGGAAGAAGACACAGGGAAATCTTTGCATGGTATGGTAGAGGACATTACTTTATTGGATTACAATCGAGCAGGCACGCCCTTAGTGGAGTTGGTAACGGCGCCAGCGCTGACTACCGGAGAGGAAGCCTATCAGTTTTTAGCTGAAATCCGGAAGTTGGTACGCTATTTAGATATCTGTGATGGCAATATGGAAGAGGCTTCTTTGCGTTGTGATGCCAACATTTCCGTAGCCCGCAAGGGCGCCCAGCGTCTGGGTACCAGAGTGGAGGTTAAAAACATGAATTCTATGCGCAACGTGCAGCTGGCCATAGCCTATGAAATAGATCGCCAAATCGATTTATTAGAAGTAGGGGATCCAGTGATTGCAGAGACCAGGAACTTTCAAGCGGCTTCGGGGGAAACGGTCAGCCTACGGGCTAAGGAAACTGCCAGTGAATATCGCTATTTTCCAGAACCAGATATTCCCCCTATATGGGTTTCGCAAGAATGGATAGAAGGCATTCGTAAGACCATGCCTTTGTTGCCAAGGGCTTATTTTAAAAAATTTACTGAGGCATATGGTCTTTCGGATTATACTGCTTCTGTGCTTACTGAAAATAAAGCCTTTGCGATGTGGTTTGATGAACTATGTCAGCATACGACCCATTATATAGCCGCAGCCAATTGGTTGTTGGGGCCTGTCAAAGGCTACCTTAATGAGTTGTCACTTTCCTTAGAAGACTTTCCCCTTACGACTGATTGTTTTGTGGCACTGATCACTTTAGTAGAAAGCGGTATGGTTAGTTTTTCTATTGCGGCCAGTCAAATCTTTCCTTTGTTATTGCAGCAGCTAGATACCACGCCTATGGCGCTTGCCAAAAAGCTAGACCTGATACAGGATAGTGACGAAGGCAAACTAAAAGAACTGATTACCGAGGTATTATCAGCCTATCCAGACAAAGTGGCCGCCTATAAAAATGGAAAGTCAGGGCTACTAGCGATGTTTATGGGCGAGATTATGAAAAAGAGTCAGGGGAAAGCCAACGCACCCCTGGCACGTAGGTTATTAGAAGAGGCGTTGGCATAAACCACCCCTTTACCCTCGCTGCAGGTGGTTTGCTGTATCTGTGCAAATTACTGGTTAATAATGGATTGTATCCCACTTTTTTATCAAGAAAAAAGTGGGTAAAAGATCAAGCCCTCGGCAAAAAGTCGCTGAAAGCATCTGTTCACGATACTGGTTCATAATGAATTTTATCCTACTTATATCTTAGCACTAGATAGATATAGCTATAGATGTAGCTTGAATCATATTCAATTTATAGTAAAAAATAGTAGTAGGTAAGCTGTGGTTTTGTGGATAACTTTAGTTATCCATCAAAAACACAGCTTAAGAAAGATTCTAGATGTAGTTAAGATTTAAAAAGATTGTATTTTAAAGGTAGCAGGTTACTTGTATCCCACTGGACTTTATATAGTTAATAGTCGAAAAAAGCTTAAGTACCTGCTTACCTTTATTTTCTTTGAACAAATAGCAGAAGAAGTTGCCTACAACTGTCTTGTACGATAAGAATAAGGAAATATAAATAAATATAATATAAAATGAACAGAATACTTGGTTTAGATATAGGGAAAACATGGCTGGATGCATGTTTCTATAGTCAAGAGGCTAAATCTGTATATAAAAGGTTTCGTAACGATGAGCAGGGCCATAAGGAACTTATAGATTATTTAGATCAAGTAGCTGTTAAAATTATAGTATGTGAACCAACTGGGGGATATGAAAGAGCCATTTGTGAGAAATTGTATGCCGCTAATGTACACATACATCAAGTGAATACATATACTTTTAGTTCATTTAGTAAATCTCTAGACCACTGTAAAACGGATAAACACGATGGCGTGCCACGAAGGCCTCCTTTCTAGTGGGTGCAAGTCCCACCCTGGCAATAGGCCTGTTGGCCAGGTAGCGAGGAGTGCATCTATAAAGAGTAATTTTTGTAGATGAAGCCACTCGACGACGGCTCTGTACAAGGAGCTACGCAAACTGCGGGCCGTACGCAAGGAACCTATATGTAGCGCCGTGAAGGTCTTACCAGAGAAATCTGGGAATTGGAGATGCTGAGCCTCTCGTCTGGTGGGCGAAAGCTGTAAAGTGACGGAAAGATAACAGGTCAATAACCGTCACTTATCTCCCGGCGTAGCAGGGGCGGCACGTAGGAAAGAAAGGAGGAGAAACGTGGGAGATCCTGCACGGTCTTTAAGTTCCAAGAGTAAGGAAGGATATAAGGCGCAAGTCGAAGTTCGTTCCGATGCTGTGCAGGAAGTCGGGAAGATAGTAGTAGTGAAGATGGCAAGGACAACAAAACCTTACCGGAGCGAAGGATCTTCAGTTTCGTCATGTTTTCAAAACAGGGAAAGATACCATGATTCCGCAAGGTAACCACATGGCACAAAGCGTCCGAGAACTGCAGCGAGAACTTTATCGATCTGCTAAGTCTAATCCTAAACGCAGCTTCTACACCCTTCATGACAAAATATATAGATTGGACGTACTGGTCTGTTCATGGAAACAGGTTTGTGCAAATCACGGGGCACCAGGCATAGATGGAATAACAATAGAACAAATCAAAGAACAAGGGGAAGAAGCGTTTCTTGGACAAGTTCAAAAAGAACTGGAATCAGGAAGCTACCGAAGCAATAAGACAAAGCGCGTGGAAATACCCAAACCGAAAGGAGGAATAAGAATCTTGGGAGTGCCCACGATTAAGGACCGCTTAGTACAAACTGCAACCCGTCTTGTTATAGAGCCAATTTTTGAAGCAGACTTCCAAGAATGCTCATTTGGGTTTCGACCTAAACGATCCGCAGTCCATGCAAGTCTATCAATATATAAATGGCTTAATTACGGGCTCACCCAAGTTTTAGATATTGATTTGAAGCGATACTTTGACTCAATCCCACACGATAAGCTTATGAAAGTCATTCAAAAGCGAATCAGTGATAGGTATGTTCTAAAGTTAATACAAGCCTGGCTTCGCTCAGGAGTCCTTAAAGGCGAAGAAGTTGCTACTCGACAAGGATCCCCTCAAGGGTCCCCCATTTCGCCCTTACTTTCTAATATATACCTGAATCTGCTAGACACAGTATGGGTCAAGCGGATGACCGAAAGGAATGGGTGGAATGCACAGATTGTCCGCTATGCGGACGATCTCGTGATAGTGTCGAATAAACCGGTAGAGAAGATTTTGGGTATTTTATGTGGGTATCTGCAACGCTTGGGCCTTTCGATCAATGAAGAAAAGAGTCGAATGACCACGGCCGAAGAAGGTTTCAATTTCTTAGGGTATGCCTTTAAAAGGGGATACTCGCCAAGATATCAGAAACCCGTTACCCATATGTATCCTACACCTGATGCAATCAAGCGGATTATTAAGAAAGTCACGCAATTGACCTATCGGAACCGGTTGCACGAAAGTGTTGAAACTATTGTTAAAGACTTAAACGCATCCTTACTGGGGTGGACGGAGTATTACCGTCACACGGCCAGTTCTAGGAGATTTAGGAAAGTACAAGGGCATGCAAACAGGCGTCTGAGAAGATTTATCATGAAAAAGAAAGGGAGTAGGAAGAACGGGTATAAGGAACTCCCCGACGAGAAGCTCCACAAAGTGTACAAATTAGTCAATGTAGGAGCTTATCGGGTGCGATACAGATGGACGTAATGCAGACGAAGAAGACGATCCGTGCGCCGTATGAGGGAAAACCTCACGTACGGTGCGACGGGGGGGTGCTGGAAACGGGAAAGAGAGATTGGGTTATTTAGGCACGAAATCGGAAACGATGGACACGGATAAACCTGGTCCTATACTTCACCGCGCCAGTGCTCTACTCTACCTTTTAAACTAGCTCGCTATGGACAGGAAAGGGGATTGAAAGCTAATTACAGCTATTATATTACAACAGATCGGCTTAAAAGGCAACAACAAAGAAGAGAAGAGCTGGTAGCTACATTAAGCAATGAAAAGAAACGGTTACACCATAGCCAGACTAATATAGATAAAGAAAGCATAGAAAGGCATATCGATTTTTTAGAAAAAGAAATAAAAATTATTGATAAAGCGTTAAATAAAACCATAACTACTGATAAGGATCTAGACGAAAAGGCTAATATACTAGAAACCATTCCAGGAATCGGGAAATGTTTAGCCACTAAATTAGTCAGTTTTTTACCTGAATTAGGTGATAGAAGCTACAGTAGTAATCAACTATCAGCTTTAGTAGGTATAGCACCATATGCGGCTGATAGTGGGAAAAAACAGGGAAAAAGATTTATTAGGGGAGGAAGGAAAATACCACGAGATGCACTGTATATGGCTGTATTAGCAGGGAAAAAGTGGTTCCTATATTTAAAAGAATGCTATGATAGATTAGTAGGTAAATATAAGCCTAAAAAAGTGGCTATCGTAGCATGTATGAGGAAGCTCCTAGAGCTGGCGCATAAGCTTATACAACAAAAAAGAAGCTTCGTCAAAAGTATCAAAAACGAGTACAAAATGACTAAAAAACTTGCATAGTAAGATAATAGCTTTTTTCTTGATAAAAAAGTGGACAAAAAATCAAGCCCTCGGTAAAAAGCCACTTTCTAAACCGCGACTTTTTACAGGGGCAGTTTTTTTGACGCAAAAAACCATTGCACTGAACACATACGAAATCTCAACCTTTAAAAGACTAATTTTTCCTTTTAGTAGGCCAATGTCTGATTTTAAGACACTAACTAGAGATGCAATACCTCCATCTAACTGATAGCTATTGATAAGTGACCAAGAAATTTAGCAAAATATTGTACATCTAAAAAATTTGACTTGCCATAGTGCTGAACGGAGACCTAAGCTGACACTTTCAGTGACTTTTTCCGGTCGCTTGACTTTTTGCCCACTTTTTATATAAGTCAAAAGTGTAGTATAGATATCTTTTTACCACCGATCTGAACAGACCATAGCATCAGCTTCAGGTAAATCTATGCTAGTGCAGAGGCGTAAATGGATCGTTCGTATACGCCATCATTTGTAGCTGCTAAGTGTATTTATGCAACTTATTTATCTTCCTTTAGCTCTTCCATAGAGGCCTTGGATGCTGATATATGTGTGCGGATTTCTTGTGCAATTTTTTTTAACGTTTGCATGCCTTTGCGAACCCTGGTTCCAGCAGCTTTGTTGTCTTTCTCGTAGAATTTATGAAATTCATCTTCCAAGGAAAGTACTAATGTTTTTAATTCTTCAAATCGATTCATGATATAATAATTAATGGTGTTTATAGGAACCTTACTAGATGGTGCGCTTTGAGGCTATAAAATGGCCTATTGTGTTGCACCTGGTACGAAATAGTTCACGTCCAAAGGTAACCCTCCCATAAGATGGCCACCTGGTGGTCTTTACTATTTTATGAATCTAATCAATTTTTATCAAATTGTTCTGATCTGTATTGAGATTTTTGACTTAATGTTCCCCTTGTTTACGTAATGATAGCTCCATGCAGCGTTAAGGTTATGTTGCATAAATATGCCCCTTGTAAAAAATTATGATCGGAAAGCGTAGCTCGATAGTTGGGTCAATAGAAGCTACGCTTCAACAATCATCCGTTATGGTTTGATTTGCCTTTTATACACTTTCGTTTTTTTATATATTGGCTATAATCTAGCCATGCATAAAAACAAAATAATATGTTTAACAAGAAAATCTTACTGTTTGGCGTCTTTATTGGGTGCTATATCCATGCTATATATCCTACCTATGGGAATAGGCAACAGCTGGTCGACCCATCTGATCAGGTTACAATCGCTCAATCGTTACCTGTAGAAAAGCATATAGCGCCTGTAGAGGTACACTTAGCAGCTGCCAAGGGGGATGTAGCCCATATCCGTTCTTTAATCTCTGCTGGCAAAAATGTACAGGTATTGGACCGAAACAAGATGAGTCCATTGCATATTGCTGCTGCCAGAGGTCATTTACTTTGTGTCCAAGAGCTTATCAATGTAGGGACTAAGGTCAATATAGTGGACTACCTAGGTAGGACACCACTCTATTTTGCTGCGCAGTATGGGCATCTAGCCATTATGCGCGAGCTTGTTGCAGTTGGTGCTACCATTCAGCTTACCGATTGCCTAGGTAGAACGCCGCTTCATGTTGCGTCGCAAGCTGGTCAGGTGGCATGTATGAACTATTTGATACAAAAAGGAGCACATGTCGATGGGTTTGATCATGATGATCTAACCCCTTTGCATTATGCTGCTTTATCAGGTTCATTTTTATCTGTTCAAGCTTTAATAAAGGCAGGTGCAAAAGTGCAGGTATTTACAAGGCAAAATAAGTTTACGCCGTTGCATGCGGCTGCGCAAAGTGGTAATGTTGCTTCCATACAGTTATTAATTCATAACCATGCTAACGTAAATGCGGTTACGCCTAGTGGCATTTCGCCCCTTTATATAGCGGCTCAACATGGCAAACTGGCTGTGTTAAGGGAGCTATTAACGCATAAAGCAGATATCCATGCAGTAGACGGTTTAAATACACCCTTACATGCTGCTGTTTTAGGTGACCATTTGGATTGTTTAAATCTATTATTAAAGGCAGGTGGGCATCCATCGGTTCGCAATAAAGAACAAAATACCCCTTTGCATTTAGCCGCTCGATATGGTAAGCATGATTGTTTAAAAGCATTGATTGCTACTAACGAAGTATATATACATCTAATAGGTGAAAAGCAGCGCACCCCTTTACATTGGGCCGCTCGATCAGGGCATCTCATTTGTGTCGAGCAGCTTATTGAGGCAGGAGCTGTTATAGATGCTTCGGACTTTCATAATAAAACTCCCCTTCATCTCACTGCTTTCTATGGACATGATAGCTGTTTAGATAAGTTGTTAAAAGCGGGTGCGAATCCTCACGCCACTACCCATATAGGTTTTACACCCTTACATATGGCTGCCAAAAGCAGGAATATAAGGTGTTTACAAGCGCTGATAGAGGCTGGTGTACGGCTCTCTATTGTCGATAGGTTTCAAAATACCCCACTGCATTTATCTGTTGCATTTCAAAATATCGATGCTAGTGTAGCACTTATACAAGCTGGTGCACCAGTAAATATAGCCAATCAGTGGGGAGCCATACCCCTACATATAGCTGCGAAACTAGGGGATTTAGCTGCTTTGCAAGCACTTATTGAAGCAAAGTCTAAGGTAAACATGACAAAAAAATCAGGTGCTACGGCGTTGCATGCGGTTGCAAAAAAAGGCTACACAGCTTGTTTGAAGGCATTGATACAAGCAGGTAGCCAGGTGAGGGTCTACAACCGGGCCAAAGAAACACCACTCTACTTGGCAGCTGCTAATGGCCATTTGGCTTGTGTAGAGGCCTTGATTGAAGCCGATCAAAATCAGCATTCTATCACTAAAAAGCTTAAAAGCAAGGTTAAAGATCAACCGCTTCTGGCTAAGGTTATGAAGAGCAAACCTAAGTTAGATATGGTTAATCAATTGCGTGAGACACCTTTATACGCTGCAGTTAAGTATGGACATGTCGATTGTGTTTTGATGCTTATACGTCATGGTGCCAGAGTAAATGTCAGGAACAAAAGAGGAGAAACTCTTTTGCATATCGCTGCTCAAAAAGGTTGTGAAGTCTGTGTAAGGGCTATTTTAGGCACAAAAGCACCAATCAATGTAGTAGACCATTATAAAAATACGCCGCTGCACCTTGCTGCTCAAAATGGCCATATCAAAGTGGTGCAAGAGCTCATACGAGCAGGGGCTTTAGCTCAGCGGAACAGATTTAATAAGACCCCTGCTTATTTGGCATTACAGAATGGTCATGTAAAGTGTTATAAACTGTTGAACGTCTAGTTCGCACAGCAAGAACAATAGGAATCCGTTTGGTAGAATGCTTAGAGGCTTAAGGGGCTAATAGATAAAATTTAACTACTATATAAAGTCTATGTAAAAAGCTTTTTTTATCAATAAAAAAGTAAAAATACATTACGAACCAATGTCGTGAATAGATACAACTTTTTTGTACGCTATGCTACAATACGATATACCGCTTCTAATCGTGGCGGTCTTTTTGATACTAAACCTAATCATAGGGCTTTATAGTATACGTCGAAACACTACTTTTCAAGCCTATGCTGTAGGCAATAAACGTTTTAGCACAGCTGCTTTAGTGGTTACCCTATTGGCTACATTTTTGAATGGCGCATTCCTTGTCCAGTATATACCTCAGATGTGTCATTATGGCCTGCAGCTTATGATTATTTGGCTTATGGTTCCATTCGGAGGGTGGTTAATGAGTCAAATAATATGGCGTATGGGCCCATTTTTGCAACACCTTTCTATTGCAGAAACAATTGGTAGTGTATATGGAAAAATACCAAGGGTTATGGTTGCGTTAGCCAGTATTGCGTATGCCATTGGTATGGTAACCAATCAAATTAAAATCATCTTCCTTTCTGTTGATATGTATAGTGATGTGGTTCCCGCACGTATTATTATGGTAATAATCATTTTAATTGTTATTTCTTATGCTGCTTTAGGAGGTATTTATGCAGTTACTATGACTGATATATTCCAGTTTCTAGCTTTTATGACCATTATTATACTATTGTGCAAACTGATGTATTTGAGCACAGAGTTATCAATTGTAGAAATTATCACTTCTATACACCGGATCGAAAAATTCCAATTAAGTAATTTGTTGCATTTTAACAAACGGTTATTAAGATTAATGATTGATATAGTCAGTTTTGGTCTACTAATTGGTGCTTATATACCTGCTCCATACATGCAAAGAGCCTATATGGCTTCTAGTCCGTTTCAAGTGCAAAGGGTGTTTAGGTATAGTAGCTTTGTTAGTTTATGTATCATATTGATTATAATCTTAATGAGTCTATTTATTTTTACCATACATCCCATATCTAAAGGCGTACGCTGGCCGTATGAAGAAGTATTCTTATATATTATGGCTCATCTCTCACCTTTCTATAAGGGGTTAATGACTGTTGCTATATTGGGTATGTGTATGTCTACCATAGACTCTTGTTTGCATGTTGCTGCTGTCACCATGGCGCATGATATTATAGAGCATATTCCCGGCATAAAGTGCTTTTCCGATGTCCGTAAACTTATAGCAGCTAAATGCAGTGCAATAGTGATTGGTTTACTAGCTGCTGTATCAGCTATTTGCAAAACCAATTTGTTTGATGTATCTAGATTTGTTATCTATTTCTATCAATTTTTTCATGTAGTAGTGGCTGCTCCTTTTATTTTAGCCCTTTTAGGGTTTCGGGGTACTTCCCGTACGGCTTTAATCGGTATGGCGACAGGTATACTAACTGTTATATCGTATTGGTATATATGGATATCTACCATATATACTGAAGTGTTATGTGTATTGGCCAATGGCTTAGCTATGATGGCTGCGCACTATCTCTTGCCACAACCATCTCATACGGGGTGGATAGGACTCAATAGCCAACAGAAAAGAATGCGACAGTTTATGAGCGTATATAAAAAACATAAAAAAAACATTGATATCGAATAATATATATCTATAGTGGCCTGAAAAAATTGGACAAAAGTCTTTTAATTGTATGTGCTCAGTGCCATGGTTTTTTGTCCACTTTTTATCAAGCAAAAAGCGGGATAACCTTCATCATTAACCAGTAATGTGAACAGATACTATCTAATTTTTTGGTACAAAAAGAGGATACCTGCCTCTGATGCGAAACGCATCGCGTTTATAGTAGAAAGATGCTTTTTATTGCTATCCTGCTTGCAAGTAGCATCCTCGGCTTGCGGATCATTATTTTTATAAAAATACCATTCCTGATCCTTTTTTACGTAAACAATTAAAAGCCTTTTACCGCGATTTTTTGGCATCTCCGCTACAAATGCGGTTAAAGCAAAAGTATGTCTTTCCGAGTTGGGGGCTACTGGGTTGGCGCTAATGGTTATAGAGGCTATGTCCATTAATATACGTTTGTCCCAAGGATCATCCCCTTGCGCTCTTGGAAAATTAACCAGTAATGCATCAGGCAGGTTACGCAATGGGCCGCTATCTTTATGGTTTGCTGTCGTTAGGCTGGCTTCTATGCGTGTATGCCAGTCATTTTGTGCATCTGGATCTTCATCTGGCGCTATATATAAGGGCTTGAGGTCCTGATCCCTACTATGCTTTAACAGCATTTTTCCCTCTGGTGTGATTTTCAATTTGGTATACCAATCCTCATCTACTGCTTGCGCGTCTTTGGGTCTACTTTGAGGTCCCTGGGTCCAACTTGCTTCCATTATGGAGTTGGATATATTTTCTTGACCTCCAGGAAGCTTTGGCTCATATCTAGGTGCCTTTCTTTTGCAAGCCATTGCCATCAGCACCAGCCCCATCACTGCTAGCTGTTCTTTGTCCAACAAACCAAATTTCCATTTCATACGATCAGATTTTGTCGTGTTACCATTCTTGTTCCAAGCGTTTACAGTAATGCCATCCACATATAAAGAGCTGCATGATAAAGAACCAATGGTATCCTTGAAGGTAAAAGCAAGGAATCGCAATAGCAGCAGCGGTCAGCCCGATGATCAGACTAGCTACATACCCTTTATGACCAAATTTTTTTTCTAGAATATAACGCACCAGCCAGCCACCATCCAGTGGTGCAATAGGTATTAAATTCAATAACAACCATCTACTATTGATATACATCGTCACGGAGAGCAAATAGTTCAATAAGTAGCCACTTACCATATTACATTGCAGCAATAGATAAGCCACTAATGTCAGTAATCCTTGAAACAGCGGTCCTGCAAGGGTAATGAAAAATTTTTGTTTGTCCGTTAGCTGTGATTCATTAAAGATGGTTCTTCCACCCAAAGCTTGCAGTACAACAGTAGGTGTCGCACCAAAAAAAAGAGCAGTTAATGCATGGCCATATTCATGTATAAGTATACTAAAAGTAAAGATACTAGACCATAGTAAGCTTTCAGTATATCGTCCGCCTATACTACCCATTACCAACAATAAAAAGATCCAATAACTCAGATCGATCGTTACTGAAACTTTTAAAAATCTAAAACGCAACACGGTACTATAATTTTAGGGGTCCTCAACCTACAGATGGAATAGATGCTATTTTTTTACACGCCACGAGAGATATATTTTTCACGTTTGATGCGTTGTGGGTTAAACCCCATTGTTTGCAATTTTTCAATGCTATCATCAATCATATATGGGTTACCGCAGAGGTATACCAAATCAGTCATGGGGTTTAAGTTAAGCGCTTCAAAGGCCGATTGCACATATCCAGCATAGTGATAAGGTGCGGTCAATACATCTGCTCTACTCAGATAGCCACGAAAATGAAACCTTTCATATTTTTGCGCAAAAGCAATAAAATCTTCCGCATAGAGTAGGTCGTTGGCATAACGTACACCCAATAGTAACGTTACCTTTAGCTTGGCATCTGCTTCTAGTCGTTGGGCAATGGCAGGCAACATAGAACGATAGGGGGCTACACCTGTTCCAGTCGCTACCAATATATACTGGGAGGGACCTTCTACTGTTTGCAGGATGAGCCTACCTTTAGGCCCCACACAGTGCAACTCATCCCCGATTTTTAAATTAAAAAGGATGCTCGTAGCGAATCCACCCGCAACAGGTGCAATGGCAATGTCTAATTTATCCCCTGGACTATTGGCTAGGCTATAGCTACGCGGTATGGTTTTACCAGACGCATGTGGCAACAAAAAGGTAATAAATTGGCCCGGTATAAATCCAAAAGGCAGTTGATCAGAACGTATAAAGGTTAGCTGTGCTACACTAGGTGTAAGCATGGTAGAGCCTATATGCTTAATTTTAAATTGATTGAGTTCCATTACTGCTATGTCTACTTGCGCGTGGCCTACCAATGGCCACATGCGCTATCTGTATTTACGCTTTTGCTTTAAGTTCGTATCTGCTGTGCCCAACGGAAGGCTTATATCTGTTTTGCGTGTGAACCACACGCCCTACAAACCAACCAAAATATTTTATCTATATCCCTATTCGGTACTTGAATCCAAAGCTAAAAAAAACTAAGCATGAATCGAAACTTTTTATAAAAAGCCATAATGAAATGGTTGTGTAATGTTGCATACAAAATCGAATCGGTATTTTTTTATTAACCTGTATCAATATCCTTTTATTAGGCCATTAATAGACATTTTTTATGCCATATGTTAGATATAATATTACATAAAAGAATTATTTATTTCATTTTTTATCAAAAATGTACAAATTTTTGCATGGGTACAAATTAGTACTTATAATTTGTATATAACTTATTTCAGTGTACTAATTTGTAATTAATTGACGTATTTAGCTATGGCATCTTTTTTAGATATACCCCTTTTTATGGTGGTTTCTTTTCTATTATTGACTTTAGTGGTTGGTATTTATTTTAGTCGAAAGATTACTTCCCTTCAGCAATATGCTGTAGGCAATAGGCAGTTTGCTACCGCTACTTTGGTGGCCACTGTATTGGCTACTGCTTATGGAGAAGGAGGTTTGATGCGCAATGTACAGCAGGTGCATCAACTTGGCCTTTATTGGATCATCTTGGATCTTTTGGCTGGGTTTGATCTCTATATTATCAGTAAGTTGGCCTTATACATGGGTCGGTTTATGGGTCATCTTTCTATGCCAGAAACGATGGGTAGCGTATATGGAAAATATGCCCGAATCATTACAGCGTTATCTGGTATTTGCGATGCGATTGCTACGATTGCGATGCAAATCAGTGCCATGTCCTTGGCCATTAGTCTCTGTTTAGATTCCGTGCATCCCAAAGCGATTACGGTTGTGGTGACTGTAATCTTGATAGGTTATTCTAGTTTTGGAGGCATTCGTGCAGTTGCTTTTACAGATGTATTACAATTTATCACTTTTGCCATCATTATTCCTATTTTAGCATGGTTTATGCTTAAAAGCACCGGTAAATCCGTTACAGAAATCATTCCTTTTTTACAAAGCCAGGAAAAATTTCAATTGCGTACAGTATTGCATTTTGATATGAATCTAGTGGCGATGTGTTTGCTTTTGTTAAGTTTTTTAATGGGTTACATAGAGCCTCCAACTCTACAGCGCGTCTATATGTCTTCTAGTACGATGCAAGCTGGCAAGGTGTTTTTATATGCCACAATTTTCAGCTTTGTCATCACCTTATTGATCATGCTCATTGGCCTATTTGTTTTTGTAGCTGCACCAGACTTACCCGTGACGGCTATTTGGGGGTATATCATGGCGCATGTTCCTCCTGTTTTTAAAGGCATGGTTTGTATCAGTTTGTTGGCTATGGCGATGTCCACAGCTGATTCTAAGCTAAACGCTTGTGCAGTGATGATTAGTCATGATATGTTGCAGAGTATACGAGGTCCAGAGAAAGCACCTTATGCGCACCAGCTCCGGTTGGCCATGTGGACGAGTATAGGCATAGGTGTATTGGCTATGGTATTGACTTTTTATTGCAATGATCTATTGAATTTGCTCAAATTAAGTTTAGATTTTTCGCTTCCCATTGCAACCGCTCCTTTTATCTTGGCTGTGTTGGGCTTTCGGGGTACTGCTCGTACCGCTTTGATTGGTATGGGTACAGGCATCGTATCTATTCTAGCTTGGAATCAGTGGATTGAACCCAAAACGGCTATCAATGGTTCTTTTATTTGTATGGTAGCCAATGGTCTAGCCATGATGGTGGCCCACTATCTATTCAAGCAGCCGGAAAATACAGGTTGGATAGGCCCAGATCGTACATGTATACAAATGAAACAAGTACATGTGCGTAAGCAGCGCGCGCAAAAAGAAGCCATTAAAAATGGTTTGATAGATATCAAAGCTACCTTGGCGAAGCTTCAACCCAGCCATGTTGCATTGACCTATACGGGGATTTATATAGTCCTCACTAATTTATTGGTCTATTGTATAGCCTCTATTATGGATCATGGTGGTTGGCTTATGGCACAACTTTTAGTAGGCGCTTGCTTTTTAGGGTATAAAACATTTCTGCCAGCAATACCAAAATCTATGCCCGGTTGGTTATTGGGTTTGATCTGGGTTATAGGCTTATCTTTTTGCTTGCCTATCAATGCAATTTGGCATTGGTGGCAGGGTACCCCACTTTTGTTGAATGTAGGTTTGTCTTTGGCCCACTTGGCGGTTACCTTGTTGGTGTTTCCTTTATATCTGGGTGTTAGCTTTGTAATGGTTACGTTGTGTATGACAATCTATTGTAGCGCTATATATTGTACCAAGCCATTCCTATTGATGCTATCGCCCTTAGGTGTAGCGTTGTTGTTGCTGCTTTGTTTGGGATTTGGGTTACTTATTTTGGGTATTTTTATTTACCTGAAAGGTAAAATCAACGCTTGCTTTGACCAAGTAGGTTATTTAAAAGATAGCGCACAAATGCGTGCATCCCAAAAACACAAAGAAGCACTTTATGACGCAGCTATGGCCTCTCCTATTGGTTTGGGTCTATCTAGGAGATATGGATCTATTTTAGGAAAAGCAGTCCATAAAATGGAGGAAGCTATCTCCTTTTTAGATAGCAATATGCCCCTTTGTAAGCAAGACTTCCAGAGTATTATCAATAAGCTCTATGATTGGGTGGCTTATTTCAGTAAGAAGGAGCAAGCCAAAGCGCATGCCTTGTTACAGCCTGATAAGATTAGTTTAGACCAATTGATTAACAAACTAGAGTCTACCCTGTCCCAGGAGGTAGCTGATCCGCCTAGGTTATTGGTAGAACAAACGGTCGATCCTAGTGGTGTGTTAGCTTCCCATATGGTATGTGATGTCCATCAAGTAGTCTATTCATTGGTACAGGCAGTTTTACGGGTGAGTGGTAGGTTAGATGGCTCTATCTCACCGATTGTAAGCATTCAATTGCATGCCACGGCTTTGCAATTTAAACGCGCAGATGCTATAGATAGTAGCGTGCCTGATTGGATGCTTTTTCAGGCTATTGGGTGGGTAGTACGTAATGTTTCCATTTCTTCTGAGGCGTTGCCGAAGGTAAAGCCTTTGTATAGTGATCAAGTAGGCACTATGGGGTCAGAAGGGAAGCAGGCAGTGCGCCCATCTATCGATTTACAGCAAGAGACTATAGCCAGTATAGTTTATGCCCACTATGGATATGTAGAATATCCTGCTGATGGTAAGCCATGCACTATGTTACTGGTACTGCCTATTGATGTCACAGAAATTCGTGATAAGATGATGGCTAGGCTACCTATAGATTGCTTGACTTCAGCAGCCCCTGTTACACCTAAGGAACAGGCAGATGCAATGATGGCCTTAATGCAGTTCCATGATTATGTCTGTAGGTCCTCTTGTAAAGTGGATCCTATTGATGTAGGTATGATTTCCAATCTGCTTTTATTACTCAGGCAACACTTTGGCTTGAAGCGCCATGCCTCTGGCCAATTGTTTTATATACGTGTGATAGGTATTGCCGAATTGGTAATAGAATGGGCGTTTCATTCACCTAAGGTAATTTATGCTGCTTTGCTTTATGAGTTGGTGCGTCATACTTGTTTACCGCTTTCTTATGTTAAGGAACATTATAATTTAGGGGTCTATGCCTGTGTGTTGAATGTGGTAGGGGTAGATAAGCGCCAATCCTTAGATCATCCTTCTTTGCTTTATGTTCAGAATCGATTAAAGGAAGCAATTAAAGAAGATCACGTACAGCTTTCTGTTCTTTTTATTAAACTGGCCGAACGGTTGTATGACCTACGTCATGCCTTTGGGTATACCCTATTAGAGGAGGTAAAATATATGGCTTATGAAACCCTGATTGTAGATGTGGTGCTGGCCAAGCAATATTTGGGTAGTGAAATAGCAGAAGCCTTGTCACAAGCAGCTAAACAGGCATTGGAGATCTACCATCAAAAGGCCGCGGTGTAGCAAGTGGCATCATACAGATGATTTGGAAAAACAGTTTCCTTTTAAGCCCCCGAAGGGGGCGCTTTCTGTTTTTCTATCTGCCAGATGCCACGTAACAACCTATACGAATCACACACATTATTTACATACTTAAATGGACACAGCCGAACCGCTTTTGGCTATATCATCGCTCCAACTTGCTATCTTTTGTATCAACGCGTTCGTTTGGGTTTTCTCTGCTTCTTGCACCCTTAAATAGGCTACCAGGCAATCAAATGCTACCATAGCCAATAGATCTTGCTGATCTTGTATACCTAGTTTTTTTTGATACCCTCTAATCCGTTCTGCTAACATTTTACTTGCCGTTCTTACAAAGGTTTCGTCCTCCGGTTGCACTTGCATCGGATAAATGCGGTCACTGATTTTAATTTTTATAGAGAGTGTTTCCATCTTTTTTATACTTGTTCAAAGTAGGCTAAACAGAGATCGATCTCCTGGATATACTTATTAATTTGATCTACTAAATGAGGGTCAGATGAATGGACTGTATGGTTTTGGGCAGTGGACCTACTAAGGTCTGTTGTTGATGCCTCTAATAGCGCCTTTAATCTTTTATTTTCTTCTGTTAATGCAATGATTTGTCTTTGGTAGTCAGTATGGGCTTGTAATAGCTCCATAAGCATTTTTTCAAAGCGCTCTATGATAAGGCGTTGGTTATCTTCTAATAATGCCATTTAAATCACGTTCAAAAGTTTGAATCAGCTGATGCATGATTGGGTCAATACTTTTGTCATCTAGTGTCTTTTCTCTATCCTGTAGGGTAAAACGAATGGCATAAGATTTTTTATCCTCTGGTAAATGTGGGTATACATCGAAAAGATCGATCTTTTGAATGGTTTTGTGCCCCTGTTTTAGAATGAGATCTTTTATCTTTTGAAATGGAACCGTTTGATCTACTATTAAAGATAAATCTCTTGTAACAGCGGGAAATTTAGAAATAGGCGTATACACCTTGTTCGATCTACTGAGCTGTAACAGATGACTCCAGCGGATATCTGCAAAGAAAACAGGTTGGGAAACATAATCTATAATAGAAGGCTGGAGCTGACCAAATGTCATGACCACTCTTTCTTTATATACTCCTTGAATGCCTTGTGTATAGAATGGGTGCGTGATGGCTTTATAGGATAGGTTTATAATGCCTAACTTTTCTACCAGTTGCTCGATTGTTGCTCTCAAATTTGGTAAGGTGACAGCCCCTAGTTGACGTACCCAGTTGGGTGACTCTATTTGACCAGTAAGCCAAAGGGATAGTCTTTTTTCTTCGTTGTATGATGCATGGTCTTGGCTATAGATGGTACCCAATTCAAATAGCTTTAAGTCATACTGACGGCGTGCCAGATTATAGGCGATGACTTCTAGTCCACTAAAAAGCAATGTAGGGCGTAATATATGGGTGGAACTACTCAGTGGGTTAAGAATAGAGATTGCTTTGGGAGTAGGTACAATGGTACCATAAGCCTCTTTGGTTAAAGAATTGGTGCATATTTCATAATAACCATTGGCTACCAATACTTTACTGATTTCTTCTGCCATTTTATAGGCTGTATCGACGCTGTTTTCAGGGGCGAGGTAAGCAGTCGATAGTTGGTTGGGTATGCGGTCGTAGCCATATATGCGTGCAATTTCTTCAATTAGATCCGCTTTTCTGGTGACATCTACCCGGTAAGGTGGTACTTTGGCCGTAAAACCCTGGTCGGTTTCTGCTTCAAGGTCTATTTCCAAATCTTGGATGATTTGTTTAATAAGGGTGGGGTCAAGCTTGGTTCCCAAGCATCGGTTAATAGCTGCATAGGTGATAGGAATGGTAAAGTGTGCCAATGGAGTGGGGTAATATTCTATGATTGGGCATGCTGCTGCAGCTGGGCTCAATGCTTGTAATAAGCATACTGCTCTTTTTAAGGCATAGAGAGGGAGGTTGGGATCGGTGCCACGTTCAAATCGAAAAGAAGCATCTGTTTTAAGGCTATGGTGTTGTGCAGCACGGCGTATAACGGCTGGATTAAAATAGGCGCTTTCTATGAAAATATGTTGTGTGGCATCTGTGATACGGGTGCGGTATCCCCCTAGCACGCCAGCCATCGCTATAGGGCCTGCTTCATCGCAAATCATGAGCTCATGGCCAGTCAGTTTTCTTTCTATGCCATCCAGTCCTGTAAATAGGGTAGCTGGTCTGCATAGCTGAACCATAAGGGAAGAACCAATAATGGTATCATAATCAAAAGCATGTAGGGGTTGCCCCAACTCATGCAATACACAGTTGGTTACGTCTACTACGTTATTAATAGGTTTGATGCCAATATTCGATAACCTGGTACGGAGCCATGCGGGGGAGGGTTGAATAGAGATGTTTGTAAGCAATAGCCCCGTATAGCGTGGACATAGCGTAGCATCTATGTTGCCTATGTTTAAGGGCAGATCAGATCGTACAGGATGAAAGGCTTCCACAGAAGGCAGGGTAATAGGCAGGTGTAAAATAGCTTTTAGCTCCCTAGCTATACCTAGGTGTGAGCAGGCATCTGCTCTATTGGGTGTAATCTCAATTTCTAAAATTTCATCTAATAAATCTTTAAAGTAGTCCTTAGCAGGGGTTCCGGCAGGTAATGTGGTCTCCAGTACTAGAATGCCATCGTGTGTTGGGCCGATTCCCATCTCATCTTCTGCACAAATCATGCCTTCAGATACCACTCCCCTAATTTTAGGTTTTTTAATTTGAAAAGGGACTTGGTCTACATAATGATAAATGGTAGTACCTACTGGTGCAACCACTACCTTTTGACCGGCTGCTACATTAGGCGCACCACAAACAATAGTGTATGGTCTATCCAAGCCAATATCCACTAAGGTTTGTTTTAACCTATCTGCATTGGGGTGGGGGAGGCAGGATACTACCTCCCCTATAACAAGCCCTTCTAATCCCCCTGGGATAGTAGAGTAGCTATTAGCTACCTCTAATCCCCTCTGGGTTAAAAGAGCGGCCAAATCAGAGCCTGTGCAATCAATATAGGACTTGAGCCAATTTAAGGATATTTTCATAAGTGTGTAATCAATCCATTCAGCTAGGTAGTGGCCATCTATGATTAGTTTTGATGCCCTACCCGTTCTAATAACTGCATTTTATAAGCATCCCAATCATGAATAGGCTTTTTAGCCACACCAGAATCCATAGCAGCTTGCGCAACGGCTATAGAGACGGTAGGAAGCAAACGGGCATCCATCGGTTTAGGGAGTAGATATTCTTTACCAAAATGGATGGTTCCACCATAGTATTTGCGTACACAAACCGGTACTTCTTCTTGTGCCAATTGTTGAATAGCTTGTACAGCAGCTTGTTGCATGGCGCCATTAATGGCAGAAGCACGTACATCCAAGGCGCCTCTAAAAACGTAAGGGAAAGCAAGTAAATTATTTACTTGGTTTGGGTAATCGCTACGTCCCGTGGCAAAGATCACATCTGGTCTAGTAGCCATAACATCCCGATAAGAAATTTCTGGCAATGGGTTGGCTAAGCCAAAAATGATAGGATCCTTGGTCATGCGTTCTATGCTTTGACTCATTAATAGATTACCGGAAGAGAGGCCTATAAAGACATCTGACCCAACCACTGCATCATGCAAGGTATGTACGGCGCGGTCGGTCGCAAAAGGTGCTTTAATAGGGTCAAGATCATCTCTATCCTTACGGATTACCCCCTTGCGGTCGCACATAATGATATGCGCTGGGTTGGCTCCTAAGGCCATTAAAAGCTTTGCAGTAGCGATTGCACCTGCGCCAGCGCCACTAAAAACAATCTGTACCTGTGCAATATCCTTATTGACAATTAACAAGGCATTTAATAAAGCAGCTGCTGCCACAATAGCAGTAGCATGTTGGTCATCGTGCATAACTGGTATATCCAACTGGGCCATTAATGTTTCTTCAATCTGGAAACACTCCGGTGCTTTAATATCCTCTAGGTTAAGTGCGCCAAAAGTAGGTGCCAAGGCTTTAATGACTTGTATCACTGCTTCAGGAGTCGTAGCGTCAATTTCAATGTCAAATGCATCCACTCCAGCAAACCTTTTTAAGATCATTGCTTTGGCTTCCATAACCGGTTTGGCAGCTAAAGGACCAATAGCACCATACCCTAATACAGCTGTCCCATTCGATACCACACCTACCAAGTTCCCTTTGTTGGTATATTGATATACTTGTTCGCTAGATGCAGCAATGGTTTCACAAATAGTGCCCACACCAGGCGTATAACCCGTAATGATGTCACGAGGAGTATGGAATGGTTTGGTGACACAGGTACCTATTTTCCCAGCAGGGAATTGCGCGTGATAGGCTAAAATTTCTTCTTTTGTAACAACTATTTTATTCATTATATCGTTTTTTATTTGTAAACATTGGACCGATTGGTTTAAATATTTCTTGCTAAGCAAGTGCTTAGCCAAGTTACCATTTTTCAACCATTTATGCCAAAAGTAGATTGTGTGAATTAAGTACCTAGCTTAAGTTGTTTGCTGCGCAATTGTCCGCAAGCGGCGTCAATATCTGTGCCGTGTTCTGCACGCACAACGGCATGAATCCCCTGTGCACGTAGGGTGGCCACAAAACGATGAATGGTTTTAGGGGTACTGCGTTTGTAATGATCCAATTCATCTACAGGGTTATAGGGAATAAGATTTACATGAATCAGATGGCGTTGATGGCGTGCTAGAATTAAATTAGCTAGCTCAAAAGCACATGATTCTGAGTCATTGACCTCCTTAAGTAGAATATATTCAAAGGTTACGCGTCTGTTGGTTTGCGCCAAGTAGTAATCAATGGCTTCCATAAGTTTTTCTATGGGAATGGCTTTATTGAGTTTCATAATTTGTGTACGTAGTAGGTTATTGGCTGCATGCAAAGAAAGGGCAAGATTAACCTGTAGCCCTTCATGTGCAAAGGCTTTTATTTTTCGATCTAGTCCACTGGTAGAAACGGTAATATGGCGTGCACCAATAGCCAAGCCTTTGGTGTGGTTAACGATACGTATAAAGCGTAAAAGGTGGTCATAGTTATCGAATGGTTCGCCGATGCCCATGACTACGATGTGGCTAATTCTTTTCCCTGCTATATCTAATTTTTTTTGCATATGGAGCAGTTGTTCTACTATTTCGCCTGCTGTTAAATCTCTTTTCTTGGTTAAAAGACCACTGGCACAGAAAGTACAACCAATATTACACCCTACTTGTGTAGTCACACAAATAGATAAGCCGTAGCTATGCTCCATTAAAACGGTTTCAATTAAGTTGCCATCAGTCAGTTTTAGTAAGCATTTGATCGTGCCATCTTTTGCATATTGTACCTTATCTTCTACCATGGAAACCAATGAAAAATGGTCATCCAAGCGAGAACGAGTCGTTAAACCTAAGTCGCTCATTTCACTAAAGCTGCTCACTCGTTTTTGGTAGAGCCACTTCCAAATTTGGGTACAACGGAAAGGTTTTTCGCCTTGTGCTTCCAACCAAAGCATTAATTCGTTTTCAGTTAAATTATAAATAGATGGTTTGGGTAAATAGCAGTGGTTTGACATATGGATAAAGAATACTTTGTGACAAAGGTCGATCATTTGATTACACTAAAATATTAAAAAAACCTCGGACCTAATGCAGCGCAAATGTCGGTGTAGCTAAAGCTATAGATGCGTTGCTTTAGATCAGTCGATAAAATAATGTGCACCAAGCAACCCCATTAGGCATGGAATAGAAATAGAGTATGCTTCTGATGCATGGATTGAAAAGTTTTGACAGGTAAAATTTTTTTGTTAAACTCTTAAATAGAACTATTTACTTCAGTGAAGCTGGTTAAACTATGTTGCTTGGATTTGAGGTGTGCCAATGAGCCTATACCCAGGCGTCCGGCTAAGCTGTTATTAATACTAAACACTAACCTATATAATTAAGAATTGATATGGAAAATAAGAAATTTTTTGCGTTGTGGTTGTTAGCATTTGGTGGATGTACTACGGTAGTTAAACAAAATATGGATACTGAGGATGCTCATTCTGATGTACCTAGTGTTATTGCTAAGGCTATAGCTTGTGGCTCTAAGGGTTCTGCTGGTCCTAAGTGTATTCATGCTTTTATCCAGCAGATGAAGTGTGCTGCTGATAGGCTTGATCAGGCTGATGCAGCGGATACCGCTGCTGTTAATGGTGCTGTTATTATTGCTAAGACTTGTGATGATGCTGTGCGTGCTGCTAAGATTGGTTCTGCTGCTCGTGCTGCTGCTGCTCGTGCTGCTGCTGCTCGTGCTGCTGCTGCTCGTGCTGCTGCCGCTCGTGCTGCTGCCGCTAATGATTTTGACTCTGTGTCTGTTTTCAATACGTTCGTGGATAGTGCTAATGCTGTTTCTACCGCTGCTCGTGCTGTTGCTGATGCACTTCGTATTAATAATTTGAGTGATGTTCCTAAGGATGCTGCTACCGCTGCTCGTAATGCCGCTGAAGCTTTAAAGTTTTTATTGGTCTGCAAGTAGCATAGAAATCCTTATAGCTTGGATTTGATGGTGTTTATTCAGTCGGCTGGCAAATAAAATATAATTTTAATTGAGCTTTGCTGTGTGCCAACTTTATTGGCGGCCATGAACGCTTTAAATGGGCGCAATGGAAGCAAACGCCCATTAAAATGATAGGTATCTGTTTCAGTCATTGTTTTTTTACATTAAAAGAACAACGCCCCTGAAAAAAGTCGCGGTTTAGAAAATGGCATTTTACAGATGATTAGGAAAAACAGTTTCCTTTGAAGCCCCCAAAAGGGGTACTTTCTGTTTTTCCATCTGGAAGATGGCACTTTCAGCGACTTTTTACCGAGGGCTTGATTTTTTGTCCACTTTTTTATCAAGAAAAAAGCTATTATCTTACTATGCAAGTTTTTTAGTCATTTTGTACTCGTTTTTGATACTTTTGACGAAGCTTCTTTTTTGTTGTATAAGCTTATGCGCCAGCTCTAGGAGCTTCCTCATACATGCTACGATAGCCACTTTTTTAGGCTTATATTTACCTACTAATCTATCATAGCATTCTTTTAAATATAGGAACCACTTTTTCCCTGCTAATACAGCCATATACAGTGCATCTCGTGGTATTTTCCTTCCTCCCCTAATAAATCTTTTTCCCTGTTTTTTCCCACTATCAGCCGCATATGGTGCTATACCTACTAAAGCTGATAGTTGATTACTACTGTAGCTTCTATCACCTAATTCAGGTAAAAAACTGACTAATTTAGTGGCTAAACATTTCCCGATTCCTGGAATGGTTTCTAGTATATTAGCCTTTTCGTCTAGATCCTTATCAGTAGTTATGGTTTTATTTAACGCTTTATCAATAATTTTTATTTCTTTTTCTAAAAAATCGATATGCCTTTCTATGCTTTCTTTATCTATATTAGTCTGGCTATGGTGTAACCGTTTCTTTTCATTGCTTAATGTAGCTACCAGCTCTTCTCTTCTTTGTTGTTGCCTTTTAAGCCGATCTGTTGTAATATAATAGCTGTAATTAGCTTTCAATCCCCTTTCCTGTCCATAGCGAGCTAGTTTAAAAGGTAGAGTAGAGCACTGGCGCGGTGAAGTATAGGACCAGGTTTATCCGTGTCCATCGTTTCCGATTTCGTGCCTAAATAACCCAATCTCTCTTTCCCGTTTCCAGCACCCCCCCGTCGCACCGTACGTGAGGTTTTCCCTCATACGGCGCACGGATCGTCTTCTTCGTCTGCATTACGTCCATCTGTATCGCACCCGATAAGCTCCTACATTGACTAATTTGTACACTTTGTGGAGCTTCTCGTCGGGGAGTTCCTTATACCCGTTCTTCCTACTCCCTTTCTTTTTCATGATAAATCTTCTCAGACGCCTGTTTGCATGCCCTTGTACTTTCCTAAATCTCCTAGAACTGGCCGTGTGACGGTAATACTCCGTCCACCCCAGTAAGGATGCGTTTAAGTCTTTAACAATAGTTTCAACACTTTCGTGCAACCGGTTCCGATAGGTCAATTGCGTGACTTTCTTAATAATCCGCTTGATTGCATCAGGTGTAGGATACATATGGGTAACGGGTTTCTGATATCTTGGCGAGTATCCCCTTTTAAAGGCATACCCTAAGAAATTGAAACCTTCTTCGGCCGTGGTCATTCGACTCTTTTCTTCATTGATCGAAAGGCCCAAGCGTTGCAGATACCCACATAAAATACCCAAAATCTTCTCTACCGGTTTATTCGACACTATCACGAGATCGTCCGCATAGCGGACAATCTGTGCATTCCACCCATTCCTTTCGGTCATCCGCTTGACCCATACTGTGTCTAGCAGATTCAGGTATATATTAGAAAGTAAGGGCGAAATGGGGGACCCTTGAGGGGATCCTTGTCGAGTAGCAACTTCTTCGCCTTTAAGGACTCCTGAGCGAAGCCAGGCTTGTATTAACTTTAGAACATACCTATCACTGATTCGCTTTTGAATGACTTTCATAAGCTTATCGTGTGGGATTGAGTCAAAGTATCGCTTCAAATCAATATCTAAAACTTGGGTGAGCCCGTAATTAAGCCATTTATATATTGATAGACTTGCATGGACTGCGGATCGTTTAGGTCGAAACCCAAATGAGCATTCTTGGAAGTCTGCTTCAAAAATTGGCTCTATAACAAGACGGGTTGCAGTTTGTACTAAGCGGTCCTTAATCGTGGGCACTCCCAAGATTCTTATTCCTCCTTTCGGTTTGGGTATTTCCACGCGCTTTGTCTTATTGCTTCGGTAGCTTCCTGATTCCAGTTCTTTTTGAACTTGTCCAAGAAACGCTTCTTCCCCTTGTTCTTTGATTTGTTCTATTGTTATTCCATCTATGCCTGGTGCCCCGTGATTTGCACAAACCTGTTTCCATGAACAGACCAGTACGTCCAATCTATATATTTTGTCATGAAGGGTGTAGAAGCTGCGTTTAGGATTAGACTTAGCAGATCGATAAAGTTCTCGCTGCAGTTCTCGGACGCTTTGTGCCATGTGGTTACCTTGCGGAATCATGGTATCTTTCCCTGTTTTGAAAACATGACGAAACTGAAGATCCTTCGCTCCGGTAAGGTTTTGTTGTCCTTGCCATCTTCACTACTACTATCTTCCCGACTTCCTGCACAGCATCGGAACGAACTTCGACTTGCGCCTTATATCCTTCCTTACTCTTGGAACTTAAAGACCGTGCAGGATCTCCCACGTTTCTCCTCCTTTCTTTCCTACGTGCCGCCCCTGCTACGCCGGGAGATAAGTGACGGTTATTGACCTGTTATCTTTCCGTCACTTTACAGCTTTCGCCCACCAGACGAGAGGCTCAGCATCTCCAATTCCCAGATTTCTCTGGTAAGACCTTCACGGCGCTACATATAGGTTCCTTGCGTACGGCCCGCAGTTTGCGTAGCTCCTTGTACAGAGCCGTCGTCGAGTGGCTTCATCTACAAAAATTACTCTTTATAGATGCACTCCTCGCTACCTGGCCAACAGGCCTATTGCCAGGGTGGGACTTGCACCCACTAGAAAGGAGGCCTTCGTGGCACGCCATCCTTTATATCTTTTTTATTTTTAGATACAACATAAGAATCTAAGTATTTTAGGTATTTTATGATCCATTTAAAAAGTTTTTTATACCCTTTATTGGGTACAGATAAAAGATGAAACGGAGTATTTCCGTTGTTATCTTGCGTTTCTAACATTTCTAACATTGAAATTAGATTTGTATACAAAATGGAAGGTTCCAATTCAGGTATGCTATCAGGGGCAAGAAAACACTTTTTTATAGCACTAACATTCTGCTCTACGATTGCAGTATGAAGATTAGGATTTTTATATTCTAATGTTGTAGTGTGGTTTGAATCATTAAAAGATCGCTCAGAATAGGGCGAGTTAGGTGTTCCTTCTGCGTAATTAGACTTGACTATGCTATTACAACCGTATATAAAGCATGCCAAAAATAGACAGTACAAAAAAGAGTATAAATCCTTGTTATAAAATCTATTTCTTACTAAATTTAAGTGATGGTACATTGGGTAATTTAATTTAATTGAATGCCTTCAGTATGTTAGAACGAGTTATCTCTTTGTACCTAACTGCAAAACAGCAAAACCTAAATCCTTTCAAAGAACTCAAAAAAATAATCCAGGAAAAAACACACTCCAAAACCGAAATCAAATTCCTGCCACAGGCGTGAACGGAAACAAATCAAGATACATTAGCCACTTGCTATAGATCATGAAATATTAAAAAGTGGCAGCTGATTATGCTTTGCATAGCCCTTTATGCTAAGCTAGTATAAGTCTGGATAATGTTCCCAGACTGGATTGTGCAAGTATAGGTAAAAATTTCTAAAAAATCAAAAAAGTAGAAAGAAAAGTATATTTTAAAGCCTAGCTCTAGGGGCTTCAATTTTGTAAAGTTTTCGTTTTCTATTGGCTCGCTTTAAGATTTTTACTACTTCTAGGTTGCTGGCTAAGTCAAGAGCGGTCTTTCCACTTTTGTCTTTTTCATCTACCTTAGTCCTTAGATTCTTAATTAAAAGTTGGACTACCTCTTCGTGCCCATATTTAGATGCTAGATGAAGGGGGGTAGAGCCATATTTATTTTTTATATTGACATCAATATTTTCAGCACTCAGTAATAATTCAACTACTGCTGAATAACCTAGCTTCGATGCAACATGAAGAGGAGCAGTTCCATAATTAGTTTGTTTATTTGGATCAGCCCTTCCATCTTCAATCAAGACCTTGACTACTAATGGGAGATTTTCTTCTGATGCAAGATAAAGAGCGATACGTTCCGATTTATCTGTTACGTTGACATCACCTATTGCATTAATTAACCGGTGAAAAAGCTGCATCTCACCCTTATCTTCTACGTTAAGTTTTAACGCTGCCCAATGTAAAGGGGTAAAGCCCTCTTTATCTAATATCTCTAATGATGCTCTGTGGTTATCAATGAACCATTTTTTCTTCTGGAGCTAGACCAGGAATCCACTTTTTAACTGAGTTAGGAAGCATTTTATTTAAACCTGATTTTATAGAAGATCCTATACTTGCCCAAGAGGTTATAGGAATTAACAAGCATAAACAGACCACACCATATTGTTTAAATTTATTCATTTTTCTATTGGTTTAAGGAAATAAATCTTACCAAAGAACACTTCTGGACCATTGCACTGGACATAAGAAAAATAATAGTTAATATAGAACTCCTGGGTATAGGCTCTTCTTATAGGGTAGCTGTTCCTCTAAAGGATATCCTTTTGTATACCTTATCAAAAAAAAGCAGCCAGCTTTATATCCGATGGATAACTAACTTAGTATTTTATTCAGAAATAGGACTTCCTTATTTATTTCGTAGCTTATCATCTTCAACTATTTAATGCTTCTTCGTAAGCTATCTTTATGACAGAAAGATTAAAACATGATGGACTAGTTAAAAGAATCCTTGCCGATCCAATAGCTGCCCAGGAGTTTCTCAGCCATTATTTATCAGAGTCTTGTAAATCATTATTGGATCTAAACACGATTAAGGTTGAATAAGCTTCTTTGCTGGGGATGGGCTGAAAAATAGAATGGAAAAGTTTTCCAGTGGCAAATGGCTGTTGTTTCTCTGGGGTGTTGTTGCATTAGGATTTATCTGTTTTGAATATTTGCCTTTAAGACAAGGATATAAGGCATGTGCTTTTTTGATGCTTGTAGGTATCTCTTGTATACCATTTTTCTTTCCTAATACGCATAAACCCTCTATAAAAGAAGATACCATCAAGTTAAAAAAGCCTACAAAATTCAATAGAAATTCACCTTTTAGCATTGCTTTGCCTACTAAAAATGGGTTACTACCTATTAATAACCCCCAGAGGGGGTTCCAAGTTCGGTTCTAACATGATCTTAGCAACTGCTTGGGCAATTCTATCCATTACAGTAGGAACGCCTAGTATTCTTTCTCCTCCTTGTTTCTTTGGTATAGGTACCGCTTTAACAGGTGGGGGAAAGTAGCTCCCAGATGACATCCGATTCCAGATCTTATAAAGATTCCCTTTAAGATTTCTTTCAAATTCTTCAATCGTTTTACCATCTACACCAGCTGCGCCTGCATTAGCCTTTATGTTTTGATAGGCTTGCATCACCACATGCTTTGATATTTCATACGACTTTACTTTATTCATAGGTTCCTCCCATCGTACAATGGTTGATCTATTAATATCGTTGAATAAGTCAGCCCCTTTGCTCCATTTCCATTACAGAAACTTCTTCACTACTACGGGCTGATCCGTCCCTGTATATTCCATCAGTACTCTATCCCTTGAAACAAGTTTGCCCTTGGGAGTCTCCCTTAACATGAATATGACAGGTTCCCGCAGTTCCATGGAAAAGCCAAAATTAAAGTCACGCCATCTAAATGCCGGATACCATCCTCTCAGTAAACAGGTTGCTAGAGGACTCCTCCCAGAACGGATCAAAATGCTGGTTTTGATATCATCCGAGTTCTTTTCGACACGTCTTCAACGGTTTACTTGCGTTCGTCTCTTTAATTCACATCTGATGCCATTCAAAGCCAACATCTTTTCCTCAACGCTCACGACCATGGCTTTTTACCACAGCCGCTTGAGGTGATTTAGAGCCAGCTCCTGTAAACAGACTCTGAAGGGCCTGCCTTCATCTCTTCCATAGCTGTACTGTATTTAAAGAAGTTATTTACATTTCTAACTCCACTGCATACATCTGCGGCACACTGAAGCCCAAAAACCAACCGATGCTGGTTTTACCTTTAGTAGCAATTGATTTAAAAACCTTGTGAGAATAGGCTCTTTTGATATTACAAACCTTGATGGCCGTGGAATCCATAAAGTAATAGCCTGTTTCTTTTTTAGGCAGATTTTGTGTGAAAAAAAATAAAGGAACCAGGGCTCTTAGAATGAATTCTATGAACCTATTGTAACTTACTAGTTTACTAAACTCATTAGCATGGAACTGTTGTAAATGAAGATAATAAGTCTTAAAATTTTTAAAACCAATTATGTGAAACGTAATAATAATGGTCATTATCTCGCTCAAATTCAGTGAACATGTTCTAGTTGGTTTTCTTTGTGATGTGGTTAACAAATGTTTTTCCATATAAGGAAGCAGATAGTAGCGTAAATAGGAAATCTGAACCAGGAAACTGAAAACGAGCCGTATCACTTAGACCAGCTAAACCATTTGCAACTGGTAGGAGAAATGAGCTGGAAACTGCAGAGAAAAATTCTACATTATATGTACATTTATATGATACAAAAGCTAAATCCAATTAATCTCATATGAACAAACCTAAATTACCACTAGGGGTTAGTAATTTTCATAAGTTGGTATCTAACGATTACCTCTTTTGTGATAAGACATCCATGCTTGTTGATTTCCTGAGCAAGGGTGATGAAGTTACCCTAATTACTCGTCCTCGTCGTTGGGGCAAGACGCTCAATATGTCTATGTTGCACCATTTTTTTGCTTCAGAAGTAAATGGGGTAAGTACAACAGGCTTATTTAATGATTTAGCGATTGGTAAGCTAGAAGGTGGTAAATACATTAAGGAGCATCAAGGAAAGTACCCTGTCATTATGATCAGTTTTAAGGATATAAATGCAGATAGTTTTCAAGGGGCATATGATTCCGTTTATTTATTAATAAAGAAGCTTTATGGATTATTCGAGTATTTACTTGAAAGTGATAAACTTAATTCGGATCAAAGATATGAATTTAGTGCAATTTTAAATAGGATGGCTAATCAACGACAGCTAGAAAAATCTTTAGAATTGCTCAGTACTTGTCTTTTTAATTATCATGGCCAAAAGGTGTATATCCTTATAGATGAGTACGATACACCATTGAATAAGGCATATGGTAATCAACCGTATTTGGATGCTATGGTCGTATTTATGCGTAACCTGTTTAGTGCTGCTTTAAAAGACAATACTACACTAGAACGAGGCGTATTAACCGGTATATTAAGGGTTTCAAAGGATAGTATGTTATCTGGGTTGAATAACCTAGAGACCTATACTTTGCTAGATGAAGAATATAGTAGTCACTTTGGCTTTAGCGAAGCCGAAGTTTCCTCTTTATTTCAAGAAACGAATCTTAGTACTTCCATGGATGAAGTAAAAAATTGGTACAATGGGTATAAAGTAGGCAACTTGGTGATGTATAATCCATGGTCTATTATTTCTTGTATCAATAGATCGGGTCGTTTTGATGTCTATTGGGTTAATACGGGTAATAATGATTTAATCAAGCAGTTGATTCTTTCTTCTAACGAAAGTCTTAAAGAACAATTCGAACAATTAATGCAAGGAGAAGCTTTAACGGTTCCTGTAGATAAGCATCTTGCTTTTGATTTGTTAGGTACGAATGAAACTGCTTTATGGAGCTTACTCTTATTTGCTGGCTATTTAACCTTTGAAACAAGTAACCTGAGTTTAGATAGTGATTTATACGATTGTATAGTTAAGGTTCCCAATAATGAAATACGTAGACTCTACAATAGGTTCTTTAAAGAATGGTTGAGCAGTAAGTTTGTTGACCAAGGAGTTTATACTTCTTTTTTAGAACATTTAGTAACTGGAACAGTATCTCTTTTTGTGGAAGAACTAAGCTTTTTTTTACGCCAAAGTGCTAGTTGTTTTGACACACAATTTTCTAGAAAATCAGAAGGATTTTACCATGGTTTTGTACTGGCTATGTTGGCAAGCTTGGGTAGAACCCATTATGTACGGTCCAATAGAGAGAGCGGTCTAGGTCGTTATGATGTATTAATTATTCCTAAAGATGGCCCCAAAGCGCTCCTATTGGAATTTAAGCATGTGCGTAAAGAAGAAGAACTAGAAACTGCAGCTAAACTTGCCTTATCGCAAATACAAGATCAAGCCTATCATACTGAAATATTACACTATCCGCATGTCCAAGAAGTAGTAGAAGTCGGTATTGCTTTTTCTGGGAAATCAGTTCTAGCTGCTTATGCCAGTTATGATCTGGTTGGTAAAAATCCTGGTAAAGTAATGCTAACGAATAAATATGTCCAGGAAGACGGGTATGAGTAGGCTAATAATACAGACCATAATATGTTAGGTTAGGGTTTTATAATGGACTGAAAAAATCGGACAAAAATCTTTTACTTTATTTTCTGTAGATTTTATTTTTAGAGTTTTAAAATATAGATATCAGATGGGCAGAAATAAGCTTAGAAATTTTAGCTCGGAAGAAAAGACTAAAATAGTATTAGATTTACTAAAAGAAGAGTTAACGTTAGTCTAGTTATCATCCAAATATGGAGTAACTAGTAAAACCATTCAAAATTG
The DNA here is from genome assembly GCF_003351905.1 of Cardinium endosymbiont of Sogatella furcifera. NCBI lineage: Bacteria > Pseudomonadati > Bacteroidota > Cytophagia > Cytophagales > Amoebophilaceae > Candidatus Cardinium > Cardinium endosymbiont of Sogatella furcifera. The sequence continues at coordinate 310,141 of NZ_CP022339.1, read as the reverse complement.
GAAACGTCAGTTTTTAGAAAATGCTTCAGTAGCCTTTGATCCACCAAAGGTTGTTAGTGTGTATAGAGACGAAATTAGTGCACTTAAGCATCAAAATGATGAACTTTGCTAAAGCCTGTAGGTAAGGCTACAGTTGAGCGAGATTGGGCGGTGGGAAAGCCAAAGAGCTTGGATTTATTAAGTAAGAAAAGTCTTGAAGGGGTTACAAGAGATACTTTTGGCCCTAAAATCAAATCGGTAATTAGTTCCTTAACAGCCTTTTATAAAAACTCTAAAAGGGAAGTAGCTTATATATTAAAAGATATTTTTAACGTAGATATCAGTTTAGGTAGTGTATCTAACAGCCAAGCTAGAGTAGCTGCAAAGTGCCAAGAAGCTTACCAAGCTATAGAAGCAACGATCAGAGAAAGTAAATTGGTACACATAGATGAGACCTCCCACTTTAATAGCGATAAACGAAATTGGGCCTGGATGATGACCAACCCTATGGCTAGTCTACTTAAGTTAACCCATTCAAGAAGTCGCAAAGTTTTAGAAAGTAGTGGCTTAAATCCTAGAGACCACATTGTTGTCACTGACCGATATGCAGTTTATAATTATTTTCCCAGCACTAATCGACAATTATGTTGGTCACATATAGCTAGAGATTTTGAAAGGTTTGCTCATAGTTGGCACAGTGATGTTAAAGCATTAGGCTTTTACTTAAAGCAAATAGCTAGCGAGCTATTTGCCTTGCATCGATCTTTCTTGAATCAATCTATGGGGTTGGTTACGTTTTTAAGACGCATTAGAAAATTGCGTAAACGGACCTGGTATGGCTTAAAAGCTATTTCCAGGATACCACGTGCTGCACAAGCTAGTCGTGTGGCTAAAAATATAATGCGGGCAGAGCCTATGCTATGGAGATTTTACCAAGATCCAGTCAATGTTCCATTGACCAATAACTTGGCTGAGAGACAAATTAGGCATTACGTGGTATATCGTAAAAATTCTTACTTCACACAATCCGAAAGAGGTAATAGATTCCGTGTGTCCAGAGAGACTAGTATGTACCAGTAGGTGGAAGTCCTACTAGGCCAAAAAGTTAGCAGCCTACAGCTCGAATAGCAGTATCACGAGAAATCAAGATGCTGAAACCTATTGACAGACTTATCTAAAGGGTAAGTGCAGATGATCAGGCCGCAGCGAAAGCGAACACATAGATAGCCTCGAAAGTACCTAGCCCCGAAGGCCGAACTAATGGAATCTTAGTGAAGGCAGCATGTTAAGTCGAAAACTAACTGAAACGACTCAACACTTCGGCGGGGTGATAGTGGCAGCATGATCATAAGGTCATACTAAGTGACTGGAGAAGTCCTCCTTATCCCAGGAAGAAAACTTCTGGAGCATAGTAGACTCTATAACTGGCAGCACCAGGAAGTGAGTCGAAAGATGAGAGGATCGCGGACGGGTGTGTAGTAGTGATGAAGCAGCGTAATGGCTGTGGAGCGAAGGCACCCTGCTAATAACATTTTTCCAACAACAAGTGAAGTAAAGGAAGTATGATAAAGACTCCAATAACATTACAAGATCTGAGAAGGAAAATATATATCAAAGCTAAAGCTGACAAGTCATGGAGGTTTTGGGGAATCTATGTTCATGTATGTAAACTAGAAACATTAAGAACAGCCTATAAACAAGCCAAACAAAACAATGGCTCACCCGGCATAGACGGAGTAACCTTTGAGAAGATAGAGGCTTCAGGTTTGGACGAATTTCTAGCAAACATAAGATCAGAACTTCAATCAAAGACTTACTTCCCTTCAAGGAAAAGGAATGTAATGATTCCCAAGGACAATGGCCATAAAATGAGAAAGCTTTCTATAGCCACTATCAAAGATAGGGTAGTAGAGGGTGCACTAAAACTCATAATGGAAGCCATATTTGAAGCAGACTTTCAACCAGGCTCTTATGGCTACCGGCCTAAACGCAAGGCAGCAGAAGCTATAGAGGCAGTGGCAATAGCTACCCTTACATCAAAGACCAAAGTAATAGATGTGGACCTAAGTTCTTACTTTGACACGATAGGTCATGCAGAACTATTTAAAAAGGTATCCAGGCGTATAAATGATCGAGATGTGATGGGGCTATTGAAACTAATAGTCAAAGCAGGAGGCAAGCGTGGCATAAGCCAAGGCGGCCCCTTATCACCCCTTTTAAGCAACATTTACCTAAATGAGGTTGATACAATGCTAGAAAAGGCTAAACAAGTGAGCTTCCAAATCGATGGGCGCGACCACATGGAGTACGTTAGGTGGGCTGATGATTTGCTCATCCTAATTGATGACCACATAAAATGGAAGTGGCTAGAATTAGGTATTCATAAAAGGCTAAGACAGGAACTGTCTAAAATAAAGGTAACCTTGAATGAAGAAAAGACTAGATTTGTTGATCTAAAACAAGGAGGCACCTTTAGTTTCCTAGGCTTCGATTTTAGAAGAGTCTTGACAAGACGAGGCAAAAACAGCATACTGGAAACGCCTAGAATGAAAGCCCGATCAGCGCTGTTATCGAAACTAAAAGTAATATTCCGTAACCACATATCGCACCCAGTTGGTAGAGTTATAAGACTGATCAACCCGATATTACGCGGCTGGATTAATTACTTTAGGATTGGTAATTCACGCCGGTGTTTTGGCTATATTAAACACTGGGTCGAAAAGAAAGTGAGGCGACATTTAATGCGTGCTCGGAAAAGAAAAGGTTTCGGCTGGGGAAGGTGGAGTAGAAGAGATTTATACGAAAAGATAAAGTTATATAACGATTATCAGATACGTTATCATAAACCTTCGAAAGCAACCACAGCATGATAGGCCATAGGCTTTGTTAAGAAGTTATTAGGAGAGCGTAGTAGGGGAAATCCCTTCGCTACGTTCGACGAGGCGGGAGATGGAAACGGGGGTAAGACTACCGCGCCATTTCTCGACCCTACTGGAAAAAATCATCTCTTTGTATCTAACTTGGAAACAACAAAAACTAAATCCTTACAAACAGCTTAATGCGATAATCGCTTAAAAACCACTCACGTGAACAGAAACATTTATTTTTTGTCTAGGAGCAGTATGGGGCTTACTACTGAAATCTACCAAGCCTGCTTCACCTAGCGCTTCATAACGTTTGAACCATTTACGTAAGGTAAAACGTGAAATATTATAGTGTTGACATACTTTTCCTGCATGGCCTAATTTTTTGTATAAATTCATCCAATTCAAACGCAACATAACCTATAGGAATCACACACTTATTATAAGTCGAAACTTAATCCTACATATTTAGTGTAACAACCTATACGAATCACACACCGGAGGAGTCAAAGGAAGAGGAGTCAAAGGAAATCGTTTAACTGGAAAAAGTTTCAGCTATTTCTATTAGCTAAGCCATTTCCAAAAGCGAGAGTTATCCATAGACTTTTCTAGATCTAATATAAACCGGTTAAGTGAATAGATTTGTCTTGAGCCCATTGCAAGAAATTTGCACGATGATGGTTCTAACGAGGGACGTAAGTGGTAACACTTACGTCTACTCTCTCAGGAATTAAAAAGTTAATCTACCTGTACGTTAAATTTAGTATGCCAGAATCTTTTTTACAAATGATATTTATACTTTTAATGGCCTTAGAGCGCAACCTTTTACATAGTTTTTATGCTGTTTTACCCTTAACTTGATGCCTATAATTCATTGAACTGTATCAGCTATTATTATAGTATAAATGTCATTTGGGTTAACTACCTTTGCTGGAAATTCTTCTAAACACCTATTTATCATTAGTGGATTATGATCACATATCGTTAGCTTTGCACCTCTTTCATAAGCTTTTTTCCCTAAATGAAAACCAACATTTCCTACGCCTTGAATAGCTATATGAACACCGTTGATACTTGTAGTACCATGCTTAAATTCAAATGCAGCTTCAATTCCCCTTATGACACCTTATACTTTAACACCTCTATGGAAACTATGGGAAAACCTCTCAAAATCTCTAGCTATATGTGACCAACAAAGTTGCCTATGGGTGGGTGGAAAGTAATTGTAAACTGCGTATCTATCACTGATCACAATGTGATCTTTAGGATTCAGTCCACTACTTTCTAAAACTTTTCGGCTTCTGGAAGTAGTGAGCTTAAGGAGGCTGGCCATAGCGTTAGTAAACATCCAACCCCAATTTAGTTTACCATTATTATTGTGCCCCGTTTCGTCTATATGCAGTACTTTACTTTGCTTAATGGTTTCTTCTATAGCTTGGTAAGCTGTTTTGCATTTTGAAGCTACCCTAGCCTCGCTATTAGAGATACTACCCAGACTGATATCTAGATTAAAGATATCTTGTAATATACAAGCTACCTCTCGTTTAGAGTTTTTATAAAGGCCAGTCAAAGCGTCTATCACTGATTTGATTTTAGGACCAAAGGCATCTGAGGTAACACCCTTAGGAAGTCTAGCAGTGTAGCGTTTCCCGCATTTTCTACAGCGACCATGCTCCATATGATAACTGATTACATGCGGCTTAATATCGGGTAAATCTACTTTTTGATGAATATAAGGCTTGGAAGATATCGCTACATGACCACCACAGGAACATGAACCTGAAATAGACAACTCGATAACTTCATCTGCTACCATCTTACCACGAGCAGCACCTGCGTGACCAGGTTGACCGGCCTCGTTCACGGGATTAATCTCTTGCGAAAAAGAGAAGTATGAAGGAGTGCTTGCTGTCCTTAGTTCATTTTTTAAAGTTTTAAAAGGCAGTCAGAAGGACTGCAAATTTATCTTTGTCACCGGCGTAACTAAATTTCACCTATCTGGACTTACCTCAGGGGCAAACTCGGCTAATGACATATCATTGCATGAGGATTATGCAGAGATGTTGGGCTATACAGACAAGGATATTGAAAAGTTATTCTTTAATGACAAACACACATATATTAATACAGTCATAATAAATCTAAGGGAAAATTGGTACAAAGGAGAAAGCTATACAGACGAACAATTAAAACAAGAGTTAAAAGATTATTATAACGGCTACTGTTTTAGTCGAAATAAGGGTATCAAGCGGATGTATAATCCAGACTCTATATTGAAATTTTTTCGAGATAAAGCATTTGGTAATTACTGGTCCAACTCTGGTAATCCTGCCATCTTACTACAACAAATAAGAAATGATATCAATAGGTTTACAATCGCTTGGAATAAGTCCAGTCTTGCAATCAATAAGCTGGATTTTGAAAATTTAGCAGGCTCTCTTTCCAAGATACCATTACTCCCTTTAATGTACCAAACAGGTTATCTTACCCTAGATCCTAATGGATTTAAAGAGGACATACGAGAAGATAAAAACGCAACGGACTACTATTTAAAGTTTCCCAATGAAGAGGTAAGATCTGCTTTAAAGTCAACCTTAATTAAGATTATGGACGAAGTCCAGGAGGAAACAGGTAAACAATATAGCACTTCGATTCTTAATACTTTAAGAAATAAAAAGTGGTCTGTCTTTCTTAACTATATTCGAAGTGATTGCTTAGCTAAAGCAGGCTATCGTTTTCTAGATAAAACAGAGAGGAGTTTTCAAAGGGCTTTATATTTATTTCTAAATGGTGTTTTTCATGCAACGCATGATATGCAGACTAGTGCTGAATCCGACAGTGGCATAGGCCGCACAGATATCGTTATGGAGGACCATAGAAACGACCAAAGAGCTGTCTATATCTTTGAGTTAAAAATAGATAGACCAGCGCTGGAGGCTTTAACACAAATACACAGTAAAGATTACAGTATTAAATATGGTTCATGTAGTGAAAAAATCCTGATAGGGATAACCTGTGATGCTGCAAAACTTAATATAACAGAGGCAATTGTTCAAGTACATCAAAAAGATGAGCAAGATAATTTTAGAGAAGTTGTTTATACACACTTTACAGTTGACCAGTCTGGTTATTTTAAAGAGGTAATAAACCAATAGCCAATCATATTAAGAACGTCAATTCGGGATTAGATCATATTTTTAATATGCTAATCAGCATTAAAATAATTTAATGGATTAACGAGTAAATATGAATAGAAAATATCTAGGAAGTAATTTGGGGAAGTGTTCGATTAACTGTGTCAAGTCTGCAAAAAGTTATAATTTAAATAATTAAACATTTAAGGTTTTAGACATGGAAGAACATATGCAGAATGACTACGTTGGTTTAGTAGATTACAAATTTCTGGAGGCAAATATTTTGTCCTCTATCCGTTTAGGTAAGCCATTGACAGGCAAAGGTGGGGCATTAACCCCTCTGATAAAAAGCTTCTAGAGGCGAGTCTAGAAGGTGAGATGGCCCATCATTTGTCTAGTGAGAGGATAGTAAATAATCGAAGGAATGGTAAAAGTTGTAAAACTTTTCGTACAAGCTCTGGTTCCTTTGACTTGGTAACCCCTAGAGATAGAACAGGTAGTTTCGATCCACAAATAGTTAAAAAGCGTCAAACAAATCTTCATCCTGAACTGGAAACCAAGATTTTAAGCATGTTTTCTAGTGGTATGAGCTATAAGTCTATAGCCGCTCATATTGAAGAAATCTATGATCATAAAGTATCAGCTGCTGAAATATCGGCTATTACAGATAGCTTATTGCCAGTAATAAATGAATGGCGTAACCGTCCTCTTCAATCGGTCTACCCCATAGTTTTTATGGATGGTATGTTTTTTAAGGTTAAAGAAGATGGGAAATGTGTAAGTAAATGTCTGTATACCTTATTAGGCATAGATCAAGAGGGTAAAAAAGAAGTGTTAGGCTTCTATTTATCTGAAAGTGAGGGAGCTAATTTCTGGTTAGGTGTACTCAACGAGCTTAAGGCAAGGGGTGTAGAAGATATCCTTATTGCCTGTGTTGATGGACTAAAAAGCTTCCCTGCAGCCATTAATAACGCTTTTCCCAATGCACAGGTGCAGGTCTGTGTAGTACACCAGATACGCAATTCCATCAAGTATGTAGCTAGCAAAGATGTAAAACGTTTTTTAACTGATTTAAAGCAAGTATATCAAGCTTCAAATAAGGAAGTTGCAGAACATTATCTATTGGAATTAGAAGAAAAATGGGGAGAAAAGTATCCAATGGTTATCAAATCTTGGCAAAACAACTGGGAGCATTTGTCTGGTTACTTTAAATATTCAGATCCTGTCAGAAGGCTAATTTATACGACCAATCCAATAGAAAGCCTCCATAGACAAATTAGACAGTTTACCAAAACAAAAGGGGCATTTACCAGTGTCAATGCTTTGTATAAATCAGTATATTGCGCTATCAAGAAGATGGAGGATAAATGGACTATGCCGCTCAGAAACTGGGCACTGACCATATCTCAGATAGACATCTTTTTTCCTGGAAGAGTCAAATCTGAGTTGACGTGAAGCCCGAAACTGACACAGTTAATTGAACACTTCCGATCCATATTCAGTCTATTTCTCCTTGGGCATACGATTTAACCTACTAGATACTATTTATAATATTTCCGAGAAGAAGTACCTGGGCTATCCCGATTTTATTGCTACAATACTCCATGAATTCGCTCATTTTTGGATAGATAGTGAACAAAAGAAACATTTTCGTAATCGATGTTGTTATTTTACATATGCTAATTCGGGACTATATTTAGCTCAGTATGCATTGTTCCCTACGGAACCATTGATGTTGAATGAATTCAAGGATTTACCTTCTAATAAAGCAATACGAGGCTGTCCTAAGGATAAATTATCTCAAACTAAAAAAAATCTCCTCAAAAAAGGGGCATTCTTTACAAAGTATGCAAGTACTAATCCTTTAGAAGACTCTGCTGAGACTTTTGTCTATTTTGTTCTCGCTAATGCCCCACCGAAACCAGGTGTTAGCGAAGCAAATGACAAGGTCCTACTTTTTTATAAAGACAAAAAAATGGTCAAAATCAGGCAATCTATTCGCAATAATTTCAAGAGGCTAGGCATTTATCCTAATATGACTGCGGATGAAATCAAGAAATTACTCACCCGGCTACAAACCTATAATCCCAATTAGTTGATCAAGCTAGATTATTTTGGTATAACTTTATCCATTTAGAAACTATGCTACTTATTGGTTCTATTACGAAACAGAACGTCCACAACCGACCATCCATAAGCTACTTTTTTCACCTTTATCAGGTATCTATTCAGTTGTATGACCACCTTAGCCCCGAAACAAGAAAAAAGTTGCAGACATCATCCTCCTAACAATCATATTTCAGATTTTTTGCAGATCTTTGCTACATCTAATAATGCTGCATATGTACGAAAACGCACCTTCTTAATGCTTACACCCATGACGCATCCAAAACGCTATACGGTTACCGCTGCACTGCCCTATGCCAATGGGCCGATTCATTTAGGCCATGTAGCAGGAGCCTATCTGCCTGCTGATATATATGTTCGGTATTTAAGGCAAAAAGGGGCTGCTGTTGTCTTTATCAGTGGGTCTGATGAACATGGCGTGCCCGTGGTGATTCGTGCGCAACAAGAGGGGGTTACGCCTCAACAAGTGGTAGATAAATACTATACCCTGATTAAAGAATCGCTGCAGGGGTTGGGTATTAGCTTTGATATCTTTGCCAGAACTTCCTCGCCTACCCATTATGAGACTGCGACTGACTTTTTTAAGGAGCTGCATCAAAAAGGCATATTTGAGGTATATGAAACGGAGCAATTCTATGATCCGGCTGGTCAGCAGTTTCTATCTGATCGCTATATCAAAGGCAGCTGTCCCAGCTGTCATCACCCCAATGCCTATGGAGATCAATGTGAAGCATGTGGCCGAACACTGAGTCCAGAGGAGTTGATAAATCCCATTTCTGCCATTAGCGGTGCAAAGCCTATTTTAAAAGCAACCAAGCATTGGTATCTACCCTTAGATAAGTATGAAAGCTGGCTTAAGAAATGGATTTTAGAAGACCATAAAGATTTTAAAACCAATGTATATGGTCAATGCAAAGGTTGGTTAGACCAAGGGTTGCAACCGCGTGCTGTAACACGAGATTTAACTTGGGGCATTCCTGTGCCACTGCCTGAAGGAAAAGGGAAGGTCCTTTATGTCTGGTTTGAGGCACCGATTGGCTATATTAGCGCAACTAAAGAGTGGGCAAAAGCGCAACAGATTGATTGGGAGCCTTTTTGGAAAGATCCAGCTACCAAGCTGGTTCATTTTCTTGGCAAGGATAATATTGTCTTTCATTGTATTATTTTCCCTGTGATGCTCAAAGCGCATGGTCAGTTTATTTTGCCTCAACAGGTTCCAGCCAATGAATTTTTAAATTTAGAGGGCCAAAAACTTTCTACCTCCCGTGGCCATGCGGTATGGCTCCATGAGTACTTACAAACCTTTCCAGCAGATGTATTGCGGTATGTGCTCTGTACCATTGCGCCAGAAAACAAAGACAGCGACTTTACATGGCAAGACTTCCAGGATAAAAATAACCGTGAGTTGGTCGCTAATCTAGGTAATTTGGTCCATAGAACGTTTAGTTTGGTCCATCAACATTTTGGTGGTTTGGTGCCGCCTTATATGGCACCTAATGCAGCAGATCAAGCTTTATTGACTGCCTTAACGGCTTCTTTTAGTGAAGTAGGTCATGCTATAGAGCAGTTTAAATTTAAAGAAGCCCTCCAATTGTGCATGAGTTACGCTACATTAGGCAATAAATATTTAACCGATAGGAGACCATGGCATTTGGTCAAAAGCAACCCAGAAGAAGCGGGAACGGTATTGCATACCACGCTGCAATTGATTGCTACTGTAACCTTATTGATCAGACCATTTTTACCGGTTACAAGTGATAAAATGGCGCATATGTTGGGGTTAAAAGCAACAGGTTGGGGGAATGTGGCCCATCTCGTACAATCCGGTGATCCCTTGTCACCTCCTATCTTGTTGTTTGAAAAAATTGAAGATGATAGTATTGAAGCACAACGGGAAAAATTAAAAAATCTTTCTACGGATGTAATAGGGTAATGGAATATGTTGGATGAAAAGCAAGTCAAAAAATGGATTTATCGTTTTGGTTACGGTAAGGAGGATGCGCAGGGTGACCCATCTATATTAGGCAATAAGGGATATGGGTTGGCACGGATGTCCGCTTTAGGCTTTCCGATTCCACCAGGCTTTACCATTATAACGGAGGGGTGTAGCTACTATGGTCAGCAGGGTTCAACGAGCGCCATTTGGGATCAAGTGGTGGCAGCGCTTAAAGGGCTTGAAGAGGCAACCGGCAAACATTTTGGGGCTGGCCCTTTTCCACTACTGCTATCGGTACGTTCTGGTGCTAAAACCTCCATGCCAGGTATGATGGATACCCTATTGAATCTTGGCTTAAATGATGCCACAACCGAGCTATTGGGCCATGCTACCCAAGATTTTAGGTTTGCTTACGATAGCTATCGGCGTTTTATAGAGATGTATGGTAGCCTTATTATGGGCATTGATTACCATCTATTTGTAGCAGTAATGGAGCGCATGCAAAGAGTAGAGCAGGCCCATGATGCAGCAGGACTCAGTCTGGATGCACTGCATACAGTTATTGATGGCTATAAAAAAATCATCTTAGACTATACGGGTACTACTTATCCCCAAGATCCCTTTGAGCAGTTGAAAAAGGCTATAGCGGCCATTTTTGCTTCTTGGAATAGTCCAAGAGCAGTTACCTATCGAAGATTGAACCATATAGAGGATCAGGGAGGTACAGCCGTTACCATTCAGGCTATGGTATTTGGTAATAGGGGGGTAGATAGCCTAACAGGCGTCCTATTTACCAGAAATCCCTCTACGGGTGCACGCAGTTTATTTGGGGAGTATTTAATCAATGCGCAGGGCGAAGAGCTAGTCTCTGGTCTAGTGACCCCTCGGCAAGTTACGAAAGAAGGGAGGGAGGCCATTCAAGATGCGCAGGAAGCATTGGAAGAAAAATATCCCGTTGTTTTTAGCGAGCTAAGTGACTTAGCTATCGCTTTAGAGCACCATTTTGTTGAGATGCAAGACATTGAATATACCGTTGAGCAAGGCAAAGTATGGCTATTGCAAGCGCGGAATGGCAAACGCAGTGCCAGCGCTGCAGTTAAAATAGCAGTGGATATGTTGCAAGAAGGCAAGATAGATGCTTGTGAAGTCTTAAAAAGAATCGATTATGAAGAGATAGAGCGCCTATTGCATCCTACATTAGATTCAGATCAAACCATAGCAGTATTAACCCAAGGGCTGCCTGCTGCCCCGGGTGTCGCCTCTGGGGTGATTGCCTTTACACCAGAAGAGGTAGAACACCTTTCGAAAAATGAACCTGTGATTTTGGTTAGAGAGGAAACCAGTCCGGATGATATAGGTAGCATGGCAATGGCCGTAGGCATTTTAACAACCAAGGGCGGCATGACGGCCCATGCTGCAGTAGTAGCAAGGGGCATGGGTAAAGCCTGTATATGTGGTGCACAGGCCATTACAATAGACCGCCAAAGCGGCGCATTGGTGATTGGTCAGACTAAGATGGAACGCGGTAGTTATCTAACCATTAATGGCACAACAGGCGAGGTGATCAAAGGCAAAGCAGCAACTGTACGACCCAAGCCTTTTCCTGAGTTTGTGACCTTTATGCAGTTAGTAGAGCAACACAAAAGAATGGAGGTAAGGGCCAATGCAGAAACTGTTCAGGATGCAACGGTAGCCTTATCCTTTGGCATTGCAGGCATAGGTCTTTGTAGAACAGAGCATATGTTTTTTCATGCAGATCGCATGTGTCTGTTTAGAAAAATGATCTTAACCAGTTGTAAAGCAGCACGTGTTGATATTTTAACCAAATTGAAGGTGGTACAGAAAAACGATTTTGTAGCTCTTTTTCAGATCCTAGATGGCTTGCCTATTACGGTAAGGTTATTGGACCCCCCTTTACATGAATTTTTACCCAGCCAGGATATAGCTGAGTTGGCCTTACAAGTAGGTCTTCCATTGGATGAAGTCACCAAGCGTATGGCGCAACTTGCTGAGGTAAATCCGATGTTGGGCCATCGGGGGGTTAGGTTGGCTATCACCTTTCCAGAAATTTATGTGATGCAGCTGCAAGCTTTATTTGAAGCTGCTTTAGCAGTCAAGCAGGTAGCATTAGAGATTATGTTGCCGCTTGTTTTTGATGCCCAAGAGGTGGTTTTGTTAAAAAAAATTATAGAGGAGGTACATCAAAAAACAGCCCCTCAGATCCGATATAAGGTAGGTATAATGATAGAATTGCCCAGAGCAGCCTTACAAGCTGCCACCCTTGCCCCATTGGTTGATTTTTTTAGCATCGGGACCAATGATTTAACCCAGACTACCCTGGGCATCTCACGTGATGATGGCGCCAAGTTTCTAGACTGTTATCAACAAAAGGGGCTGCTTCAGGCAGATCCTTTTGTTACGCTTGACCAAGAAGGGGTCGGAGAATTGATTCAAATCGCAGTAGCACGCGGCAGGTCAGCCCATCCAAATTTAAAAATAGGCGTTTGCGGCGAACATGGCGGCGATCCAGCTTCCATTGCCTTTTTCGATTCGATTGGGATAGATTATATCTCCTGTTCGCCCTATAGAGTGCCTATTGCGAAGTTAGCCGCCGCAAAAGTAGTGATAGGTCATTAATAAAAATACCTTTAGGTAGTATACGCTGCTGTCCATGTTCGCCGATAAAAAGTTGGCACACAGTAAAAATAATGAAACGAACGGTTGTTTCAGCGGGAAAAACAGGAAGCGCCCACTGCGTGAGTTTTAAAGTAAACTGTTTTTTTAATCCGCTGCACAATCGTTCGTTTAAAGATTACCAGTTTACTGAAGCGCCAAGTTTTTTATCGGCAACCATGAACGCTTTAAATTGACGTAAGCGAAGCAAACACCCATTAAAATGATAGGGATCTGTCGTACGCTCAACGTACTGGTTTTTATGTTAAAAGAACAACGCCCCTGTAAGATGACACTTTCAGTGACTTTTTGCCGAGGGCTTGATTTTTTGTCCACTTTTTTATCAAGAAAAAAGTGGAATAAAGTTCATCATTAACCAGTAATGTGAACAGATACTTACTTTCTTATCAAGAAAAAGATAAAAGGAAAAATTCCTTACGAACTCATGTTGTAAATAGACACGAGCAATCTATGCTAGCACAAAGATGAAAATGACTCGTTGGCATATGCCGTTGCCCATGCTACCTCATGGTCGCCGATAAAAAGTTGGCACGCAGTAAAAGTAATAAAACGATCTGTTGTGCAGTGGGAAAAACAGAATTCGTCCCCTTTGGAGGCTTCTAAGGAAACTGTTTTTCTAATCCACTGAACAACCGTTCGTCTAAAGACTACCAGTTTACTGAAGCGCCAAGTTTTTTTATCGGCAACCATAAGCGCTGTAAAGGAAGCAAATAGGCACCTATTCAAGATTGGTTTTTGCATTAAAAGCAAAACGCCCCTGTAAAAAGCTTATATCGAAGACATCCTTATGTTAATCTTTAGATTCGTCTAGATTATTGTATTTAGATTTATTGTTGAATTTTTCTTTCGATTTGGTGTATAGGTCCTGAGCACTTTTTTTCATAGCCTTCATCTTCACTTTTACTTTTTCTGGATTTTTTAAGTATGCTGCTCCTGCTGTTATAACAACTGATCCTCCTGCGCTTACGATTGTTGATGCGCCTCCAGTGACAAGTGCCACTCCTATTTGGATTGGTACATTGACTCCATTAGATAATGCCACACATGTTTTTATTTTTTGACTTCTCTGTTTCTTTTCTTTTTTTTCCTTTCTACTCTCATATTTTAGGCATGTCTTAACCTCATTGCACCCCTGATAATCATCCTCACCATCATCCTCATCTTCGCTCTCTTCCAAACCACTATCACTATTATTGCTGTGCTTGTTTTTTTTGAAATTAAATGGAATTTTTTTCCATTTCTTTTTTTTATTTGTTTCTTGCGCTGGTTGTGTAGCATTCGTTTCAGACACCCCGGTTGAAGTTGATGGAAGGTGCAAATTGGGGATCTCATCCTTACCGTTAGCACTTTTACTGCTTCTACTACCTTGCGGAGAGTCATAATCTATTTCGTATGAGTTATTCTCATAGCCAGATTTATAACCACTATCGAATGGTTCCTCACCAACATAATCCTTTTGATGAAAAGAACAAGCTGTCATATTGAATAAAATATAGACTACCCAAATAGTGAAATGTTTAGTGCGCATAATGTTTGCTGTTTTTTTGATTGTAATAATTGATCGATGCTTAATACTAGCTCTATATAGAGCGCTATGGTGCCAACCTTTTAGCCTAACCTTGTGACTACGTATGCTATTGTTTCAGTTACTTGCTTACTCTTTTGATTGGCTATGGCTACTCAATAGCTCTTCCCTGCTGCGCAAATAACCTATACGTTAACAGTCTGTAAGCAATAGCCTCCTATAGCTGATCTCTATATTAGAGCATTATAAAATATATTAAAATATTTCATTATGAGCAATATTTATATACCTTTCTATAAAGTATCGGAACGAACAATAGTGAGGAATAAAGCAGTGATTTGGTGCCAGAGCGCGCAAATAGCTCCCTTATTTTATAGTTGATTTGATTTTATTTTCCAGTGATGCATACAACTGGGCATATTCTGGGTCTTTGTTCAATAGGTTATCTATGACTTGTAGAGCATGTATCACCGTGGTATGGTCTCTTCCGCCAAAGTAGCTACCTATTGATTTTAAAGAGTGTGTGGTATATTTTTTGGTCAGGTGCATGGCTATTTGGCGTGCAACTACAATCTCTTTTTTACGTGATTTACCCTTGAGATCATCCAAAGAAATATTATAGTGCGCCACTATTTGTTGTTGCAGTACGTCAATAGTAGCTTCCGTAGGTTGGTGCTGCGCCACAATATGCTTTAAAACTTGTTGCGCCAATTCTATATTCATGTCTCGTTTGGTCAACGAAGCATGCGCAATAAGTGAAATAAGTACCCCCTCTAATTCTCGTATATTGGTGTCGACGTGTTGGGCAATATAGTCAATCAAATCTGATGAAAGCGTGATGCCATCTGCTGCCACTTTACTATGTATAATCGCTACGCGGGTTTCAAAATCCGGGCACTGCAAGTCTGCCGTTAACCCCCATTTGAACCTAGAAAGCAGCCGTTCTTGTAACCCTTTTAAGTCACGTGGTGCGCAGTCACTGGTAATGATAATTTGTTTTTTTAATTGATGCAGATGGTTAAAGATATGAAAAAATATTTCTTGTGTTTTTTCTTTACCAGATAGAAACTGGATGTCATCCAAGATCAGCAAATCGACGGCTAGGTATTGCCCTGTAAAAGATTGCACGTAGTTGTTGCGTAAAGCTTCTATAAACTGTGTGGTAAACTTTTCTGAGGAAACATAAGCCACTTTTTTCTCTGGGAAAAATGTTTTAACTGCATTGCCAATGGCTTGAGAAATATGGGTTTTGCCTAACCCTACACCTCCATAAAGCATCAGCGGATTAAAAGCCGTACCGCCTGGTTGTTGCGCAACGGCTTGTGCTGCAGACTTAGCAAGTTGGTTGCAGCTGCCTTCTATGAGGTTATCAAAAAGGTAATTAGGATTTAATTGAAAGATTTCATTCCCTAAAGTGGTAGGTGGTATTGCAGGTACGCCTTTTGGTGCTGGCCCTGGGTAGGTAGGTAAATTCACCATCAAGGGTTTCTGCTTTTTATTCCCTTTGTCTATCACAACAGCATAGGCTAGCTTGCCATGTGGACCTATTTCTTGCAGTACTGCTTGCTTTAACAAAGGCAAATGGTGTTCTTCTAGCCACTCATAAAAAAATTGACTAGGAACTTGAATGGTTAAGATGCCATCTTTGAAGTCTTTGGCCATAATAGGGCTAAACCAGGTCTTATAGGTTTGTTCACTGATCTGACCTTGAATATATAGAAGACATTTATCCCAAATAATCTTGCTATCGGTATGCATGAATGACTTCTTTTTTAGCTATTTATAAAACCCTATTACGCTATTATAGACCATTGTTTTGCAGCCAGTTGTTGAAGAGGGGCTGCCATTAACTTATGTTGGATCGGTGTTTTGTTTTTGTATACAACCAAGTGGTCAGTATAAAACTACATAGGCTAGCTACACATTTAGTTGATAGATATTGCTTGCTTACTAAAAAGCGTAGGGCGGAATATATGAAATTGGTTGGCTTGCACAAGGCAGCAATTAAAATGTATCTTTTTAGCCGGCATGACCACCCTATGTTACAAACAAGGCAAAAACAGATACCTGAAGCAGACAGGTCTTAGCCTCAAACCCAGGGTCAGTGCAATGGGTTTGAGGCTACCAATATCCTCCCTTGGTAGGGGTGTTAATCTCTTCTTTTTTGTGCGCCTAAAAAACGCAATAGGTATACAAACAGGTTTAAGAAGCTAAGATAAAGTGAAAAGGCACCCATTAGGGCAGCTTTTTCTGCTAATGCTGTTTCCTGTACCTCATAATAGAGGGTTTTTAATTTTTGCGTGTTATAAGCTATAAGCGCGATGCATACAATTACGCCTATAAAGCTGCCTAGAAAATGAATCAGATCGCTCTGAAAAAAAATATTTACTACAGCACTGATCATCAACCCCCAAATAGCCATCATACAAAAAGAGCCAACAGAGGTTAAATCACGGTTAGTCGTGTAACCATAGATACTCATCGCTCCAAAGGTAAAAGCCGTTATAAGGACCGTTTTATGCAAAGAATCAATCGTATAAAAAAAAGCTAATTCAGCCAATGACATACCCATCAGCATAGCATACAGCCCTAAAAGGAAACGCGACCGTGTAAAGGTTGATCTAAAAAAGCTACCTGATAGATAGATCGCAATGCAAAATGGCGCAAACATCAACCCATAGCCCAACATAGTACGCCCCACTATATCTCCCCATTGGTCCAATTTAAAAAGTAGATTGGTTAAAGGGGGAAAAGTAAAGGCAGCAGCAGCTGCAACAGCTGTAATCAACAGCCCAAGCGTCATATGCAGATATACCTTAACCATATAACGCTGCAAACCACCATCCACAGCTCGCCTAGCGCGTGTATAATCTTTTATATAATCATTCATTATGCTTCATCTTTAATAGTTAGTCTCTACACCACTAGTCGAATTTAGAAAATAATAGCATAGCATCCAATACTGCTTTGCAAGAGACATCTGTTGTCTCTTTGCGTCAGCCACTGTTGTCCTACCGTAAAATGGATGGTTTGGGCACCCTGTGATGGCCCGCAGGCGATTGGGTGTGCGATTTAAAACGGTTTATTTTAGTAGATTTGAGGTGGTATCCAGCCTGCATCCGTTAGTATAGTATAGATTGCTTCTTCTGCATGGTTATCTACTTTAGCTGCCTCGACGAGCAGATGGTGCGCATATAGTTTGTTATATGGATGATGAATAATATTGGCTATATCTTTTCGGTCATATATCTCTGCAAGCATCAATCTATTCCCCTATATAAGTGGCTTATTGCGATCATATATCTGGTTTGGGTTGGCCTGTATCCAGTAAAGCTTTTACTATTGCTGTGGTTCCAAACGCTATGGCGTAGTTTAATAGCAGAGACAAGTCAAGAGCGTTACTTTTTCTACCGATATGCACCAGGGGAGCCTCTCGGATTAGTGCTTCTACCATTTCTTTATGGCCAGAATCTATCGCCCAGCGTGTAATCCCATGGTCGGATGAAATTCGTTATGACGGCCCGATTGCTTGTCATATGCCTTGGGTGAATAGGAAAACATGTAGCCATCATGTATATACCTATAATTTTTTTTTGTTATGTTATTTGATTTCATCTGAATGGATCGCTATCAACCACTTTAGGTGATCCATTGATGCTTCATCTCTTGGTGATGGATGGATGCTACTAGTGGGTAGCCTGTTTCCTCTAGGTTGCTCCTGATTTATATCTTTTAGCGATGGATGGATGCTACTAGGGAGTAGCCTGTCTTCTCTAGGTTGCGTCTGATTTATCTGCCTGATATAGGTTTGCCTTAAATTCGGGATAACAGAGGGAATGATTTTATGCACTGTATCTCGTATGGCTTTTAAAGGATTGTAGTGGTTAATGGCCTGGGGGGGGGGGGTATGCTTCCTCATGCCCCATGTCCGCTTTATATTTACTAAAATGGGTTCAGTTAGATGACTACATGAAGAAGTAGTGTAGCTCAAAATCAATAAAAGATTGATTTTTATTAGTCTAATCATTATCATTATCATAATTAGTTTAATATAATCTGCACAATTGACTCCTCGTAACAGGTGTTGAAAAATTTGTTGTTAATTTTTTCATACTAAGAAAAATTAAAGTAATATCAAAATGTATGCAGCCTGTTCATCGATGGTTGACGCATAAGATTTGATATAAATAATTGATTTGTAATCTATAGCTCTTTAACCTATGGTATCCACTTAGGGATAGCCTTTCTATGCACGCCACTGGTTCGTAAGGCATTTGTTTTTAACAATAAACGCCCAGTGACTGGAACGTATAACAGATATAGGATAGTACCATTGTAAAAGTGAAGCCATTGGGCACGCAGTAGATAATAAGGTGGGGATACAAGTTAAGATAGGGTGGGGATTGCCAGGGAGTGATCCATCATCCATGGGAAAGTGGTATATTGTTTAATCATCAGTAGTATCTATGCTTTAAGTGGACCCTATGACCGCATCTGATCACGTTGTATACTTTTTGCATATTTATGCAAAACCTAAAAGCCATCAAGATAAAATTGAACACTGGATAGAGGAAGGAGGGAAATATATATTGCAGCTCCGTGTTATGGCTCCTCCTGAGGGGGGTAAAGCCAATCAAGCGATTGTGGCACTTTTGGCTAAAACGTTGCGTATAGCCAAAAGCAATATTAGCTTAGTAAGCGGCGCTACGGCACGTCGTAAAACTTTTAAGATTGCCCCATGGTCTGCGCTATTGGCTGAGCAGCTACCGAAACAAAACCCATTGCCTACGCTTTTTTAGGGTGTCTGTTCCAGTCACTGGTTTTTTGCTTACTTTTTTTATCAAGAAAAGTATGTGTTCAGCCAGTAGCGTTATCTTAAAGAATATCTATGCTAACACAGCGATAGCAATGGCTAATGCGTATAGGTAGTTGCCTATGGCCACCAAGTTTTTTTATCGGCGGACATAATCGACTTAACTTGACGAAATAACAGCAAATATATCTATTCAATTCACTTAAAAAGAACAACGCCCCTGTAAAAAGTTGCGGTTTAGAAAGTGGCATGTTACAGATGATTAGGAAAAACAGTTTGCTTTGAAGCCCCCAAAGGGGGCGCTTTCTGTTTTTCCATCTGTAGGATGGCACTTTCAGCGACTTTTTACCGAGGGCTTGATTTTTTGTCCACTTTTTTATTAAAATATAAGTGGGATAAAATTCATTGCTAACCAATGGCGCGAATAGATATTTTTATTTGAAAATCAATAAAAAATCCTTAAGTTGACGCCATTTTTTGAACAGATACAGATAAGGAGATGGCCTTGTTGGCACCTATACTTATTCGCAAATCAGCTGATTGTCAAATTCTACATTTACAAGATGGTATGCTTTCCATCCTTTATAAGGAATAACCTGGGTATAGAAAAGCCATAGTTTCTCAAATTTTTCGTCTATGTTTTCTGCCTTTCCGAATGTGATTTGGTGTCCACCTACTTGTGTACCCAGTATGATTTTGCCATGGGCTGTTACCTCTAAGCTTGTAATCTGTCGTTTCCAAAAGGGATGCTTATAAATGAAGTGTAACAACGCTAATAAGCCCTTGTCGCGCAGCGTGTTGTTTGCTATACCTATATTTTGACCCGTTATAATCAGCAGGCGCAGTAAGGGTAGGCCTTTGGCCTCTAGCAAGCAGCCGGCTTCATCCAGGTAGACCTCATTGGGCTCCGTTCGGTTGATGATACGGGCTATACAATATTTGGTTTCTAAGCAAATTTTTAAGATGCCCTGCCAGGTTTTATAGACCCATACATTTTTTATAAATGGGTGGCTGGCAAGGTGATGTTGTATGGCATGTGTGTGGATATTTTTGAGTGGTGTTTTTTGTAATGAGATTTTGTAGGTAGATGCTAAGCAGTTCATGACTTCTTTAGGGGTTATAAAAGATTGTCCTGGTTCCTCCTTGATGGAGATTTCTATAGCTTCGCATAGTAAAGTAGCATGCTTTTTGCCCACAAACAGTAGCGATACGCATAGACCAACCGTTAAAAACAAAGAGACTACGCTCTTGGCTGTTTGACCCATTGAATATATAAGCGATGATCTTTATTGGGTTACAATGCAAAGAAAAATACCCAAATCATAAAAAGTATAGGAAGTAAAATAGGCATAGAAAACCGAAAGATATAGCGTCCAAAGGGAGGCATGGTGACGCCTGCTTGTTCAGCAATTGCTTTAACCATAAAGTTAGGGCCATTGCCAATATAGGTCATGGCACCAAAAAAAACCGAAGCTAAAGCAATGGCGCTTAATTTAGTGACTGAGTCAGGGTAGATGCCTCCTGCTGCATAGGCTTGCACATCGGCTAACTGTTCAATACTGCCCCCTTGTGCAGCCATACTGGCCGCTACAAAGTTAAGGTAGGTAGGTGCGTTATCCAAAACAGAGGAAAAAAATCCCGTTCCCCAATATAAAGTAGTAGGTGTAATCAGCTGTTTACCCACTTCGGATGCCGCAAAGCTGCCAATTAATTCAAGTGCGGGGATCATGGTACCAAAGATACCTATAAAGATTAAACAGACCTCATTTAAAGGTGCAAGACTAAATCCATTGGATAGAAGTACTTGTTTGTTGGCAGTATAAAAGGCAAGCGTAGCTATGGTCAGCATAATCAACTCACGTACAAAAGAAATAGGATGGCCATGGTAATCAATGGTAGGCAACCATGTGCAAATGGTTGGATCTAAAAAGACGGCACCAATAATCAGCACCAACCAAATGAAATTTTTACTACCTGCAATGGAAACGATACCTGCGCAGGGCGCATCCGTTGGCACTGCCTTGTTGCTGCGTTCAAAAAAGTAAAAAATAGACAATAATAGCACAAGGGCCATCAGCCAAGGGAGGCTGTTGTGCATTAAAGTCCATGCAAAAGGCACCCCTTTAAGAAATCCTAAAAATAGGGGGGGGTCTCCAATAGGCGTTAATGCGCCCCCTATATTGCTAACTATAAAGATAAAAAAGACAATATGATAGACTTTAATGCGGCCTCTATTTAAGCCTAAATAAGGACGTATAAACAGCATAGAAGCCCCCGTGGTGCCAATTAAGTTGGCAAATAAGCCACCGGTGAAAAGTAGGATGATGTTTATAAATGGTGTAACACGTCTGTGTACTTTAATGGCAATGCCGCCAGTGGCCATGTATAAAGCAGTAATCAAAGCCATAAACTGTACGTATTCCGCTGCGGCTTCTACAGGTTTGAGTTTGTTTTCTAGGACGGTACAGTAGTATACCATAACGAAAGTAGCCAACAATATGGCTACCTTTGGGTAATGTTTGTGCCAAAAAGTAGGAAAGAAAAGCGGACCAGTAGCAATCATCAATAATAAAAGGATAAAAGGTATGGCCAACCAAAATGGAGGAACCGTTAGGCTACCATTCGTACCATACTGAATGCCATTCGATAGGGTAGCGGCAGTAGCCTTAAGAGATAACAAGGGCAATGTAGCAAACATAGATTTTAGGTTTTATCTGTCCTACGCACTCAGCGCAAGCAATATAGTTAAGTTATAGGTAAAATCACTATATTCACCAGGTGTTTTAAATAAAAAAACTATAGCCTAGCTGGCTGGGCTATCCAGCGCTCGTTATTTAGTTATTATCTGAATATTATGATTGTCAAAACAAAAAAATATAAAATGTCGAATGGTCTTTATGTAAAATTAGGGATACAAAATATTTTACGCATGCAGTGGTGGATTTTTCCTCTGCTTGCGCTTTTGATGAGTAGTACCTTTTTTATCAAGACGATCTGGTTTGTGTTGGTCGGTATCATCGGTTTTATCTGTTATCTGATTTTTTGGCTGGTTCAGCTCTATGGACTTACACAATTAGATACCAATCGTCCTATTTTTGAGCGTGTCGTATATGAAATTAACAACCAGCAGTTGATCATGCAGCTCAATGCAAAACAGGCCATGCCCATATCATGGACAGAAATTCGGAAGGCTTATAAAGGGAAAGGATATTTTCTATTGGTGTTATCTAAGGTGCAGTTTTTTTATCTTCCATTTAAAATCTTCCATGGAGATAATGAGATCAAATTTTTTACAACTGTCTTGCAACGCAAAGGGCTGTTAAAGTAACTATGGCTTATCCTAGATTTTTTTCGAAAAAAGTTGATGAGTGAAAAAAGG
This sequence comes from Cardinium endosymbiont of Sogatella furcifera, assembly GCF_003351905.1. Lineage (NCBI taxonomy): Bacteria > Pseudomonadati > Bacteroidota > Cytophagia > Cytophagales > Amoebophilaceae > Candidatus Cardinium > Cardinium endosymbiont of Sogatella furcifera. Next base: position 287,690 of record NZ_CP022339.1, on the reverse strand, counting down.
TATGCAAGACCACAGCGTACAAGGCCTGGGTGAGGATTGAGGTACTGGATCGACGGACCAATTGCCCGATAGCATTTCGCAAACTGCCTAATCGATGGTCTTATTTTGATCCTATCCGATTAGGCGGTAAATTCGCAATAGGGGGTAGTATGGTTGGTGTGGGTTTACATTTAAAGCATCTCTATAAATGGCAATTCTTGGAAATATTAGAAAGAGTGGCAATACCTTTGTTGTGATGGTGGTCTCTTTTTTGGTGGTTATGTTTTTGGGTAGTGAGTTGGCGCGTGTCATCCCCTATCTTTTTAGTAGTAAAGATCAAATTGGTCGGTTATCTGGTGAAAAAATTAGCTACGTCGATTACCATAAAATGTATGAAACGATTTGTCGTAATCTGGCTAGTCAAGGGAAGCAGCCCAAGGAAGCGGATCAGCTACGTTTAAGGGATTATGCATGGCGTCAGTTAATTGAGCGCATGCTTTATAGGAAAGAACTCAAGCAGGCTGGTATTGCGGTAGGGAGTCAAGAGCTCGTCGATTTGGTGCAGGGGGAACATATTGATACAGAACTTAGAGCTGCGTTTAAAGATCCTAAAACAGGTGATTTTGATAAGCAAAAATTATTGAACTATCTCAATAATTTATCTAAAAGTGAGCAAGTCTGGTGGTGTCAGGTTGAACAAGATCTTGCCCAAAAAAGAGCGGTCAAAAAGTTGCATCAACTCATGGTGCAAAGTTGTTTTACTACTACATTGGAAGTGGCGCACGCTGCACAACAGGCTGGCCTGTTCTGTAAGGTAGACTATCTTTATATTCCCTTTTCCTCGATTCAAGATGATTTGGTTCGACTGACCAATCAGCAATTACGAGACTATATGGCTGCTCATAAAAACCAGTATACCGCTTTATCAGCGCTCAAAACCATTCACTATATTGCTTTCCCTGTTCAACAAAATAAATCTGATAGTGATGATTTTCAAAAAGAATTAAATAATCTTGTTGTTCAGTTTTCTACTACAACAGATCCATATGCCTTTTCTAAACAGCATACCGATGGCCATCTTGAAGATACACGTTTGGTCTGTACAGCGGATACGTTGCCTAGTGCCTTCACTACCATCAAACACACCCTAAAGGCGGGTATGGTAGTAGGTCCCGTTGTAAATGATGCTTTCCACACCTTGTATAAGCTGATTAAAGTAGAGAAAGGCCATTATGAAATCGCTGTTATTGAGAAAAAGCCTTTGGTCAGTGACCAGACACGTAATAAGTATTTTAGGCAGGTGCAGCAGCTTACTGATTCTGTAAAAGGGTTGGCTGATTTAGAGCAATTGGCTACGCATGCGCACTTAACCATTCAAAAAGAGACCGTTGCACCATCTGATGGCTCTATTGGTCCGCATGCAGCTGCTCGAAAGGTGGTTTGCTGGCTCTACAATCAGGCCACGGTAGGCAAGGTCTCTCCGTTGTTTGATTTAGGGAACGTCTATCTATTGGCGGTTATGGTGGATCAGGTTAAGCCAGGTGATTTGGTTCCTTTAGATTCGGTTTTCCGAAAAGTATATGCAAAGGTCTTACATCAAGAAAAAGCCAAAATAATTTTAGATAAACTCAAATGCATCAAGGCTACCACGTTGCAGGGTATAGCAGAGCAATATGGTGAAGGGCTGACCATACAATCGGTGGAGCGGTTGTGTTTTTTGGAAAAAGATGATCACCAGCTTAAAAAAGCCCAAGTTTTTGTAGGAAAATGTTTTGGGTTAGGGTTAAATGTTTTAAGTGATCCGATTATTGATGATCAAGGTATTTTTATAGCTTGTGTAAGCAATAAAGATACAGCCGCCGCATCAGCCAAGCATAATGACCAAACGAGACAGGTAGAACGGTGGATACAGCCCTATTACATAGGTAGTGCTATGGAAGAATTGGCACAAGTTACTGATGAAAGGTATAAAGTTGAATAAATTTTACCTATAGGTCTCGGTATGGTTCATATACATCTGCTAAGTTTGGCCTAGAGCGACCCCACTTATAGCTCATGCCATTACCAAAAGGTCTATGGTTGCAATAGGTACACTTGGTATCTATTGCATGCAATAGCCTAGGGATGGTGGCCTATTTTAGCTAGGATGCTTTTACGAACCATCTGGTTATAGGCCCATATATTTTTCCATATCATAAATTTTTATTAGATTGCCTATATATGTACGATATATCTATTCTAAAAGAGCAGTTAGCCAGTCCTAAGCAGATTGCAGTGGTCATGCATGCTAGACCTGATGGAGATGCACTTGGGACTTCGTTAGCTTTGGCTTTGTTTCTTAGGGAGCAGGGCCATTCCGTTCATGTCATTGCGCCCACAGCCTATCCTACCTTTCTCTCTTGGCTACCGGGGGTAGATACGGTGATCGTAGCAGCGCATTACACACAGGAAGCTTTATTAGCGCAAATCAAGACCATCGATTTACTTTTTTGTGTAGACTTCTCTGCTGCCAGCCGTTTGGATGAGTGGGCCTATATATTAAAGCAATCTGATGCATTTAAGGTTATTATTGACCATCATATAGAGCCGGAAAACTTTGCAAACCTTTTATTATGGGATCCTAAAGCAGCTGCTAGTGCAGAGGTATTGTTTCAAATTTTTGAAGCATTGGGGCAGAAAGAAAAGGTCACTCTTCCAGTTGCTACTTGTTTGTATACGGGTATTGTAACCGATACCAACTCGTTTAAAAATCCCAATACGCGGTCTATTACGCATCGCATTGCAGCCGATTTGATAGCGTATGGGGTAGATCCTTTTAAGGTACAGCGGCTTATTTACGACAATAAGTCGCTCAACAGGTTGCATTTTTTTAGTTTTGCAGTTAGCCAGCGTTTGGTTGTGTTGCCTGCCTTGCATGTGGCCTATTTTGTGATTCAAAAAGACGATTATAAAAGGTACGATTTAAAGAGTGGGGATACAGAAGGCTTGGTAGATTATGCGCTTTCCTTAAAAGGTATATCGTTAGCCGCTGTGCTAAAAGAAAAAGATGAGATGGTATACCTTTCTCTGCGATCTGTTGGTGACATACCGGCTAACTTAATTGCCAAAAAATACTTTAGTGGTGGGGGCCATAAGAATGCTGCAGGGGGCGTTTCTCATTTAAGTTTAACAGAAACCGTGGATCAATTTGAAAAAATATTGCAAGACCTTCACCTTAATTTTTAATTATATTATATGAAACGTAAAGTAGTATGCGCCTGGATATTTATGACCCTTGTTATAGGACTTGTCTGGTATAATCATCAGTACCATTGTTATGGTTATCCTTTTCTTACTACCCCATCGGGCCTTTCTTATAAATCGATAGGGAAAAAAGGTAACGGAAGAAAAGTAAAGGATGGCGAGTGGTTTGAATTCTCTTTTGTCATGAAAGCAATCCCTAAAAAAGGAACAAAAGATAAAAAAAGTGACCCTAAAGAAATAATATTAATCAATCGACCGGAGCCTTTTTTCTTGCAGTTTGAGTCCTCTTTTCAATCGGAAAATAAGAAGTTGGCTGAGATGATTGGTATGATGCAAGGTAAGCAACATATGGTTTTTAAATGTGCGCCTGCAGACTATCTGGAAGAAAAAGATCCGGAACGTTTAGAGCAGATTTTAAAGCAGCTCGATTTAAATAAAGAGGATGAATTTGTAATGGATATTAAATTAAATGAGATTATGACTGACGAAGCATACCACCAAATGCTAGAAACGCGTCGTACGACCCAATTAGCTAAAGACAAGCAGCTGATTACTGATTATTTAGCTGCGCAGCATATTGAAGCATCTACCACAGATTCTGGTCTTTTTTATAGTATTGATCACGTTTCTGATGCCATTCCTGTGGGTAAGGGCAAGACCATTAAAGTCCATTATACCGGTAGGCTATTAGATGGTACGGTGTTTGATACCAGTGTAGAAGAGGTAGCTAAGGCGCACAATATTTATAATGCACAAAGGCCCTACCAACCATTTGAGTTTAAAGTAGGTCTTGGCTATGTGATTAAAGGATGGGATGAAGGTTTATTATTGCTCAAGAAGCATGAAAAAGCACGTTTTTTTATACCATCTGCTTTGGCCTATGGTCCAAATGCGATAGGAAAGCTTATTCCTGCCAATTCCATTCTCTTGTTTGAAGTTGAGGTGGTAGATGTGCTCGAGTCTGATGCATCAAAAACTGTAGATGCGTCAAAAACTTTGAAAAAGGGTAAGTAATAAGATGCATGCCAATTGTGGTACATTGGTTATGCCCTTATAGATAATTGCCTGTTGCATACTTTGGTCTGGCTGTTTTTACCTTCTATTTTGGTACAGATGTAAAGATCTATATAATAAGGCTATTGCTTGGGTTGCTCTTTCTGATTTATTTTATTGGCTTGTGATATGCGATGCCTAGCTTTAGCTATTCTAATCTTTTATTCCCTACAAGCAAGCAGGTGTAGGTCTAGTGAACAGGAATCAGAACAGCCTGATTTGATTACGGCGATAAAAAAAGGTAACCCTAAAAAAGTGGATAGCTGTTTGCGTCAAGGTGCAGATCCTAATGCACCAGATTTCTATGGCAATCCGCCTTTAGGTTGGGCCTGTTGTTATGATAGAAAAGGTTCTATTATTAAAATGTTGCTTGATGCAGGTGCAGCGATAGATAAGCAAGATAACGCTGGATGGATACCCTTAGATTGGGCACACAAGGAATCTAATGCATCCGCTGTAAAGCAGTTGATTCAAAAAGCAATAGATCTGAATAAGCTAAAGATACGGGGTCAAGATGGTAAAACCTTATTGCACTATGCAGCTGCGTTAGACGATACGGAAAGCCCTAAAATAGTGGAGCGATTATTGGCATTGTCCTTAGATCCAAATAAGAAGGATAGCTTTGGTAAAGTCCCATTTGACTATGCTATAAAAAACGAAGATGCTATAAACAACGAAGTTATTGTTAAATTGTATTTAGTAACCTTGCATCCTATTGCTTCAAAACTATAAAGAATGCAATCGGTATCATACTGTACGTAGCTTATGTGTGCTTTCATTTTAGTGTCTATGTACGCCACTGGTTAGTAAAGCAATTTTATTTTTACTTTTTTCTTGATAAAAAAGTAAGCAAAAAATCAAGCCCTCGGTAAAAAGTTGCTGCAGGTGTCATCTGAGAGATGGAAAAACAGCAAGCGCCCCCTTTGGGGATTTAAAGGAAACTGTTTTTCCCAATCATCTCTTAGATGACACTTGCTACACCGCGACTTTTTTGAGGGTTTTTTGTTTTTAATACAAAAAATCAGTGACTAGAAGAGAGACTCATTGTATCTTTTTTATCTGCGCTGACAGCTATTTTGTTCTGCTTAAAATAATTTTAGATTGGTAAAATTTTTTATTTAGTCTGTGTATGGTTATTGATAATGATCTTTTAAATAAATTGGCCTATCTGTGTCGCCTTGAATTGCCGCCGCATGAGCGGGACACTATGCTCCATGACTTAAATGCCATGGTAGATTGGGTCAATCAGCTAGATGAACTTGATGTGGATAATAGTGTTGTTGTAGAAGAATCTTATAGATTGGCATCTACTAGTTTACGGTCAGATGTGGTATCGAATTGGCTTTCACATGAGCAGGCGCTAGCGCTTGCCCCTAGCAGTGATTCAAATTATTTCAGGGTTCCTACTGTGAAAGGGATTGCTGCGCATGCAGACTTAGCTGAACCAAGTTAAATTAATAATACGATATATATGGATGCTCAAGAGGCACTTAAAACATTAAATGTTAAAAAGGTATGGTTCCCTATAATATGTGGACTAGCGATTACTGGTTTTTTATTCTATAGATCTGGTAAAATTTCACTTGAGGTCATTACATTATTAAGTGCACCTAATTGGTATTATCTGTTTATGACTTTATTAGCCATTGTATTGCGTGAGGTGGGCCATATGTATAGATTACGGATCTTGAGCAACCATACTTTGAGTTGGACGAGTTGTTTTTATGTGACCATTCTTTGGGAGTTTGGCACTGCTGTTACACCATCCGTGGTAGGAGGAGGGCTAGTAGCCATTTTTCTCTTATCTAAAGAAGGATTATCATTTGGTAGGTCCATTGCCTATGTTATTGTGACCGGGATAGTGGATAATCTGTTCTTTCTTCTAGCTGGTTCATTCGGTTTGGGGGGGGCATATGACTCCATTTTTGTTATTGCAGGTCAACTGAGTAGTGGCATCAAAGCCTTTTTTTTTAGTACTTATGCTTTTTTCTTTCTTTATAACTTGGTGATGACCATTGGTGTGTTTGTCAATCCCAAGCCCTTAAAATGGATTTTAATGCGTATAACCAGTATCGGTTTTTTGAAGCGGTGGCGTCGATCAGCTTATCAGTTAAGTAAAGATATCATCGTTACTTCACATGAGTTTAGAGGAAGGTTCCCTATTTTTTGGTCTAAAATATTGCTTTGTACCCTTTTAACCTGGATGGTTCGATATGTTTTGATGAATTGTTTGATGGCTGCTTATTGCCCTATTTCCTTTGGTCAGCACCTAGCCATTTGGGGCAGACAAATTGTGATGTGGGCCCTGATGTTGCTACCTGTTTCTCCGGGTGGGAGCGGCATTGCAGAATTCTGGTTTCAGAAGTTTTTTGAACCTATGTTAGGTGATTATACTTTATTGATTGCGTTGCTATGGCGCATCTGTACTTTTTACCTCTATTTGGTACTAGGGGCTATTTTACTACCTAAATGGATTCACAGGGTATTTACGAGTAAGTTGCCCTAACTTAAGAACCCATCTTTAAAAGAAAAATGGCTTATTAACCAGTTTCGTGAAAAGATACTTAAAATAAGGTATGAATTTGACAGAAATCTTGAACATGGTCACTACTTTTTAACTACAGTTACTGAAATAGTAAGCATTTCTTTAAAACAAACGCGACAGAACCCATTGGAGTAAGAGTATGGCTTAAATTTTGTATTTGTTCACGTCACTGGTTAATAAGGTATTTTATTCCCCCTTTTTTCTTGATAAAAAAGGGGACAAAAAATCAAGCCCTTGGTAAAAAGTCGCTGCAACTGCCATCTTACAGATGGAAAAACAGAAAGCGCCCCCTTCGGGGGCTTCAAAGGAAACTGTTTTTCCAAATCATCTGTAAAATGCCATTTTCTACACCGCGACTTTTTTCAGGGGCGTTGTTCTTTTAACGCAAACAACCATCGCACTGAACACATACTAAATTTTTGGTCTTTCTAAAGGATTGTGTAAAAGTTTTTTTGTTACTGTATACTATGTAGCAGTTAAGGTTTAATCTTTTTAGAGCAACCGTATGATATCTACCAGCCGGTGGGCATATCCTCCTTCATTATCATACCAGCTGATGATTTTTGCCAATTTACCATCCACATAGGTGAGTTTCCCATCCACAATCGAGGAGTAGGTAGTGCCTATTACATCTACAGAGACAATCGGTTCTTCTGTATAGGCCAATATATGCCTAAGTGGACCCTGGGCTGCTTGATACATTGCTTCATTTAAGCTCTTTTGAGTAGCCTCTTGCTTTAGGATAGCGGTAAAGTCAACCACTGAACCGTTCGCAACAGGCACACGCATGGCCATACCATCTAGTTTCCCAGCTAAATGGGGCATAACCAGCCCTATAGCTTGGGCAGCGCCTGTAGAAGTAGGAATAATAGAAAGTGCAGCGGCTCTTGCTCTTCTTAAATCATTATGTGGTGCATCTTGCAACGATTGGTCAGCTGTATAGGCATGGATGGTATTGATGACCCCTTGTGCTATACCAAAATGGTCGTCTAATACCTTAGCAACGGGTGCCAAACAATTGGTTGTACAAGAGGCATTAGATATAATCGCTGGTTTGGTTTTTAAAATCGCATCATTAATACCCAGTACAACAGTGGGAATGGTATGATCTTTAGCAGGTGCAGAAAGTACTACTTGTTTGGCACCTGCTGTTAAATGGCTACTGGCGCCTGCTTGGTCTAAGAAACGGCCTGTAGCCTCTATGACTATATCTACACCTAGTGTCTTCCAGGGCAATGCAGATGGATGCGCTGAGGCATAGACATGGATGCGCTGGTTATCTATGGTTATACTCGTATCATCACATGTGACTTGCCCCCTAAAAGGACCGTAGTTAGAGTCATATTTAAATAAATGGGCTAAAGTAGCACTGTTGGCCAGGTCATTCAGCGCTACTACCTGTAGATCACTACAGGATAAAAGATTCCGTAAGGCCAATCGACCAATACGACCAAATCCATTAATTGCAACTTTTTTCATAGTGATCGTTTATAAGGCTTTATCTCATTTTTATGCCAGTTATACTCTCTTCGTTGACCTCATCTATAAGACTACTTATATAATCATTAGGTTCCTTCGTGTACTTGGCTTTAAACAGATTAGGGTTCTCTATAAGCTCCTTTAGATACTTATTAAGTTGCTGCAAGGCATCTAGCTGCGATCCGGTAGTCCTTCGGAAGATCTTTAACTGTTCCATCAAAGACATTTCGGCCGTATTGTTACACATTTTAATAGTGTCTGCTGGCCAACCCTTGTAAAGGTAAATCATTGCACTTACGAGTCGCCTGTTTTCCTCTTTGGTAAATCTTCTTGCGAAAAGAATGGCCAAATTCCTAACACTATCTGCATCGACTTCATCGAAAAGCATTTTTAATGCTTTTTGATCGTTGTCATTATACTCTACCATCAAATTTAAAAACACCATTCTGTCTTTACCTTTTAATGGTAGTTTATCGCCCCAGCCATCTTCTGGTGTATCTTCATCTTGGGCCTGTTGCGCTTTACCCTCTTGAATCAATTGATGTATAGTTTCTAACTGGACTGTAGTGCCTTTATGGGCAGGTTGGTCTTCTGCTTCATGGAGTTCATTAGGGGTCATAATTGCTAGAATATTGTTGCGCTGACCCTCCGGAAGCTTACATATATTTTCTCTATCCTCATCACTTAACTTTATGAATGGTTTAGGTAGCTGTGATTCAATGTATTGATCCACTGTGTCTGCCTCCTTTAAATTAGTAACTTGGGCTATGCTATTTTTTAATGCAAAAAATTGATCTTTTGGCAATATTGGATGCAAAATTATATAGAGCGTATGATATTGATTGATAAGTTTTTCTACAAGATTTTGGTCTTTGGTTGTATCAATATGTTGTTTCAGCTGTTTCTTTTCATCCCCTGGTACGTTTGGGGCCTGCATGAGGTGTACATATTTTTCCTTGATCGATTCAGGTAGATTACTCAGCGTTTTATTTAGGATAGGTATCAGTTCGTTGCGTACACAACTAGAACTTGTAAAGTGAAAATAGGCTATAGATATGACATAAAACAAAAGATAATGTGCGAAAAATGAATATCTTTTGGAGTCAGTTTTATGTAACATATGCCTGCTATAAATAAAGAAAATGATCTCTGGTATGATCAGTAACATACCCACAATAGTAGGTGATGGATGCCTAACATCTAAATTTAACTATTAATCACAATAAAGAAAAATAGGTTGGTCACGCTTACAGAGTAGTTGACCTCTACCTATAATTATTTTCTTTCCATTTTATATACCCTTATACGCCATTTGGGTGGCTACCGCCTATTCGGTCTGCCTATGGTAAATTGAATGTATTGTAGGAATGGGGCTTGCTTATATATCAGAAATGTTGTAGAATTGTTAGGCTAAGCCAGGTACATGGCAGCCTATTGTTACTATTTTTATAAAATAAGTTAGATTGCATCTATTTGTATCAGCCAAAGCGCTTTATAGGGCTACAAAAACAGATTTGTCCTCCCAGTTTTTTTGCAAAAAAATAGAGGTTTCCTATCCCTGCATCAGCAGGTTAGCTATTTAGTCATTCAATGCCTATGCAACCATTATCTTTTTTCCACTTTTCTACCAAAGCGTTACAAATCATTGTTTTTTTGGGGGGGCTAACCAGTAGCGGTTTCTCTACCCATGCTACATCAGAGGCTACTGAAGTATCTGGCGCTAGTCAACCTACTGTTGTTTATACAGCGTTGATATGGGCTATTCAAGAGAATAACTTACAAAAAGTTTCAACTCTATTACTTGACCGAAAAAAGATTAATAATCAAGATTTTTTAGGATATAGTCCTTTGCATTATGCGGCTAAATATGCGAAACCAGCCATTGTGGACTGTCTGATTAAGTCCAAAGTTTTGTTGGATCAGGTAAGTGTTAGAAATGGCAATACCCCCCTGTTGCTTGCGGTTGAAAGAGGGCATAAAAAGATTGTATCGCTTTTACTAGCAGCTGGTGCCAATCCAAATATAGTCAATCGTCAAGGCTATAATGCATTACAACTTGCTATTCAAAAAAATAGGAAGGATCTTGTGCAATTATTATTGCAAGCAGGCGCTATGTGTGATACGGAGCCTAGCCCTTTATGGATCGCTATTAAAGCGTGTAATCTGCCAATCGTTCAAATGCTGTTGCAGCAAAAACAGATGGTAGAAACGAAAGATAAAAAAGGATATACTGTGTTGCATTGGGCGGCTCGTCAAAATGTAGTAGCGCTCTTTCGTGCATTACTAAACGCTGGACGTTTTAACATTAATGCCAAAGCAACTAACGGTGCTACACCTTTGCACCTTATAGCTGCAAATAAAAAAAGTAAGCTGTTAAAAACTTTGCTCCACTGTTGCTTGTTGGAGATAAATGCACAAGATTGCACAGGTAGTACGCCATTGCATTATGCAGTCGCTACGCAGCAACGGAAAAGTGTAGATCGTTTGTTGCGTTATCCGGCTATTGATGTGAATATACAAAACAATATAGGCCAAACTGCTTTACATTATGCGGTACAGTGCCAAGATAGGGCTATTGTAAAAAAACTACTGGTACACGCTGGTAGAGGCGTATGGATAAAAAATAAAGAAGGGCTTACACCATTAGAACTAGCCATGCATCAAAATAATACTAAGCTGTATAAGTTAATGCTTGTCCATGTAGGTCTTTTAGGTATGGATTAACCTTCCTTATTGTGGTCTATCCAATGGGTAGATCATCCACTGTAGTGACCTAGTAAATATCTAAGATGATCCAAGAAGATTCGATTATTCTTAAGCTGATAGCAAAAGAAAAAATACGTCAAGAGGAAGGGTTAGAATTGATCGCTTCTGAAAATTTTGTTTCTGCTCAAGTAGCTGCTGCTACAGGCAGTATTCTAACGAATAAGTATGCAGAAGGTCTTCCAGGTAAGCGCTATTACGGTGGTTGTCAGATTGTGGATGAAATAGAGTCTTTAGCTATTGAACGGGCTAAGGCATTGTTCCATGTCGACTGGGTGAATGTGCAACCCCATTCTGGTTCACAAGCCAATGCAGCGTTGATGATGGCGCTGTTAAAGCCTGGTGATAAAATACTTGGGTTTGATCTATCCCATGGTGGTCACTTAACCCATGGCTCCTCTGTAAATTTTTCTGGCAAGCTATATCAATCTTTTTTTTATGGTGTAAACCGAGAGACGGGATGTGTGGAGTGGGAGGAAGTAGCCCGAAAGGCAAGGGAGGTACAACCTGTTCTGATGATTTGTGGTGCCTCTGCCTATAGTCGTGATTGGGACTATGCCCGGTTACGCGTGATTGCAGATGAAGTAGGGGCATTTTTGTGGGCAGATATTGCCCATCCTGCAGGTCTTATTAGCCAGGGGTTACTCAATAATCCTTTTCCTTATTGCCACTTTGTTACTACTACCACGCATAAAACATTACGAGGTCCTCGAGGGGGTATGATACTGATGGGAAAAGATTTTAAGCATCCTAAAACCAATGCCAAGGGGATAGTACAAAATATGTCGGCTCTACTCGATTCGGCTGTCTTCCCTGGTACGCAGGGTGGGCCATTGGTCCATAGTATTGCTGCTAAGGCTGTTGCCTGCTACGAAGCTATGACCAGTGATTTTAAAACATATGCCATACAGGTACAAAAAAATGCAAAGGTAATGGCGCAAGCATTGATGGATAAAGGCTATACAATTGTATCTAATGGAACGGATAACCACCTGTTGTTGGTGGATTTATCTAGTAAAAATATAACGGGTAAACAAGCAGAAGCAGCCTTACAAAAAGCAGCGATTACCACGAATAAAAATTTAATTCCTTTTGACCCTACTACGCCACAAGTGACCTCAGGGATCCGTTTGGGTACAGCGGCAGTAACGACTAGGGGATTGGTGGCCTCTGATATGCTATTGATCGTAGAATGGATAGATGATGTGCTTAAAAATATTGGCAATGAACATAAGATTAAAAAGGTCAAGGAAGCAGTCAATAGATATATGCGCCATTTCCCCTTAACAACGGTTGATCATTTGAGCTAGTCGAGTGGACCTGTTCAAATCACTGTTTTTTGTGTTAAAAGAAAAAAGTAAAAAAATTGCCTTACTAAAACAGTACCATGAATAGAAACGATACAAGCATTATAGCTGCCTTTTATCTAGCGAAGGGGGAATCGTTTCGTGTGATCTACCGTCGTTAGCTTAGGAGTTCTTTCATCTTGCCAACAAACAGAAAGTCTTGTAATGGCTTTAGTCTGGTATGTAAAATATCTTTAGAACTACCTTCCCATGATTTTTTGCCCTGGTGCAGGAACAAAATAAAATCGCCTAGGGATAAAATGGTATTCATATCATGGGTCACAATTACAGTAGTGGTTTGATAGGTATGGGTTACTTGGGCAATTAATTCATCTATTTTAAGTGCGGTTTGGGGGTCTAGCCCTGAGTTCGGTTCATCACAAAAAAGATATTTAGGATGGTTCACAATAGCTCTAGCAATACCAGCGCGCTTTTTCATACCCCCACTTAATTCATTGGGCATCTTATGCTTGGCATCTGTAAGGCCTACTTGTTCCAGACATGCATGTACACGATCTTTCTTTTCTGATGCGCTCATAGCAGTGAGTACATCTAATGGGAAGCGAATATTTTCCTCTATATTTTTAGAATCAAATAAAGCCCCTCCTTGAAAGAGCATACCAATTTCCCTTCTTATTTCAGTTTGTAGCGGTTTATCGCCATATACTAGATCCCGCTCATCAAAAAGAGAAACGCCGCGATCTGGCATAACCAATCCAAGTAAACATTTTATTAACAGACTTTTACCCGTTCCACTGGCACCTATTACTAAACTGATTTGCCCAGCTTTAAATCTACCCGTGAGCCCATTTAGGACCACCTTGTCATTAAAAGATTTAGAAATGTTTTCAAAGGTAATCATACAAGTGTGATCAGGTTAGATACGATGACCAAGTAAAACATAGACTAAAAATAAGTCTGCGATCAGAATCGCAATACAACTACTGGTCACAGCATTTGTACTGGATTTGCCTACATCTAATGCCCCCCCCCTTGTAAAAAAACCTTTATAACAAGCAATAGAAGAGATAATAAAAGCATAAACCAATGATTTATAAAGTGCCACATGGACATCGTATGCATCAAACGCATTTCTTAACCCATTGATATAGGCTTGAGGGGGAATTGAAGTGAGCCACTTACAAGAGAGAAACCCTCCATAAATAGAAAGGAACATAGCAATAATCACCAGCAATGGATACATCAAGACGGTAGCAATAATTTTAGGTAAAACCAAATAATTATTTGCATTTACACCCATAATCTCTAAGGCATCTATTTGCTCACTAATCCGCATAGAACCCAGCTCACTGGCTATACTAGAACCGATGTTTCCCGTAAAAACAATACCAATTACTGTTGGGGCTAATTCAGAAACGGTCATATTCCGTACCGCAACACCTATAAAATCTTTTGTGATCAGTGGATTTTTTAATTGAGATGCCAACTGAATACAAGTAGCCCCGCCCATAAAAATGGAAATAATACAAACAATAAAGAGGGCATCAACCCCTACCTGAATACATTCTTTCGCAACCCGGGCCAAAAACATGCGATATGGAATGGGATTGCCAAACATTCCACGTAAAAAAAGTAAATATGCGCCAAACGCTTTTATCATAACCTAGAATAAAGCCCAAAGAAAAAACTACATTATATTCCGGGAATATAGCTAAAAAATAGATCTCAATCAAACCATCATCCCCTACTACGCTAGTATAAATATAATAATCTAATTGATTATCAGTAGATCAATACAATTTCATTGATTTTCAATACTTAAAAACAGGTGCATTGGATGTATACTTTTTTTGACCTATGTTTGGCCATAGGGCCACTAAGGCGTTATCTAATTAGCGGAATTTTTGTTAACTCTGCTGTTCTAGGAAAGAGTAGCTCAGTAAACTTATTACATGCTTTATTGTTTCGAACAGGTTTCATGCCAAATCTACCTGGCATACCTCCATTTATGCAAGCCAACGATTGATAATGTCTAGTGAGGGCTAGGTCTTTACAGACTTTATCTATATCTATATCCAATTCTGGACAAGACTTGCAAATAATAGTTGCATCCGTTAAATAACTGATTATACCGGTTCTGTCCTTACCACTTTTACAACAAAATAAAACAGAAGTAGTACTAGGATCAGCTTGACTTAATATTGCTTTACATGCAATATAACTTGCGCAGGTAGTGGCATTGGGATTATCCGATATATAGGTGATCTGTTTTAGGTTATTCAAAAGCTCAGGTGTTTGCGCAGCCTCTCCTAATTTTTCCAACTCCATAAAAAAGCTTTTGTCTTTTGGATCCTTTTTAAAATTTATAGATGGATCTGTAGAATTTTTTGTATACCAAGTTATTGAATCTTCTAATAATTTATTATATTGATTCTTAAGGTTGAAAGATGTTCCAATCCCGTTGATTGATAAATTCATAAACCTGTCATTGCCGACTACCTGCCTTGTATCTTCTACAATCTTTTTTTCACGCAGTTGCTCAAAGCCTTTTATATCCATGTTGTAATTTAAAGATATTACTTCTACATTTTTATCCTGTTGTTGGACTTGTGCCCAATTATCTTGAGTAATTTTCTGGTCCGTCTTTTTATCTGTCCATTGAATAGGTGAAGGCAATGATCCGCTATGGTAATAACGGCCTAATACAGTTGGGTGATTATTCTGATCATAAGCGATAATCCTTTTTTGATAGGCATTCCTGCATCCTGGAATGGTCCGAATTTGGGTTGGGATATAATGCTTATCATCACCAAGTTCAGATTTATAAGCATCAATAAACTTTTGTTCAAATGGATCTAAACGTGTGTAGTATTTTTCTGATTTTCTATTGCGATAGGCTTCTTTCTGGGTTGCTGTTAGGGGTGGCCATTTTGTATCTTCTAATGCAAATTCTTTGCCTTCTATCTTGAATTTAGTCGTAACGTTGTAATGGGTATCATCTAATCCAACATAGTTTTCTGCTATTCTTAAGTTGTTATTTATGGCATCTAGATTTGCATCTAGAAACCCCTTTTTGTATAAGTATGTTACAACGCCTTGATTGATCTCTTTGATCTTGTTTATCCAAAAAGCTTCTGGTTTTTCTAAATGATCCGAATAATAACACAAAAATTCATGCGCTTTGACTTCAAATGCGGAAGGATCTTGCTCATATAGTACACAGATCTTTTTTGCAGCACGATATATATTCAATCCTTGAATGACATAATCTTCTGCAGCGTATAAGCTATGCTGATCATTCGGTTCATCTTTTACGGTGCGTATCAATCTATCTCCTGAAAATTTACAGTGGATATTTCTACTTCTATCAGCTTCTTTACGCATTTTTTCGATGATGCGCTCAAAATCAAAAATTATATTATGCTTCTTAAGATCCGATACGGATGATGGCGGTTGCTTGGCTTTAGGTGTAGCGCTAGCATCCTTATCAGCATCTTTATCAGAATCATAACCGGAATCGTAGCCAGCGCTACCCTCACCGTTAGAATCACTATGCATCTTATTGTCTACATTGCCATCAACCTTAGGATTAAAGATCTTGCAATCATCATCATCACCAAACTCAGGATTAAAATCAATAACCTGCTCTTCCTTCTCCTCTGGCGCATGGTCTGATGCGCATGGCTTGCAGCACAACTTTTTATAAATGGTTGCTACGGGTATAGGTGTTGACGCAGGTCGGCAACGTTTTCTGCTGCAGATAGACGCTTGTAAAAGGAGCATGAGTGCCCAGAACCAAGCAGCTTGTTGAACGTAGGCCATAAAATTGCAAAATGTAGATATGAAATCTGTAGCGTAAATTATTATTTTACTGATTTTAAATTCAAAAAACAAATATATATGGGTATAAACATACAGATATTATATTTTGTATCAATTTGTACATCTTATTTTTTTTGCTTACAATGCCCGGATGCATGCTGCCTTTTTTATTTTTATGCCGGTTTGTAAATTATTATTCTGCTAATTTATGTCATTTAAAATTGTTTCATCCTATGAACCTGCCGGCGATCAGCCCAAAGCTATTCGTGAACTTGTGGCCCACATCAACCGTGGGGTAACGAGCCAAGTATTGATGGGCGTTACGGGATCTGGAAAAACCTTTACGATAGCCAATACCATTCAAGCGTTAAATAGGCCTACGCTAGTGATCAGCCATAACAAAACCTTAGCGGCGCAACTATATGGTGAGTTGCGTTCCTTTTTTCCCAATAATTTAGTTGAATATTTTGTATCCTATTACGATTACTATCAACCAGAAGTCTATTTGCCAGCTAGTGGTACCTATATAGAAAAGGAGTTAGCGATTAATGATGAATTGGAGCGGTTGCGTCTTAGTACAGTGGCTGCTTTGTTAAGTGACCGGAGAGATGTCATTGTAGTAGCTTCTGTTTCCTGTATTTATGGGCTGGGTAAGCCAGAATCTTTCAAGCGCAATAGCCATTTATTTCGCGTAGGCGATGCATTATCGCGTAATAATCTTTTAAAGTGTTTTGTGGAGATGCTCTATAGCCGAGATGATAGTGCATGTACACGTGGGCGCTTTCGCGTCATGGGAGATACCATTGACCTATTTGTGGCTTATGGAGATTATGCCTATCGTTTTATCTTTTGGGGAGATGAACTGGAAGCCATCCATATCATAGATCCTGCCTCTGGTAGCAAACGCAAAGAGCTACAAGAAGCTTTTATTTTTCCTGCTAATCTTTTTATAATGGGGAAAGATATATTGGATAATGCGGTAGAACAGATTCAAGAAGAGTTGCATAGGCAGGTAAACCATTTCAATGCAATTGGCAAGTTGGAAGAGGCCAAGCGGCTACAAGAAAGGACAGCGTTAGATTTGGACATGCTGCGAGAACTGGGGTATTGTTCTGGGATTGAAAATTATACACGCTATATAGATGGCAGGTCAGTTGGAGAGCGTCCTTTCTGTTTGCTAGACTATTTTCCTAAAGATTACCTAATGGTTATTGACGAAAGCCATGTTACCATTCCCCAGTTCAGGGCTATGGCAGGAGGGGATCGGGCTAGAAAAATAAATTTAGTAACACATGGTTTTAGGTTGCCATCTGCTATGGACAATCGTCCATTAAGTTTTGATGAATTTGAACAACTGATCCATCAGGTTATTTTTGTTAGTGCAACGCCTGCTGATTATGAACTAGAAAGTTCGGGTGGCGTCGTTATAGAGCAGGTTATACGTCCTACTGGGTTATTAGATCCTGAAATAGAGGTGCGTCCTACACTGCATCAAATGCATGACATCTTAGAAGAGATTCAACAGATTGTTAAAAAAGGGGAACGGGTATTAATTACCACCTTAACCAAACGCATGGCAGAAGAACTGACCGATTATTTAGTGCATGCCCAAATCCGTTGTAGATACATCCATTCTGAGATCAAAACGTTAGACCGTGTGGTCATATTGAATGCCCTACGCAATGGTACTTTTGATGTACTTGTGGGTGTCAACTTGTTGCGGGAAGGGTTGGATTTGCCCCAGGTTTCCTTGATGATTATTTTAGATGCAGATAAAGAAGGTTTTTTGCGCAATGTGCGCGCGCTGATCCAAACCATAGGCCGGGTAGCGCGTCATGCACAAGGGCGTGTGCTCATGTATGCAGATAGGGTAACCACTTCTATGGAACAGGCTATTAGCGAAACACAACGTAGGCGTGCTTTACAAATCGCTTATAATACACAACATCATATTATTCCTAGTTCTGTATGCCAACAACAACCTGCTATAGCTTTAGAGGATAATAGGCTCGACGCGTTTGGACAAGTAGCGGATGAGGAGCGTGCTTTTCCGACCGTTGTTTCCGACTGTACGGCGCCTTATGGCAAACAAGCCTCCCTACAAGAACGCATTAAGCTATTGGAAGATCAAATGTACCAAGCGGCAGAAGCACTACAGTTTTTGGAAGCAGACCGATTAAAAGAAGCCGTAGAAAGCTTAAAAAAACAGAGCAACGCTTCCTAGAAATCTTTTGTTTTTTTAATTTTTTTTAGTAACCTTAATCATGCGCTTGTAGCAACAGGTGCTGGAGACATAAAAGGCACTGAAGTAGGTACTATCCTTTAGTATAAGCTTCATTGCCTGAGGTTTTTATCTGAAAACGCTATGGCCTAGCAACGCTTTTCATAGCTATTCAGCCATCACCATGTAGGGTATATAGCATGCTATACCACCAAGTTTAATGGCGTAATAAGTAGAATAATAGCTTTTTTTGTCAGTGTTTAGATAGCATTTGATTCTATTTTTATTTCTATTTTCTATGCCTGAATCTAGGGGATAGAAAGGTAATCGAATATTAGGTTGAATGATCAAAATAGAATCTTTTAAGGGAGCCCTATAGGCCTATTTATACAACACTTCAAGCAACAACTAAAAAACAAAAAACAATTATGATGGACAAATTTAATAAAATTAAATCTATCACGAAAGGCCTAGTAGGTTCAAATATAATTTTTCCAGCGACTTATATTTTACTGAGTGCGAATGTGGATTTTTGTCAGGGTCTTCCTGGTAACGCATCCAGGTTTCAAATAGGTGGTGAACCTTATCGACCATCAGTTTCAAAATCAAATGATTTAGAGGTTCAAAATAAAAAGGAAGCGCAAGGTGATGATGTTAAATTTGTATTAGGTAGGGGCACGGTATTGAATCTAGGTGATGAGCTATGTGGTGTTTTTGTAACAGCTGATACCAAAGAGGTGTTTATTGTTAAGCTTCATTCGAAAGAAGGATGGATGAAGCTTATTGAACACCACCCGCAGGTTGGGAAAGAAAGCGAGCAAAAGCCTATCGTACGTGTGCGCTATGATCATATTGAAGATCCGCGTATTATAAAAGTGGACCATACCTTATTGGAACGTTTGTTGCAACAATTGGATCCATCCGCTGCGCTCAGTGCGTCTAGTAGTGACAAGGAAGACTTTTGGCATAAAATACAAGATAATCCATCCTGGAGGGAGATAGCATTTTGTTATAAAGTACCTTTTGTGGATCGTGCTATCTTTAAAGAAGATGGCATCACCTCCGAGTTTACTACGGAGTTATATAAAAAGTATAGCTACACTACAAGCAGTTGCATCAATAGCAAGTTGTCGATTAGTGGTAGCATACCATCTGCTACGCTTAAATCATTTGAAAAGGTAGGGTTTCTGTTGGTTAAAGCGCAGCCTAGTCTGGTACATTTGGTCAAAGAAATGCTAGCGTGTGATTCAGAATGGGCCACTCAGACAGCAGTAGCAGCAGATTATATAAACTGTCCGGCTGAATTTGTAGGTGATCTACTACAATTTGATTCAAAGGGTGTAGCAAATGATTATTCAAGTTTGCGTTTAGAAGCGTATCCATCTGCCTACTGTTACCTTCAGGAAGGGGAATATTATCGTTTGATGACATTAGACCAGGTAAGATTTTTGATGAAAACAGATAGAGAGCCGCATATCTACTATGAGCAAGTAGAGCGATTGTCTGACGATACGCCAATAGACGAGCATGAAAAGGAAGGGGCGCAATCTGATAAGGTACCTGATGGGGGAGAGGTACCCTTACATGCTGAAGATCAAAATGATGCTAGCAGAAATGAGCAACAGACGCATACCCATAATCCAGAAGCTGCACCTACGCAGAATGCGCGTAAGGTGTCCGTACATACTTCACCCATGCAGTATACAGGATCTACATCTACGTCTTGTAAAAAATCTGAGTTTACAACGCCTTTACCGCCTCCTCCACCGCCACCACCACCGACCGCTCCATCTTCAGACCTACAATGTAGTGGTAACAACAGTAATCATACGGTTCATGTTGCGTCTACTCCGCCACAGTCACTGTCAGAAAATGTTCGGTCTAGCAATACACAGACCTCCCAAAATGGTTCTGGTCGTCAGGCATTGTTGGACGCGATTAAAAAAGGTAGACAGCTTAGGCATGTTGAAGTACTAGAAGAAGAACCTACAACACAGATGGAAAAAAGTACGCCTGGCATGAACAGCATACCGGTTCCGCCACCACCACCGCCTCCGATGCCTCCGTCAGCTGGATTCGTTCTACAATCGGTAAGCGAGCCAAATCAAGGTAGTGGGGTTAAAATGGATCAAAGAATACAAAAAGATCGGCCATTACAAAGTAGTAGTGGTAATCCTATGATGGATGAACTAACAAGCAAGTTAAATAAGAAAGCATCTATTCAGTCATCTACTATATCTGAACCCAAACGTTCTCCTGCTGATCAAGCGGTTACACCTGGTGGATCTCAGCTGCTTTCTACCAATGGATCCATTCCGCCTCCACCTCCGATGCCACCAGCTACTGGGCCTGTCGTGAACGGTATACCGGCTCCACCGCCACCAGCAAGTACTGGGAATAAACAGATGCAGCAAAGTAGTACTGATCGTGATGCATTGTTGGAGGAGATTAGAACCGGTGGTATAAAGCTTAAGAAGGTGGAAAATGATCCTAGTTCTGGTAAAAAGGGTAAAGGGCATATCGAATCTACGAATCCCTTGTTTGCGAGCCTACACAAGGCGATGGAAAAAAGGAGGGAGGCACTGAACCCAAAGAATGAAACAGTGAGTGATATTGATTCCGGTTCCGAGCCGGAGGAAGATGACAATGAGTGGGACGATTAGCTATAGATTTATACATGCGTTGCAATAGAGTATGAACCTGCTGGATCACCTAGTCGTAGTTGTGTCAGTATGCTGCTTTATATGGCCGCCTGCCACTAGGCCTTATCTACCTGTTCACGATGTTACTGGGTTAGTAATGGATTGTATCCCACTTCTTTATCAAGAAAAAAGTGGGCAAAAAATCAAGCCCTAACCTGAATAAGGAGGTTTTCCATCAGTTATGTCAGCTTAGATAGACATAGATTATCTATTTCTTAGATAGGCCATTTTTGCTTGAATTTAATTAGCTAACATGAGCATAATAAAAAATAAATTATATAACAAAATTTTATATTCTTTTTCTTACTACTTATCTTTAATCTGCTTTACATGCGGCTGTAATATAACAAGAAGGCTTAATATATACAATTACGAAATGGGTATCTCAGCCAGTCCTTTGCCCTCAGGTTATGAGGGAGGTAGCAATGAAGTGGTAGATCCCTTGCGCAATTTCGAAACAATACAAAAAATAATTCATAAAATTACTTATCAAGATTTTATTGATAATTGCCATCAACCTTGTGATGATAATAAAAATAATTATATACATCGTATACTGGATTACGTGACAAGTTGATACTAGAGCTTTTATATGGTACAGGTATTACCCGATCAAATGTTCTCTTTTGATCCTTCTTGGCTGCTTGATGCAACTTATTTTGTAGTACCCGAACTTTTTCTAGGGCGCTTTGAGCAAAGGTTTTACCCTCTACAGTCACCAATTCCTCCATACTTAATAAGTTTTGATCAAAGTAGGAGCCCTTCCTTCCTGTAAGGTTATGTTGTCCTTACTATCATCAGTACTATGACCCCCTCCGACTTCCTTAGATGCTGTACTTAGAATTTCAGTTTTTTTAACCTTATAACCAGTATATTACAATTATTACTAACCGTGCGTATCTAAGGATCTCCCAAGTTACTGTACAAACATTCTCAATATGTCGCCGTTTAGACGCCGAGAAGTAGATTAGTGGTATCACCTTTATTTCCACTAAACTTGCTGCCTTTACCCGTACATCAGAGGCGATCAGCACTTCTTTCTTCTAGCTCTCCCACTGATATCTGCTAGACATGTAATTACGACGCTACTAATTACGCTCATTTTCATTACGACCTATTGATTTGCCCGCTGGCCCAAAGTGGGTATTGGCCATGCATTGTCAGACATGCTTCATACTAGCCGCTTACGCTGCTAGCATCTGTCTCAGGCTATCCAACTTAAAGGTTTTATTGGTAGGAGCTCCTTTCATCTCCTTTGTTTGTACCATACTTGGCACGCGGTGTACTACACAGACCTGAACTTGTGCATTGGGAAAAGCATTATTAATGGCTGCAGGAAAGCTTTTTAGTCCATCAACACAGGCAATAAGGATATCTTCTACACCCCTTGTCTTAAGCTCGTTCAGTACACCTAACCAGAAATTAGCTCCCTCACTTTCAGATAAATAGAAGCCTAGCATTTCTTTTTTACCCTCTTGATCTATTCCTAATAGGGTATACAGGCATTTACTTACACATTTCCCATCTTCTTTAACCTTAAAAAACATACCATCCATAAAAACTATGGGGTAGACCGATTGAAGAGGACGATTACGCCATTCATTTATTACTGGCAATAAGCTATCTGTAATAGCCGATATTTCAGCAGCTGATACTTTATGATCATAGATTTCTTCAATATGAGCGGCTATAGACTTATAGCTCATACCACTAGAAAACATCCTTAATATCTTGGTTTCCAGTTCAGGATGAAGACTTGTTTGGCGCTTTTTAACTATCTGTGGATCGAAACTACCTACTCTATCTCTAGGAGTTAGTAGATCAAAAGAACCAGAACTTGTGCGCAAAGTTTTACAGCTTTTGCCATTCCTTCGGTTATGTACTGCTGAAGCATTAGATAAGTGGTGCGCCATTCCACCTTCTAAACTGGCCTCTAGAAGTTTCTTGATCAGAGGGGTTAAAGCTCCATCTTTACCTGTCAAAGGTTTACCTAAACGGATAGAGGACAAAATATTTGCCTCCAGAAATTTGTAATCTACTAAACCAACGTAGTCATTCTGCATATGTTCTTCCATGTCTAAAACCTTAAATGTTTAATTATTTAAATTATAACTTTTTGCAGACTTGACACAGTTAATCGAACACTTCCCCAAATTACTTCCTAGATATTTTCTATTCATATTTACTCGTTAATCCATTAAATTATTTTAATGCTGATTAGCATATTAAAAATATGATCTAATCCCGAATTGACGTTCTTAATATGATTGGCTATTGGTTTATTACCTCTTTAAAATAACCAGACTGGTCAACTGTAAAGTGTGTATAAACAACTTCTCTAAAATTATCTTGCTCATCTTTTTGATGTACTTGAACAATTGCCTCTGTTATATTAAGTTTTGCAGCATCACAGGTTATCCCTATCAGGATTTTTTCACTACATGAACCATATTTAATACTGTAATCTTTACTGTGTATTTGTGTTAAAGCCTCCAGCGCTGGTCTATCTATTTTTAACTCAAAGATATAGACAGCTCTTTGGTCGTTTCTATGGTCCTCCATAACGATATCTGTGCGGCCTATGCCACTGTCGGATTCAGCACTAGTCTGCATATCATGCGTTGCATGAAAAACACCATTTAGAAATAAATATAAAGCCCTTTGAAAACTCCTCTCTGTTTTATCTAGAAAACGATAGCCTGCTTTAGCTAAGCAATCACTTCGAATATAGTTAAGAAAGACAGACCACTTTTTATTTCTTAAAGTATTAAGAATCGAAGTGCTATATTGTTTACCTGTTTCCTCCTGGACTTCGTCCATAATCTTAATTAAGGTTGACTTTAAAGCAGATCTTACCTCTTCATTGGGAAACTTTAAATAGTAGTCCGTTGCGTTTTTATCTTCTCGTATGTCCTCTTTAAATCCATTAGGATCTAGGGTAAGATAACCTGTTTGGTACATTAAAGGGAGTAATGGTATCTTGGAAAGAGAGCCTGCTAAATTTTCAAAATCCAGCTTATTGATTGCAAGACTGGACTTATTCCAAGCGATTGTAAACCTATTGATATCATTTCTTATTTGTTGTAGTAAGATGGCAGGATTACCAGAGTTGGACCAGTAATTACCAAATGCTTTATCTCGAAAAAATTTCAATATAGAGTCTGGATTATACATCCGCTTGATACCCTTATTTCGACTAAAACAGTAGCCGTTATAATAATCTTTTAACTCTTGTTTTAATTGTTCGTCTGTATAGCTTTCTCCTTTGTACCAATTTTCCCTTAGATTTATTATGACTGTATTAATATATGTGTGTTTGTCATTAAAGAATAACTTTTCAATATCCTTGTCTGTATAGCCCAACATCTCTGCATAATCCTCATGCAATGATATGTCATTAGCCGAGTTTGCCCCTGAGGTAAGTCCAGATAGGTGAAATTTAGTTACGCCGGTGACAAAGATAAATTTGCAGTCCTTCTGACTGCCTTTTAAAACTTTAAAAAATGAACTAAGGACAGCAAGCACTCCTTCATACTTCTCTTTTTCGCAAGAGATTAATGGACTATCATATTCGTCAATTAAGATAATAGGTGTAGGTTCATAACCATTACCTAGTTTTTTTAATGCATTAATCAACTTTTCCAGTGTACCCTCTACGGTCGGCTCACCTATAATGGGATCTATTTCACTTCTACTTATATTATGATTCTTAGCAAACGTATATAATACATCTATCAAGTTATTTTGTAGTTTTTCTGGATTATCCTTAGCCAACTTTGAGAAGTTCAACCAAATAACTGGATATTTTTTCCACCTATAGGTTTGATCTTTATAAATAGCGCACCCTTTAAACAATTCTTTATTTCCTTTTGCTATTTGATCTATG
Source organism: Cardinium endosymbiont of Sogatella furcifera (assembly GCF_003351905.1). Lineage (NCBI taxonomy): Bacteria > Pseudomonadati > Bacteroidota > Cytophagia > Cytophagales > Amoebophilaceae > Candidatus Cardinium > Cardinium endosymbiont of Sogatella furcifera. Next base: position 262,690 of record NZ_CP022339.1, on the reverse strand, counting down.
GTGTCTAGTAGTAGAGATTTACCAAATCTTCGTGGTCTTGTAAAGAAGTAATAAGTTCCCTCATCTTTAAAAAGTTTAGTAATATAAGAAGTCTTATCTGCGTAAAATCCAGCCTCTATCATTTGCTTAACACTGGCCTTCCCAATGGGGATTTGTACACTTTCGGTAGCATCTACTCGTTGCTCCGCTCTTTTTAGTTTTTTCTCTTCTTTTTTATAATCCATATCCTGATCCTTTTATTTAGGAATATATAATCTTGTTGCACACTGAAAGATAGATGGTTTTTATAGTATTTTATAGTGGACTTTCTTTTTGGGACATTTTTTTCTTACTTTTCTTTCCTATTTTTTCCCATTTGCTAGGCTATCATTTTTAAATGGTTAAGATACACGTTCATAGGTTTTTGATAGTTAATAGTAGAATGAAACCTTTGGTAATTATATTTAGTAATATAACTGCTAATTCCCTCTTTTAATGCCTTAATATTTTTAAACTCATTGATAAAGATGTAATTATATTTTAGGGTTCTAAAAAATCTTTCCATTACAATATTATCAATACTTCTACCCCTTCCATTCATAGAGATTTGAATATTATGATTTTTTAATAGATCTGTATGCTTATGACTAGTATACTGACTACCTTGATCACTATTAAAGAACGCTGGTGCAGGATATTTACTTAGTGCCCTTTCTAATGTATCTGTTACAAGTATCGTATCCATAGTATTCGATAACTTATAACTCAATATGGCTTTACTATGCCAATCTATAATAGCCGAAAGATAGATATAACCACTACTGGTTCGAATATAAGTAATATCCCCACTCCAAACTTGATTCGATTTAGGTACATGCACACGTTTTGTTTTACCAAAATTGATCCAATATTTATCCAGCAAGTAACTATATACCTTATGCTGCGCATCTTTACAAGAAATAGAGGGCTTCTTACGTGGATAAATAGCCGATATACCAAGTACACCCATATACTTAAGCACACGATCTCTACCTACATTAAACCCATCTTCTTGTAGTTGATTATATATATTATGAAGTTGATAATCAACTTATAAAAGTATTTAATATTAGCGTTAACAGTAAAAAACCAATTCATTTTCAATAAATCTTTGGCTCAACTTGATCAATCCTTGGATCACTGTGTTTTAGAAGCCACTGGCAATTATGGCGTTTTATTAGTAGAGCTGCTTATACCCTACTGTCTGTTAAGTATGTATTTAACATAATATTAATTATATAACATTTGGGGTTTTTAGAATAGATACATGGAATATAAAAAGTACTCATTATTAATCGGTTTATAAATTTTATAAAGACGATTAAACAGCAATACCTATTTAACAATAAAAGTTATTTGGAAACATTATCCGTTCGAAGGGCATAAAAAAAGCCCCCCGAAGAAGGCTAAAAAATTTACTTTTTTGAGGCTCGACACCTGAAAAATAGAAACTAGGCCTCTTCGAATCAAATCCTAAAATCAATCAAGCATGAATGCTACATACTTAACTAAAGAAATGATTCTTAATAGAGCTAATGAAGTGACACTAATGCGCCATCTTGTTCCTACTTTCGATCCCAATATACGAAAAAATCATAAATCTTTGCCCCTTGTCCGGTTAATACTTTTAACCCCACCCCTTTGTCATGTAGTTCTTGTACTAGATTGACGAGGTGTTTTAGGTTTCGGCCTAGTCGATCTAGTTTCCATACGACTAACGTATCTCCTTCTCTAAGCGTTTTGAGGCAATTGGTTAAGTCTTGTCGATCATCTATGCTGCCAGAAGCTTCATCTTTGTAGATATGGTTTTCCGATATTCCTGCTTCTTTTAAAGCATCTACTTGCAAGTCTAGCGTTTGGCTACCATCTGACTTAGATATACGTGCGTACCCTATAAGCATATTATGTAATTATGTTTCACAAACGATCGTTTATGAAACATACGAATATTAACCAATAATACCGCATTATAAAAGCTATTTTTGTTACTTATTCAGTAACATAATCTATGTCGCAAATAGGTATATGAAAATTTGATTTAGAAACTAATTTAGTGGGCTGTTAGTATGCAAAATACTTATATGTTGTATGGCTATAGTAATTACTTGCAGATTTTGTAATTTTTTTGTAGAATTATGTAATAAGTTTTGTAAGCTGCTATAGTAATAAAAACTAGCTTTAATTTGAACATAAACATAAATCAAAATGAACGCGAATAACTTTAAAGTTCTATTATGCTGTTATACAATAGGAATAGCTGGATGTAACAAAATAGGGAATCCAAGCTATATGGATAGTGGTGGTGATGGAACATCCGAAAAGAGACAAGATGTTAAGGCTTCTTCATCTGCTGTACAAAGTGGTTCTATAGACTGTGACAGGTTACTTCAGCATTCTCTCAATGTCATAAAACGTAGAGCTGATACTTCAGAGCGAGTTGCTATTAGTCAACAGAAAGCTGCTGATCGTGCAATTCAGGATGCTGCTAATGCTAGACGTACAGCAGATATGGCCCGTAAAACTGCCGATGACAGAGAAAAGGCTAGATTAGAATTAGGAGGAGGTGATGCCTTATGTAACGATAAGCTACTTCAGCATTCTCTCAATGTCATAAAACGTAGAGCTGATACTTCAGAGCGAGTTGCTATTAGTCAACAGAAAGCTGCTGATCGTGCAATTCAGGATGCTGCTAATGCTAGACGTACAGCAGATATGGCCCGTAAAACTGCTGATGACAGAGAAAAGGCTAGATTGGAATTAGGAGGAGGTGATACTTTACCTGCGGTAGGTATGATGTCTAAAACAGACGATGATAGAGAAAAAGAATCTAGGCTCAAATTAGGAGCAGGTGGAGATGTATTATAAGCACCAATTTAATTATTCATATTTAATCACTAATTACAATGTCACATAGAATTAACATGCAGAGGTTAACATTACTATTATCAAAGTCTTTGTTTTACATTTTTATACCAGTATCGTTAATGGCAATGCATGCAGATGATCCACCAGGACCTGATCCATATAATCCAAGATATAATATCCTTACACAAGATTACAATGCTGCTAATTTAGGGACTGATCAAATTTTAAATGATTATAATGATGGATTATTAGCAGCCATTAATTCTATCGCTAATGGTGCTGAAAGAGCACATAATTGGGCTGATCATCATCACGGACTTGCTCAAATTGATCTTGATAAGGCGCTCCTTATATTTGATAGAGTGAATGGTCTTGCTGGTGCTATTGATAGGTTTGCTATTGCTGCTAAGGCCCGTATACGAGCTGGGCAGGCTCAACCTAATGATCAGAATATTTTAGATGCTTCGAATCAAGCAAGGAATATTAGACAACAGGCTGAAGCTGCTGTCGATCGAGCTCAAGCTGCTGCTGGTCAAGCTGAAAATGCTATGCAAGCTGCTAATAATAGCCACCAACATATTCTTCAAATAATAAACGGCATGAATGAACCAATTCTTAATATTGATTATAATATGAATGATGTTCAAGGTTATTATGCTCAAAATAATGGTATTAGAGGTGCTCTAGCTGATTTTAATCAGGCTAATAGATCTGCTTGTACGGCTAGAGATTCTGCTATACAAGTCCATAATGGAGTTAATAATCTTGATCAGCTTATGCTGAATATTGTTCAACAATGTAATAATATCGGTATCCGTGCACTACCTTAATCATTTTATTTGATCTCTGAGATGTCTGATCAAATTAATCCATTGGCTATCAAGTCAATGTATCTATATTTCTTTTGGTAGCCAAGGGGCTAATTTGATATATTTTTTTTTGTCTGCTTATATGCATAGATTACAATCTAATCAGATAAATCAATTACTATAATATTCAATAAATAAAAAATCAGAGTTCTATTCCGACATATTTATCGATATACGCTATTTCCTTTTTTCTTGATTTTTGATATTCATCAATCGAACAGTTGGATCGGATATCCCTAGCAATAGACTTTTGCAGTTGTAAAAGGAAATTCATAGCCTGACCAGTTAAGTTCTGTTGCAGTTGTTCATTCCAGTCTTTTCCTGAAGTTACAGACATTTTAGTAGGTTGTATACCCTCTTGTTTAGAAATATTTTCTATTAGTTTTTGCATACGTTGACCTGCTTGATCTATATCAAAAGCCAATACTACTTCTTGGCTATGCTGTTTAGCTTCTTTCAATAGGTTGTTGATTTCTTTAATGATACTATTAGACATAGTACCACAAGTAGCGATATACATCGTACTATCTTTCTCTGCATAAAGCTGTTTATGACTTAGGGCATCTATAGGACTCTCTGTGAACACAATCTTTTTCACAGGAAAATTGGGATGCTTTAATACAGCTAACCCTCTAGAAAGCCCTTTTTGAAAGTATTTTCTACTTTCTATTTTTCCAGTATTGTCTGTAAAAAACTGGTAGGAAATAGTGCTACACATCGTTCCATTTCCTTGATTGTTTAATCCTTGATAGAGACCAAATACCGCTTTTCTACCTACTTGCAAAGAAATACCGATATAAGGACCATAGGTTGATGGTGCAATACCACGGCTGGTTAAATAATTATCTTCTTTTTTATAGACAATACTACAAAAGTAGGCTTTGGCTAGTTTTTCTTGTACCGATAAATTTTTCAAATCATTTTCCAGTGAACTTTGATTTTTGATCACAGTATCATCCAAATGGATACTATTCAATCCACGAATCTCCTTATAACTAAAACCACGTTTTAGCATAAAATCTATTATAGTGCCTTTATCTTTATCATCTACTAGAGAGGTATAGGTCCAGTAGCCATTGTTATTGAGACCATTCCTAATCAATATTTTGTCTCCATCTTTATCCATTACTGCCCATAATCTTGAGCTTTTAGCTTTATTAAGCTGGTAGCCCATAGAAGCAGCATGTTGTATTAAGTTAACCTCTCGTTTGACACGATCTAAATCTGATCGTATGTTTTCTTTGATGATATTGCTATAGGTTTTTTCTGTTTCTAATGCTTTTAGTTTCTGTTTTTCAGCTTCATAAGCATACGCACAAAGTTGATTAGCAATATTTTGGTGTACTTGTTTAAAGTTTAGTAGATTAGGCCTGGGTATATCTGATGTAACAGAGAGCATTATTTCCTGTTTCTTTTTAAGCGTTTCTTTTCTAAATTGCCCGATCGGTATATGGCTACGCTCTGTTAGATGTTTAGCTATTCCTCTATTTAATCCAAACCTATTCATCGCGTTTGCATACCTATCTTGATACGCCATCAGCATATGAGACCCGCTCATAAAGCTTTTGGCGCTTAATCTACCGTCTTTACAGATCGGGACTACTACGCAGTGTATATGAGGTGTTTTTTCATCCCTATGTAGCGTAAAGCGAATGATATTTTCTGAGCCAAATTCCCGACAAGCAAACCCGTAATTTGCTCTTTTCCAATCATTAAACAATTTTTCATCTTGCTCAATTGCTTTCATCCGTTCATGGCTTCCGGTCAGTATAATACCTAAAGCTTTAACGGCATCTTTTCTAATTTCCTTATTCCCTCTATATCCTGATTGTATTCTGCTATGAATGTCTTTTGTTAAGCTTTCATTTTTTAAAGGCGATAATTCTTCATTTAGATGCGTGCGTGTATGATCAATATGGGGGCCTAATAATTCACGCATTGCTGGGTCTATATCGCTTTTAAAGTGTGCTACATTTTGAGTCAAATTTTTTCTGTCTAGATGTGTGCCTATTCTGCCTGTTTCTTTGTATTTAGTGATGTGTAGTACGGCATATTGTATGGGTTGTATCGTATATTGCTGCATATAAATCATGGGAAATTTCTTTCCCTTTTGCTTGATTATAGACTAACGAAATTGAAGATATAGAGCGTTCGTGTGGATACACTTTACGTAGTAAAGTATAGTGTGCTATACTTTTGAAAAAGTAGCCTACATTTATATGTAAACTGTATGGGAAAAAGTAGTTGTTTTTTGTGCAGTAGTCTTATGTTCTTTGAATAAGATTCAATAAGAAATTTATTGTTTTATATGGTCTTCATGGATTTCATATGCCCAGTTATCTATCATCCTGGTTTCCTCATTGAAGTTAATGCCTAGTAGTATAATGGCTTTTTGTCTAAGTAAATAAGGTTTATAATAACTGTTTGATTTGATTTGTTGTAAGGCCATTTTTCCACTGGATTTATATTTGATTTCTATAATGTAAATGGCTGTTTCTAGTTCTAAAACGATATCTGATCTGCCTTGACTAGAAACTGATTCACTATGCATATGCATTTTTCTCCCACCTAAAAATCCTAAGCCCTGCAGCAGCATATGTAAATTGCTGTGGTATTGTTTTTCCTGGCCACTATCGATATAGTAAGGAAGCGTAGCAAAGGCTGTATTAATGTATTCTATAAAGGTTTCAATTTTTTTGTCAGCTAGTGCCTTTCTAATTTTATCTCGTTCTTGTAAAAAATAATCTTTTACACTCTTTTCCAAACTGGATTGTATGCTTTTCTGAAAAGAGACCTCTATTTCTTTGTTAGGGAATTTTAGGATGTATAGCCCAGTAAAATCATCATAATTATGAATGGTTAAATACCCCGTTTGAAACATTAGAGACTTTAAACTAATCTCATTTCTACTTTCTGTATACATGAGATCATCTCTGGTAGCTTCTATTTGAAGATTATCTACCTGAATATCAAACCTGTCAGGATCTGCTAACATCTGGTTAACCAGTAGGCTTGGGCTTCCTGATTCATACCAATAGTTTGCTAGTTTACCAGTGTCTAAAAATCTTAGCGTAGACCAGGGATTATATACACTTAAACCATCTTCATAAAACTTATATCCATTATAATAGGTTGCAATCTGTCCCATTACCTCTGATTGAGTTATTTTTTTATTTTCTTTTGTACTCCATTTTTTAGCAATATCTTCTAAGTTTGTTGAGAATATCGTTATAACTTCTTGCTGGGTATAACCAAACATCGCATCTGCAGATGCATCAATGGTGATATCTTTTAAATGATTGGCTCCTGAAAATACATCGGATAAACTGAATTTGCTTACGCCAGTGACAAAGGTAAACTTAAAACGTTTATTAAGTGATTTTAAAGTCATAAAAAAATCTTTCATGACTTTGATATTGGCCTTTTCTAAATCGGATCCTTTCTTCAAATTGACCATTGGAGCGTCATACTCATCTATAAGCACCACGATGCTGGATTCATAACCATTACTGAGTTTTGAAAGTACTTCTACTAAATCTTTTAGTCCACTTTGTATATCTTGCGTTTGAATAGCCACACCATATGAACGAGCTACTCTAGTTAACTCATCTTTTAAGCTGTTTTCTAAACAGTTCGGATTGTGATTTATGCTTGAAAAATCTATTTTGATTATAGGATATTTCTTCCACTCATATCCATTTTCTGGCCTACCTATATGATAATCTTTAAACACTTCATTCTCTCCGCTACATATGTTAGCGAGTGTATCAATAAACAACGATTTCCCAAATCTACGAGGCCGAGCTATAAATACAGGATTTTCTTTTTCTATTAGCTCTTGTGCATATCGGGTTTTATCTACATAGTAGCCTGTTCGGATAACCCTTTCAACATCTGAATAGCCAATAGGGAGTGCATCTATCTTACGCATCATTTTATCTATTTTGATTTCTTTTTCTCTCTCTTTCATCAATTTCGTATGTTACCATACTTTTCCAAGCAAGCCGATCTTGCTCAGCTGCGATAACTTGCTGGTCAATTTTAGTTAAAGTAGAAGCCTTCTCTCGTAATTTTACAGCTTTTTCTTTAAGTTTTGTTGAGGAAATGATATTTTTTTGCAGCAAATTATAAGCTGCTAGCCGTTCATTGACTTTAAGACCCGCTGCATCATCATCTAATAAATACTGAATTTCTTTATTATTGGCTAGTAATTCATCGGCTTCCCTTTGGTAAGCGTCTGCTAGGAGTAACTGTTTGGTATGGGCATATTCCCCCACCGTACGATCATATTGAATCGATTTTTCGATCTCTTCATTAAGTTTTTTCAAATCGGTATATTTTCCATTTGTTACTTTGATGCCTACTAATTTACCTGTATTCTTTAGAAATCTATTCACTGAATGAATGGTTTGTTTTTCTCTTGCACAGCTATATTTCATGTTCTTTTTAAGTTTATGGGTATATTTTGTTTCCGGTATATACCGAGCAGGGTTTAAACTAATGCCCAATAGATCTTCTGTTTGGCCTAAGATCATTTTTTTAAAGCTCATATTTTTGAGTTTTTTACCTAAGTTAACCGCATCTCTTACCGCTTTACCAGCCTTTTCTATGGCTCTTTTGGTTTCCATAGCTGTTCGGGCTGTATCTCTGATTTTATCAAAGGTGCTTTGTTCTGTTTTTGCAATCGTTTTTAGAAGGTCTACTTGTTTATCTTGCTTGCCAAATAGTTTTTTGACTGTACTACCAAATGGTATATAATCTAACGTACTGCTGACCACATCTTTAAGGGTTTCTTTGGCTTTATCCCATTTATCTCCTGCATAAGCTACAGTAGCTGTTGATAGAAACACTACCCATAAATATCTTTTCATTTATTTTTTAATTGTTTTACTGCACAAACATATACCTCTCTACCTTTATGCAGTTTAAAGGACTTGGTTTTGGTTACATCTTTAATGAATTGGGTAGCCATTTTACTGACTTCACTGGCTAAGCCCGAATCGGCTTGATCGATGATCATATCTAATACTTTATGGCTGTTGGTTTCAATAATAGGATTTACACCTTCGCAGAAGAGGCCAGGTAGGAAATCAGTATCGTAACAAACTAAAGAGACTGGGAAGGTCCTATCTAGATATTGGGCTACATGAATGGCCACTAAAATCCTATTTTTAGCAAATTTAGCTTTTCCGTATAAAACCGTACCCGCTGGTAACATCGTTTCGTCAATGATACCGTTTTCTTCTAGTTTAAGGATTACAGCACTTTCATCTGTTACTTTTTGATTTTCTTCTAAGTGGGCACGGTAGAAGGTATTCAAAATTTCTTCTTTTGGGTTGTCTTGATAGGAAATAAAACCCTGGCTTGGTGCTGCTTTAATATTAGTTTTTTTAGGTAATTTCGCAACCATAGTTTTTTCTTTTTTAGGTTTTTTAGGTTTTTCTAAAGGTTTTAGGTTAAAGAGGCCAGCTAGTGAAGAGATCCCCTTTCTAGAAGTTTTCTTTAGGAGCGATTCTTTTTTACCAGATAGCTCTTCATCATATGCATCCAGTAATGTTTTGGTATCATTTTTTTTAACTTCCTGAAAGTCTGACACGCTCATATTTACAGGGTTAAAATTTTCTATTTTGCGTTTGCCCACAAAGATCTTTCCAAAGGTTACAATAGCACCAATGACAACCAGTAATAGATATTTACCCTTTACCATAGTAGGGTGCTTCTAAAAGTAGACGCGCAGGTATAGATAAGTTCACCAAACGACTACCAGACTGTTCCACAAAGTGGACTAATAGGTTACCATTAGTAGATGTAGTATAGCGTGGTAAAACATAGACAAACATTTTACTGCTATAAGCCGGTATGACTCGATCTTCTAAGCCATATATAGGAAAAACAAGTTTTCTACTTTTTTTACTATTGTAGTGCTGGAAATTGGTTTCAAAGAGTTCAAAGGTTAAACCTGTTTTGTTCTCTAAATATACTTTTAGGTAGGTATGTTCCTCATCATGAAATAAATTGGTAAGGATAAGGTCATAATACCTGGTATGCTTGCCTATATTAAAATAGGTTTGATCCATTGATTGAATCTGTTTTATTTTTTGTAATACCTGATGGTCTAATGTAGGATGGGGGCTAGCCTCTTCTTCCTCTTTACTTGTAAAATCATAGACTTCTTGCGGTTTATGGGTAGATCGCAATAGGCCATTAAAGACCTTATTCCCCTTTTTAAAGGTGACCACTATAGAAGTAGCAGCCGTACCTGGTTTGGTAGCCCGCAACAAGACCATGTTTTGGTTGACATTAGCGATATAATCTTTATTAGGCATAATGACCTCTTTAATAGCCTCATCAAACAATAGCATCGAGGAAAATCGATGCGCAACTTGTATCTCCTCTAAAGGAGTATAACTGGTTATTTTTGCTTGAGCGTTCAAACAAAAAAGACAACCTATTAGTAGGTTACGTATTATTTTGCACATATTCACGCTTATTTTTAGGGTCAACGAAAGTAAATTCAGTAATGAGCAATCCATATGGATTTTCTTTACTTCTGTGGATTGTTTTCAATTTAAAATAGACCCCTCCGGGTAATTTTTTATGATCTAATCCGCTAAGCTTTTTGCCTTCTAATCCCAAGAACTGCAAAGTAGTCGTGTAAAAGGCTACTACTTCGTATGGATAATCCATCAGGTTGGTTTCTATCTGTTCAACGGACAAAGTGGATATACCGTTATAGCTTTTATATACCTGAAAGACCTCCTCTTCATTGTATTTGCTTTTTAGAAACAGACCACTTTTTTTATCCATAACCTGTAGACAGGCTAGTAAGTTAGCTTGATAGGTATATTCATTATGCTCAAAAGCATTTTTAAGAAACTGAATCGTAAAATTTTCTATTTCAAAGGGTTCCCTTCGAATCAATTGTTTTCTTTTTTGGCTACAATAGCTACCTTCTGGCGTTACAAAGTAGGTTAAGTCACTGTTTATAGCACTTATCCATTTGGCAGCAAAGAAACAAGTTAAGCCCGTTAAAATAACAACAACCCCTATGCATAAATATTGTATACGCTGTATCAGCCTACTGAGCTTATAACTATTGAATGCATCTACGTTAACCATTTAATCTCTTTTTTTTAAGTTTATAGATTTGTTTACCAGTTGCTACGATTTGATGTATGGCAAAACTGGTTACAGTGGTAAAAATCGTGCCACCCATCATCTCTCCTATATACAATCCTGTAATGGTACCCACAATTAAATACATGGCTACTAATGCTACCGCCCCTATTAAGTTTAACATATCGCACCCCGCTACCGTTTTGATATTTAACTGAATAATGCTTAGGTCTATTAGTGCCATCGTGACCCCCCACATAAAAAAAGAGAGATGCAAGCTAAACCAATTAGCGGCTATTTTTTGATACCTACCTGGCAGGGCACTCATGGCAATGGCTAGTGGCCCTATTTGGGTAGAAAAAACGAGTAAATAACCCCTTATGGCGTGCATTACCCCTCTGGAAAACATTTGTAAAAATCCCAATACAACATTCTTGATTTTATTGAGTATCGATTGAATGATATAGTTACCTGATCCCCAAAACCCATCTGCTTGATTGTTCTCTAGGTTTTCTTTTTGTGCTTCTAGATATGTTTTCATGGCCTGATTCAAGCCCAATTGATCAATTAGTGCGCTAGTTATCCTATCTAATAACTCATTGATCTCTTCGAAGTGGCAGAGCAATAGCGTCAATACCATCCCTTTAGCAATATTTTCTATAATGGCCGCTTTACTACTGATTTCATTTAATCCCTCTTTGATGTATCGCACGCAAAAATCAATGCTTACAAAGGTAGGCAGTAAGAACAACGCAATTTCTGTTGTGGTCTTGGTAACTTGCCGCATAACACTCCAAACCTCACTGGAAACATAGTGCACAGATAGATATTCCATCGCTACTTAGCTTGTAGTTTTCGTTGCCCATCTACCCATTCGGCAATACCCAATTGGGCATCTCCTTTCTCTTGAATGAGTCTGGTAATAGCGTTTCTTTCATCTGGCCTAGAGGTGAGTAATGCATGTTCCCAAAGAGATGTTTGGAGCAGCCATATATTAGAATCTCCCATTTCTTTTATAAAGACCTCTCTATAACCATCTGAACCATTTTTTCGTCTTAAGCTTTCATATTTTTCCATTTCAAAGGGGGTCATTCCGATAAAGTCCCCAATATCTTCCCTGCTGGATTTTTTTTCATTGTAAAGCAATATAAAAGTGGAGGCATTGTTTTTCATGGCACCAGCTATTTTAGAGGCTTTAATTTCATCTATGTTTTGGGTAATGATCCGAATGGAAGTTTTGGTTTTTCTGCCTTTTCTAAAAAAGGCTTCAATGTTTTCTTCGGCATAATCATCCAACATGGTCCATCCTTCTTCAATATCAATAAATTTAGTCACGTCAGGATATTGGGCGACGATTTCAAAGGCAAACTCAAATAGCACTTGTACGACTAGAGGATAGAGTTTAGGATTATTTTTGATCGCTTCTAGCTCAAAACAAATCAGTTTGTGATCTTCTAAATAGACCTGCTCGTAGGAATTAAAATGCTTTTTATAGATCCCATGTGCAAAAGGATGCAGTACAATGAAAAACTCATGAAATAGAAACAATCCCTCATCGGTTAATTTTTTAACCTGTTGGTCTTTCTGATCTACTAGTTTTTTGAGATAATCATAAAACCCAGTTAGACTCGGTACAGATTCCTTATGCAAAGTGGCATAATATTCGGGAATCCATCCAGCTAGTAGCGCTTTGTCTACTTCACTCATAGGGTTTGTATTTAAATCTCCCTTCCAGATTTTTCCAATCAGTTGTACCAGAAAAGTTATCTTGTTGATATCTGGTTTAAATAGGCCATTTGATTCAGGTTTGATCAGAAATGGATTTAAATGGAGCGGTGTTGCTGCATTGTATTCTATATACTTCCCGCCTAATATTTGAAAAAGCCTTCTGTAGGTACCTCCACTATCTATCACAATGACTATATGACCTGATTGAAATCGATCTTTGATCATTTTGCCATTAAAAAAAGATTTACCAGACCCAGAAGGGCCAAAGACAAAAGCGTTTTGGTTGTCTAAGTTGAGATTAAATGGATCATAATAGATGGGCGTTTGTTGTCTACTGGCTAGTAGTATACCATTATCCGCACCCTTTCTAGGGGTAATCTTATTGAAATAACTTAGTGCAGTTTTAAGTGCCATCGGTTGCCCTCTATAAAGCTGATGGCCATTACCAGGTATCGCTGAAAAATATAGATTAGTCGTATCATAGTCCTCTACAAAAGGGGCCATATCTAGCTTTTTAAATACTTTTTTAACCTTTTCGATGTTGTCAGCGAGCTGTTTGGGATCTACTTCATAAAGGATAACCAGATAGTTAAGGGTTACGATGATTTCTTCTTGCGCTCTAATGGCTGCTTCAAAGGCAATCAGTTCTTCCATATCTTGGTTTACATTACGAATCTCTCGGTTGTTGCGCTTAGTCGCTTGGCTCCATTCTAATGCTTTGGAACGGCTTTGTAAAAAGTCTTCTGTATTTTGAATGGCAATCGCTTGTACAACAATATGGGGGCAGTTCATATAGTGGCTTAACCCCCAAGTAAAAGGTACGGTTACCCCTCCCCCATTGCCTAACCCATTTTTACTGGTGTAGTCAGGTTTATTCGATTGGCTTTGCATTGATACAATCGCTACTTGCTTATTGCCAATTTTAAAAAATCCTTTTTGATTGGTCAGGCCATGCTCTAAACCATCTATGGTGCCACTAAAGTCTAAGTTTAAATAGGCATAGAGCAAGCTAAGATTGTTTGACGCAGTCAACTGTCTATACTGGCAACCATCTGGAAAGGCCGATTCTAACTCTAGGCTGCATTTTTTTACTTGATCTATTGTTTTTTTTAGTTCTGACAGTGGGTGTTTAAAGTAACCCTTTCCACAAGAAAAAGTAGTGGTATGCGGCTCTATGCTATGGGTAGTAGGCCTACATATGACGAATAGATAGGTTACATGGGTTAAGAAAATATGTCCATTACAATGTTCTAGTTGCTTTTGATGAAAAAAGTTGTAGCCATTTTGGATCTTTGTATGAAATGTTTTATTGGAATAGCTATCTAATTGTTGTATAACGGTTCCAATAGGAAATCTTCGAATGGTTTGTGCTAGGCTATCTATACAATTTTTATAAACCTCCTCTCCTACCCCTTCATCCGGAAATAGATTCAATTGATAGCCTATGGCCACTGCTCCATCTTCCAAAATGATGCACCCATCTTGAAACTCAACAATGGGTATATAGTTTTCTATATATTTTTCTTGTAACACAGCTTGCTGTTTTTTGCGTTTATATACTTAGGTTGCTTGAAATGAAAAGCCATCCAAGAAAACAAGTAGGTAGGGTTTTTATTTTTTCTCATATATCTGAGTAGTATCAATAGCAGAAAAAATAAAGCAGGACAAGTTAGCATCCATAGCTTACTGATCTTAAAGATTTTATTTAAAACCATTAGCCCAAAGAGAGTAATCATGCTAAAGAGTACCAGTAGCAATGCTTCATGGGTGTAAAGAGGGCCTATCATCCCTCTTTTTTCTATGCTTTTATTAACGATCATCATTGATTACCAAACATATCCATAATCTCTGAAATGATAGAAGAGCAGACAAAGAAAAAGAAAATGCCTACTATCCACCAAATCGCATAACTCATCGCTTCCTTTTTATCCCTGCTATTGATGAATTTAGCTGCTACCATCAAGCCTGTAACGGTGGCCGCAATAATAAATATGGTATTGGTTATACTACTAGCCCAGTCTTTTAATTCTTCTAAGTTGTCGTGTAATGCCATAGATGATTAATGTTTTAGAGTTGATCATATGTAAGTGATGCTTACATCTTTTTTAGTCCTTTTCAAGACGACAAACCTCCTTGATATAGACAGCTATTCATCATCTTTATAGAAATGGAGATCGATAGTCTCTAACTGTTCCCTAATTTTTTCAATAGTTTTCGATAAATGGCTAAATAATTCAGGACTATCCTCCACTTCATTAAGGAACTCAGTGATTTCTTTTTGGTCCTCTTCACGCCAAGCAGGTATGTATTTATTTTCTTCGAAAACAACGCTATCCCTTATGGCAGCGTTTGCTACGGATAATATTTCAGAGGCACGTACAGCATTTTCAAAACGAGCTTGGTTTTCTTTTAAAAATGTGTCATAGTCCTTAATGATTGACTCTATTTTTGTTTTTTCTTCTTCGTCTTCTTTCCCTAGTAGGTATCCCATCTTAACAATAATTTCCTTGGATGCTTTGATGGTTTTATCCCTAATATCTGGGTCTGTTGTAGTGTAAATTAAATCTGAAAGTAATGTTGTATATTTATTTAGTTTGGCTTCTAATATGGGCAGTATGATACTAGAAACATCTATTTGTATCTCTTTTTTTCGACCGTCTGGATGGATGATAGCTAAAACTACTATTGGACTACCAGATAGATTTTCAATAGCTGCTCGGCAGCTTATATAAATAGTACCCACTTGTAACTTTAATGGTGTAGTAATCTTATGATTAGTTGATACATCATACAAGCTACCTGCTACCAGGCCTTTAAAATACCAAGTATCTAGAATCCATTCTTCATCGCCTGTTAAATGCTTCCCTCCTACCGTTAAAGAAATATTTTTATTGCAGGAAATCTGGGCAAAAAATCCAGGATCTTGAAATGGATAACCATTGTCTTCTAATGAAACGGTAGTGGTGCGTAGTTTACTATTGTTAATAACAATAGAATGATCTTCACTTAATGGCTTTAAAGTTTCTGAACATTTTATTTCTTCTTCTTGGATTGATTTTTTTATAGCTTTTTTGTGACAAATGTATAACCCGTAGGTTGCTAATTTATGGGTAGATTCAGGTGCCTCATTGCCATACTTATCTATCAATAGGGTGTCTAAGGTAATGGTACAATGGCCACTATCTTCATCAACTGCTGGTATAAAAAATAATGGATAGCCATCATCCTTATAGACAAAATCATATCCATCCCCTAATAGATCTCCATCTTCTGTTTCTAAATGGCCTGAGATTCCTTCTATAGATATCTTTTTAATCCTAAAACCCATACCATTGTTTTTTATATTTTCATCTTGAGATGCAAACAACATATCTATAGGAATCATTTGATCTTCAAAATAACCTTTCTGGTTATTTGACCTAAGTGAAACAGTATAACTTGGTATCTGCTTCGATAAGTTTTGTTGAGCTCCCCTATGGAAAAAACAAGCTTGCAAAGTGGTCAAAATGATCACTAAGAATAGTTTGAATAAATAGATAAATGGATGCATCGTTGAATACCTATTGAAATGTTTGACAATTACGATTTGTTTATTATTTTTATATTAAGGCGAGTTTTTATAGCTATTTATTAAGTTTGATGTACTATTTACACAACTCAATCAGTTACTTTATAGATTATATTGTAAGTAAAGACTGGCCAATAGACCGCTCGCTCCTTTATCTTTAAGCAAGCCAATGCAAGGGCCTATTCCTATGCCAATAGCCCAGTTTTGATTGAAATAAAAAGTATAATGGGCTCCTAAGGCTGCTCTGATATCCCACCCATTCCGATTTGGTAATCCAAAAATAATAGCCTTATAAGGGCCATATTCTACAATAGGCCCTAGAAACAAACTGATGTAATGGTCGGCATTTATAGTACAAAGTGTATATAAAAACGAGGGTGCAATGACCCATCGCATATGGTTTTTATAGTTAAATTTAACCAGTGAAATCCCCCCACTCAAGCGCAAGGCTAGCGATGCATTCAGATGCCTATGGTAATAGATACCATACCATATCTGATGATGCGGCATTCTATTGCAAGCTAACCCTACAGATCTACAACCTTCTGTATGCCTTAAACAAGGCGCTTTCTCTTCTTTTATATGCGTAATGCTATAACTAGTTCCATATTCTAAATTTTCTTTACCTTGTAAAGGAGTACAAAACATTAAAAGTAGCATAAATATTTTACGTAAATGATGCATATTTATAAAAATTTTATGCATTATACAAAATTAATTTAATAAAAGCAATAGATTTAAAATTATTTTTTCATATTTTTATGAATGAACCAAAATATTTCTATAGTATTTGCTTTTTTGATAGGCTATCAGCTGTTTTTTTACCTACACCTACTCTATTTAAATGATATACAACTTATACCTGATGCATTGGCTACATTCTTATCTTATTGTATAGCTGTGCAACATAACTGGATGGTTAATAGCCTATACGTACTATGCTTACTCCACTATCAATACGATAAAATTATTAGGTTGATTGAAAGACTTAAACAAAAATGCCACTTTAACAGTTTGTTAATATTAGGTTGGACAGTGCTTGTCTGTTGTTATTTAATCTATTACCCTATTTTTTGGGTAAAAGGAAATTTTCATATCTGGTTATATCCCTTGCTATTTGCATTAATTACCTTTCTGATTCCATTTGGTAATGATGAGGGTCAGTTCCAACTGATCAATCCTACTAAGACGCAAAACAGAGATAAAAGTATCACATTACCTGCATATAATGGACAATTGCCCATTAATAATCCACAAAGGGGCATATACATTTTAGGCAACCAAGGTAGTGGCAAAACACGCTATATATTGGAGCCTATTGTATACGCATTAATAAAAAAGGGTTATGCTGGCATCATCTATGATTATGACTTTGAAGGAAGGCCGACTACACCTGATCCTAACTACTGTCTTACCAAGTTCGCTTTTAATTGTTTCTTACAGTTCTGTGATCCTACTAAATTTCAATTCCATAGCATCAATTTTACTTCCTTGAGACTCAGTATACGTATCAACCCTATTGCGCCAAGATATATTCTAAACAGGGCTTACCTGGAGGAATACACTAGTGTACTATTACATAACCTGGCTCCAGATAAAAAAGATGATTTTTGGAACCTAAGTACCAAAGCATTGCTAAAAGGGATGATTGTTTTTTTGGCCAATAGAAGACCTAGGTGCTGTACCTTACCGCATGTATTGGTGCTGGCTACCAAACCTATTGCTAGCATACTTCAATTGATTGAAAGAGATGACGAAGCGGCTAGTTACGCTAGTTCTATCTTGGATGCTTTTAAGGGTGGAGAAAAAACAGCTGGGCAGTTGGTGGGTGTCATAGCTACCTTTAAAACGAATTTGCAAATACTTTTAAATAAAGATTTATTTTGGGTATTAAGCGGGGATGATTTAGACTTAACGATCAATGATAGCGCAAAACCAACGATCCTATGTATAGGTAATCATCCATCTGCTAAATCTGCCTTCTCACCAGTTATCTCGCTATTGCTAACGGTTTGCTTTAAAGCTATGTATGGTCATAATAGAATCAAAAGTTTTGTAGCCATAGATGAGTTGCCTACATTATTTATTCCAGAGTTAGCAGAGCTACCGGCTACTGCTAGAAAATATGGCATCAGCACAGTGGCTTGCCTATAATCTAATGCACAGTTAGAACATACCTACGGTAGCATAGGCGCTAAACGTATACAGGATACCTTTGTCAATAAGATTATTGGCAATGTAGAAGGGGTTTCTGCTGACTGGGCGAGTCATCTGATGGGAAAAAAAGAAAAAAAAGTGGTTTCTTCTTCTACCTCAACTAGTCATTACCAAAGTGGTCGTACAGAAACAGCTGGAGAGGGTACCCATCTACAGGAAAAATCTATTCTTTCCCCGCAAGATTTTATGGATTTTAAAGTGGGAACGTTTGCTGGAAGGGTAGTGGAAAGCAATCAAGCCTTCTTTAAATATAATTTAAAGAAGGTCAGTAGTTTTGATAAAAAATTTGAAAATCAAAAACTAAAGGATTTAAAAGAGATTTATGAACATGTCGATATTGAGCAAAACTTTAAAAAAATAAACCAAGAGATAGATGTTTTAATAGGTAGGTGTTCGTAAAATACGGAAGTGTTCAATTAACTGTGTCAGTTTCGGGCTTCACGTCAACTCAGATTTGACTCTTCCAGGAAAAAAGATGTCTATCTGAGATATGGTCAGTGCCCAGTTTCTGAGCGGCATAGTCCATTTATCCTCCATCTTCTTGATAGCGCAATATACTGATTTATACAAAGCATTGACACTGGTAAATGCCCCTTTTGTTTTGGTAAACTGTCTAATTTGTCTATGGAGGCTTTCTATTGGATTGGTCGTATAAATTAGCCTTCTGACAGGATCTGAATATTTAAAGTAACCAGACAAATGCTCCCAGTTGTTTTGCCAAGATTTGATAACCATTGGATACTTTTCTCCCCATTTTTCTTCTAATTCCAATAGATAATGTTCTGCAACTTCCTTATTTGAAGCTTGATATACTTGCTTTAAATCAGTTAAAAAACGTTTTACATCTTTGCTAGCTACATACTTGATGGAATTGCGTATCTGGTGTACTACACAGACCTGCACCTGTGCATTGGGAAAAGCGTTATTAATGGCTGCAGGGAAGCTTTTTAGTCCATCAACACAGGCAATAAGGATATCTTCTACACCCCTTGCCTTAAGCTCGTTGAGTACACCTAACCAGAAATTAGCTCCCTCACTTTCAGATAAATAGAAGCCTAACACTTCTTTTTTACCCTCTTGATCTATGCCTAATAAGGTATACAGACATTTACTTACACATTTCCCATCTTCTTTAACCTTAAAAAACATACCATCCATAAAAACTATGGGGTAGACCGATTGAAGAGGACGGTTACGCCATTCATTTATTACTGGCAATAAGCTATCTGTAATAGCCGATATTTCAGCAGCTGATACTTTATGATCATAGATTTCTTCAATATGAGCGGCTATAGACTTATAGCTCATACCACTAGAAAACATGCTTAAAATCTTGGTTTCCAGTTCAGGATGAAGATTTGTTTGACGCTTTTTAACTATTTGTGGATCGAAACTACCTGTTCTATCTCTAGGGGTTACCAAGTCAAAGGAACCAGAGCTTGTACGAAAAGTTTTACAACTTTTACCATTCCTTCGATTATTTACTATCCTCTCACTAGACAAATGATGGGCCATCTCACCTTCTAGACTCGCCTCTAGAAGCTTTTTTATCAGAGGGGTTAATGCCCCACCTTTGCCTGTCAATGGCTTACCTAAACGGATAGAGGACAAAATGTTTTCCTCCAAATCTTTATAATCTACTAAACCAACGTAATCATTGTTCATATGCTCTTCCATGTCTAAAAACCTTTAGTCGTTAATTATTTAATTTATAACTCTTTTAGGAATTGACACAGTTCATCGAACACTTCCGCATATTGCATTATTGAAGATCCTTTTGGTATTCAAATTCAACTAATGTATGATAATAGATTAAGGACTGAATAGAATTTCTCTTGAGCCGCCAAACTGATACACCCAGCCATTACTTAAGAAGCGACCAAATTTCTGTCAATAGTTGTGTGATTCGTAGAGGTTGTTACACCTCTGCTGTCCGATGAAGTTTAAACCTAACAAGTTTGTAGTAGTTATAATTTATATCCGTACAAAGTTAACAACTGAACAACTGTCAGATTAAATCTTGACTACTACATATAATACCTAAGGCTTTAACGGCATCTTTTCTAATTTCTTTGTTACCTTTGTATCCTGATTGTATTCTGCTATGAATGTCTTTTGTTAAGTTTTCTTTTTTTAGAGGCGATAATTCTTCATTTAGATGCGTGCGTGTATGATCAATATGGTGGCCTAATAATTCACGCATTGCTGGGTCTATATCGCTTTTAAAGTGTGCTACATTTTGAGTCAAATTTTTTCTGTCTATATGTGTGCCTATGCTGCCTGTTTCTTTATATTTAGTGATGTGTAATACGGCATATTGTATGGGTTCTATCGTATATTGCTGCATATAAATCATGGGGAATTTCTTTCCCTTTTGCTTGATTATAGATTAACGAAATCGGAGAATAGAGCGTTTGTGTGGATACACTTTACGTAGTAAAGTATAGTGTGCTATACTTTTCAAAAAGTAGCCTAAGGTTTTATATAAACTGTATGGGAGAAAACAGTTATATTTTGTGCAGTAGTCTTATGTTCTTTGAATAAGATTCAATAAGAAATTTATTGTTTTATATGCGCTTCATGTATTTCATATGCCCAGTTATCTATCATCCTGGTTTCCTCATTGAAGTTAATGCCCAGTAGTATAATGGCTTTTTGTCTGAGTAGATAAGGTTTATAATAGCCGTTGGCTTTGATTTGTTCTAAGGCCATTTTTCCGCTGGATCTATACTTTATCTCTATAATGTAAATAGCCGTTTCTAATTCTAAAACAATATCTGATCTGCCTTGACTAGAAGCTGATTCACTATGCATATGCATTTTCCTACCACCTAAAAATCGCAATCCTTGCAGCAACATATGTAAATTGCTGTGGTATTGTTTTTCCTGTTTTGTATCTATATAATAAGGCAATGTCGCAAAAGCTGTATTGATATGCTCTATAAACATTTCAATTTTTTTGTCAGCTAGTGCCTTTCTAATTTTATCCCGTTCTTGTAAAAAATAATCTTTTACACTCTTTTCCAAACTGGATTGTATGCTTTTCTGAAAAGAGGCTTCGATTTCTTTGTTAGGAAATTTTAACGTATATAGACCAGTAGATCCATCATAATGATCAATGGTTAAATACCCCGTTTGAAACATGAGAGACTTTAAACTAATCTCACTCCTACTGCCCGTATACATGAGATCTTCTCTAGTGGCCTCTATTTGTAGGTTATCTACCTGAAGGTCAAACCTATCAGGATCTGCTAACATCTGGTTAATCAGTAAACTCGGGCTACCGGATTCGTACCAGTAGTTTTCTAGTTTACCAGAGTCTAAAAATCTTAGCGTAGACCAGGGGTTATATACACTTGCTCCATCTTCATAAAACTTATATCCATTATAATAGGTTGCAATCTCTCCCATTACTTCTGATGGAGTGATCTTTTTATTTTCTTTTATACTCCATTTTTTACCAATATCTTCTAAGTTGTTTGAGAATATGGTTATAATTTCTTGCTGCGTATAACCAAACATCGCATCAGCAGATGCATCAATGGTAATGTCTTTTAAATGATTGGCCCCTGAAAAGACATCAGATAAACTAAACTTGCTTACCCCAGTAATAAAAGTGAGTTGAAAGTAGTCATTGAGTGACTTCAAGGTCATAAAAAAATCTTTCATGACTTTGATATTGGCCTTTTCTAGGTCAGAACCTTTGGTTAAATGGATAATAGGTGCATCGTATTCATCTATTAATAATACTATTTTCGATTCATAATCATTGCCTAATTTAGTCATATCTTCAACCAAATTAGAGAGCTTTGTTTTAAGAACCTGTCCAGTAAGCTTCAACTGGTATATTGAAGCAATCCGTATAAGTAAATCTTCTAAAGATAGTTGTAATGCTTCAGGTGTGTCATTAGTCAATCTAGAGTGGTCCAGTTTAATCACGGGATATTTCCTCCACTCATACCCATTTGCTGGCTTACCTATATGATAATCTTTAAAAACTTCTTTTTCTCCACTAGCTATAGTAGCCAGTGTATTGATAAACAGTGACTTCCCAAACCTTCGAGGCCGGGCTATAAATACAGGATTTTGTTTTTCTATGAGCTCTTGAGCATACCGGGTTTTATCTACATAATAGCCTGTTCGGATAACCCTTTCAACATCTGAATATCCAATAGGCAGTGCATCTATCTTACGCATAACTTTATCTTGTTAAAATTCTTTTTCTTTCTCTTTCTCTTTCATTGATTTCGTATGCTACCATACTTTTCCAAGCAAGTCGATCTTGTTCGGCTGCGATAGAAACCCGGTCAATTTTAGTTAAAGTAGAAGCCTTCTCTCGTAATTTTACAGCTTTTTCTTTAAGTTTTGTTGAGGAAATGATATTTTTTTGCAGCAAATTATAAGCCGCTAGCCGCTCATTGACTTTAAGACCCGCTGCATCATCGTCTAATAGATGCTGAATTTCTTTATTATTGGCTAATAACTCATCGGCTTCTCTTTGGTAAGCGTCTGCTAGGAGCAACTGTTTGGTATGACTGTACTCCCCGACTGTGCGATCATATTGCATTGACTTTTCAATCGCTTTATTCAGTTTTTTCAAATCAGTATATTGCCCATTTGCTGCTTTGATACCCACTAATTTACCGGTATTTTTCAAAAATCTATTCACTGAATAAATGGTTTGTTTTTCTCTTGCAGAGCTATATTTCATGTTTTTTTTGAGTTTATTGGTATATTTTGTTTCCAGTATATAGCGAGCAGGGTTTAAACTAATGCCCAATAGAACTTCCTCACATTTCGCACCAGAAAATATTTACTTATATAATTATTTTTTATTGATATAGAATAGTTTATAATAACTATAACTTTTACAAAAAATGATATAATTTCTTATGTGGTAATTTACCTGGTGTTGAAATATCTAACAAAGGAGTGAAGGTCACGCCATTGGATAATAGCGTTCCTGCAGAGGCATAGGACGTTACGATGGACAGGTAAACCCTAAATATGTTCAGGATCAGTGGGTTCAGTTTTATACACATATCTCAGATCAATATAGTCCTTTTTATACCATGGTTATCAGCTGGGTTAGAGATTCAACCCATGTGTTAGATGGCCTGCTGTATCACGAAAGTGATCTATAAATCCGGGAGCATTATACCGATAGATCTGGTTTCACCGATCATGTCTTTGCCATGATGCACCTACTTGGTTTTGTGTGTGGACCTTTTTATGCTTTGTTAACTCCGTTCTCATAGTGAAACTTGCTGAACACTGCAAGCATTGAAACTGTCCTGCTCTTTTGTGGACTCGTTTATGTTTTGTTAAATACTCTTCCTTCTTGAAACTTGCCGGACACTCATCACATTTGAATGACCTTACTCCTTTGTGGACTTGTTCATGTTTTGTTAAATACTCTTCCCTCTTAAAAAGTTGCCCACACTCCACACATTTGAACACTTCATTTATATGGTCGCCTTGTTTATGGTTTTTTAAATTCTGTTTCCTCTTGAAACGTTTCGGACACTGATCACATTGGTACGATTTTTCTCCTGTGTAGGTACGTTTATGATATGTTAAGATACTTTTTTGAGCGAAAGCTTTGCCACATGGTTTACCATTGGTGTCTGTAAAATTACACTTGTACGGTTTTTCTCCTGTGTGGGTACGTTCATGATATGTTAAGGTACTTTTTTGAGCGAAAGCTTTGCCACATGGTTTACCATTGGTGTCTGTAAAATCACATTTGAACAGTTTTTCTCCTGTGTGGGTTCTTTCATGGTTTTGTAAATAAACTTTCCAAGCGAACCTTTTACCACAAAAACATTTGAAAGGTTTGTAGCATTTCTTTAATAAACTAATCATCTCTTGACTAGCAAAAGTATTTTTCTCTCTCCCTATTCCTTCATTTGTCTTTGCCCAATCAATGGCAAGTTTTAATAGATTACTTGGTGCACCTGCCTTCTCGAATAAGAGTTTAACAAAACCTACATCGCTCTTTGCGACTCCAATCTCAAACGGGGTACGTTCTTTGTCATTACGCATATAATATACTTCTTTTATACGTTCGTTTGCATCAATCTTATCCAAGTACAGTCCAGCAGAATTTACATTGCCATTTTCAGCGAAAGTATGAAGCTGGGTAGTATTTTTTTGATATGCTAATGCTTCATTCTTTGTTGCATGATTAATACTATTATCTTCTACTGAATCATTTTCCTCATTATCTTGGTTAAAAAGAGTAGATTGAATAACAATTTTTAATAGATCATTTTTAATAGGTCCACTACTAGATCCATCTTGAGTATTTTCGAATTGATTGTGCCTTTTGATATATTCATTTAAGAATTTAGCCGCATTGTTGTCAGAATGATCATCTGCCCAAACAATAGCACGGTTTGCTATATCAAACGGTATAGTATATCCATATTCCACTAACTTTTTAAGACACTTGTCACATCCTTTTACCGTTAAAATATCAATGCAATTCAAGTCCTGATTATTTGTTATGATTAAACAATCATTTATCGCTTTTTTTAGATTAAAATTTTGCAAGCGCTTTGCTGTAACCTCTACATTATCTAATATCCTTGTAAAAATATGGTTGGAACTGCCATTGCACATTTCAGCTGCAGTATGTAATGCAGCCTGAATAGCATATGCTGCACTATCTTTTGATATAAGTTCTTTATTGCGTAACGTATTAATAAAAGATAGATTTCCACTTTTGGTTGCACACTCAAGAACATTCTGTAATGCTTTATTTTCTATAGCTAAAATGCTTTTTATATCTCCCTGAATCAGTTTATGGTTGCATCCCACGCATAGGGGTGGAAAAAACAAATCCAATAGCCCAGCGATCAATCGTTTCATCATATAGAAGTATGTGTTCAGCGCATTGGTTTTTATTAGGCATCTGTTCCAATCACTGGTTTTTTGTCCACTTTTTTATCAAGAAAAAAGCTATTATCTTACTATGCAAGTTTTTTAGTCATTTTGTACTCGTTTTTGATACTTTTGACGAAGCTTCTTTTTTGTTGTATAAGCTTATGCGCCAGCTCTAGGAGCTTCCTCATACATGCTACGATAGCCACTTTTTTAGGCTTATATTTACCTACTAATCTATCATAGCATTCTTTTAAATATAGGAACCACTTTTTCCCTGCTAATACAGCCATATACAGTGCATCTCGTGGTATTTTCCTTCCTCCCCTAATAAATCTTTTTCCCTGTTTTTTCCCACTATCAGCCGCATATGGTGCTATACCTACTAAAGCTGATAGTTGATTACTACTGTAGCTTCTATCACCTAATTCAGGTAAAAAACTGACTAATTTAGTGGCTAAACATTTCCCGATTCCTGGAATGGTTTCTAGTATATTAGCCTTTTCGTCTAGATCCTTATCAGTAGTTATGGTTTTATTTAACGCTTTATCAATAATTTTTATTTCTTTTTCTAAAAAATCGATATGCCTTTCTATGCTTTCTTTATCTATATTAGTCTGGCTATGGTGTAACCGTTTCTTTTCATTGCTTAATGTAGCTACCAGCTCTTCTCTTCTTTGTTGTTGCCTTTTAAGCCGATCTGTTGTAATATAATAGCTGTAATTAGCTTTCAATCCCCTTTCCTGTCCATAGCGAGCTAGTTTAAAAGGTAGAGTAGAGCACTGGCGCGGTGAAGTATAGGACCAGGTTTATCCGTGTCCATCGTTTCCGATTTCGTGCCTAAATAACCCAATCTCTCTTTCCCGTTTCCAGCACCCCCCCGTCGCACCGTACGTGAGGTTTTCCCTCATACGGCGCACGGATCGTCTTCTTCGTCTGCATTACGTCCATCTGTATCGCACCCGATAAGCTCCTACATTGACTAATTTGTACACTTTGTGGAGCTTCTCGTCGGGGAGTTCCTTATACCCGTTCTTCCTACTCCCTTTCTTTTTCATGATAAATCTTCTCAGACGCCTGTTTGCATGCCCTTGTACTTTCCTAAATCTCCTAGAACTGGCCGTGTGACGGTAATACTCCGTCCACCCCAGTAAGGATGCGTTTAAGTCTTTAACAATAGTTTCAACACTTTCGTGCAACCGGTTCCGATAGGTCAATTGCGTGACTTTCTTAATAATCCGCTTGATTGCATCAGGTGTAGGATACATATGGGTAACGGGTTTCTGATATCTTGGCGAGTATCCCCTTTTAAAGGCATACCCTAAGAAATTGAAACCTTCTTCGGCCGTGGTCATTCGACTCTTTTCTTCATTGATCGAAAGGCCCAAGCGTTGCAGATACCCACATAAAATACCCAAAATCTTCTCTACCGGTTTATTCGACACTATCACGAGATCGTCCGCATAGCGGACAATCTGTGCATTCCACCCATTCCTTTCGGTCATCCGCTTGACCCATACTGTGTCTAGCAGATTCAGGTATATATTAGAAAGTAAGGGCGAAATGGGGGACCCTTGAGGGGATCCTTGTCGAGTAGCAACTTCTTCGCCTTTAAGGACTCCTGAGCGAAGCCAGGCTTGTATTAACTTTAGAACATACCTATCACTGATTCGCTTTTGAATGACTTTCATAAGCTTATCGTGTGGGATTGAGTCAAAGTATCGCTTCAAATCAATATCTAAAACTTGGGTGAGCCCGTAATTAAGCCATTTATATATTGATAGACTTGCATGGACTGCGGATCGTTTAGGTCGAAACCCAAATGAGCATTCTTGGAAGTCTGCTTCAAAAATTGGCTCTATAACAAGACGGGTTGCAGTTTGTACTAAGCGGTCCTTAATCGTGGGCACTCCCAAGATTCTTATTCCTCCTTTCGGTTTGGGTATTTCCACGCGCTTTGTCTTATTGCTTCGGTAGCTTCCTGATTCCAGTTCTTTTTGAACTTGTCCAAGAAACGCTTCTTCCCCTTGTTCTTTGATTTGTTCTATTGTTATTCCATCTATGCCTGGTGCCCCGTGATTTGCACAAACCTGTTTCCATGAACAGACCAGTACGTCCAATCTATATATTTTGTCATGAAGGGTGTAGAAGCTGCGTTTAGGATTAGACTTAGCAGATCGATAAAGTTCTCGCTGCAGTTCTCGGACGCTTTGTGCCATGTGGTTACCTTGCGGAATCATGGTATCTTTCCCTGTTTTGAAAACATGACGAAACTGAAGATCCTTCGCTCCGGTAAGGTTTTGTTGTCCTTGCCATCTTCACTACTACTATCTTCCCGACTTCCTGCACAGCATCGGAACGAACTTCGACTTGCGCCTTATATCCTTCCTTACTCTTGGAACTTAAAGACCGTGCAGGATCTCCCACGTTTCTCCTCCTTTCTTTCCTACGTGCCGCCCCTGCTACGCCGGGAGATAAGTGACGGTTATTGACCTGTTATCTTTCCGTCACTTTACAGCTTTCGCCCACCAGACGAGAGGCTCAGCATCTCCAATTCCCAGATTTCTCTGGTAAGACCTTCACGGCGCTACATATAGGTTCCTTGCGTACGGCCCGCAGTTTGCGTAGCTCCTTGTACAGAGCCGTCGTCGAGTGGCTTCATCTACAAAAATTACTCTTTATAGATGCACTCCTCGCTACCTGGCCAACAGGCCTATTGCCAGGGTGGGACTTGCACCCACTAGAAAGGAGGCCTTCGTGGCACGCCATCTACCTTATCGGTTTTAGTTATATGATGCATTGCCTTAGCAAAGTGTTTGATTTGCCTTGGATTAACAACTGAAACAGCTAGCTCAGCTGCTATAAGCATCTCTACTAATAAAGCGCCATAATTGCCAGTGGCTTCTAAAACACAGTGATGCAAGGATCTATCAAGTTGAGCCAAAAATAGGTTAAGCCCATTTACATCATTTGAATATTTAGACGTAGTAAATCCTTCACCTTTAGGAAAAGCAGCTACAAAGCTGCTTTTTGATATATCAATGCCTATATATTTCATATTATTAGAAAGTTTATACTAAATTGAATCATCTTATAAACTATCGTCGCAACCACGGGCTCTAAGGGCCAACGAACTATTCAGTTTTTAAGATGAAAAGAGCTGGGGGCGGAACGTGTAAAACGGCATCTAATACCAGCACTTGAGCGACCTTATTCCAGCTCTTTAATAAGATAATCTTACTTAATACAAACGTACGACACTTAATTGGACAGAGCCAGGAAATATACTAATCGGAATCGGATCCTTCCTCTTGATAAACTTCTCCTTGATAAGTTTCTTCTTCAAATTTTCTCTCATAAGATTCAAAGAACTTATCCAAAAACTCTAAAAAATCTTTAGCAAAAAGCTTTGATTTACCATCAGGGCTAATAGAATATATATTTTCTTTCTTTTTCCCAGACAAATTTATATAATACTCGTCACCTTGATCTATACCTGCTATTAACCAACACGATTTTATTTGTGCTGCTTTCATTTTACTCGTTCTACAACGATTCTCAAATCCACGTTGTATCGATGATATATATTGAATTCTTTTTTCATTATCACCGGTATGTACAGTAGGTCCATATATCTCGAAACCTCCACCATCTATAGATCCATATTTATTTAAAAATGCTTTATACTCTTTGTCTATACTAGACATATTAAACATATCTACAGTTCTACCCAGCTTATTAATTACCAAATCCAGTTCTTCATTAGTTACAGGTGATCCTTTTTCAAAATCTTCTTTGTCCAAGAATTTTTTTATCTTTTCATCCAGTTGTGTATTAGTTCCACGTTGAGGCACACTATGTTCACCTTCTTTCTTAGAACTAGATTGGACGCTTGTATCTCCAGTTTCCATTTGGTAACGATAACTTGATGAACACCCTAAATGCGTTACACCTATGAATAATAAAGGGTATATGTTTTTTATTCTTATGGTTCTTAACATAATATGAATTTTTGTAGAGTTCATGATATACAATAAAATATTTAATTTATTAGTTTATATATTAACTTCTTTTTTACTCGATTTACAAGCTTGTCATCTAGCTCATTAGTGGCCAACTCTACTTCTCCAGTAATCATAAGAGTTCCTGGTCACGTTTCTTTTAGGAATATTTGTGAGATTATCTATAAACCGAGTTTTCTCTTTGTGTAAACTTACTGGTAGCTCAATTGTTACACGATCACTTCTAAGTAAATGATCTATATCTACCTTTTCGAGCCCACTTCCGAAATCGGAAATAGGCGAAGTCCCCCGTCTTGACTTAGCCAAATTACTGCGCCAATTTGGATCAGACCCTTGGTCGTAAAGACTCTTGAGCCTAAACTCTATTGTATCCTCCCTAGTATGTACTAGATCCCAAACTAAATTTGGGGTATCGTTAAGCCCACTAAAATAGGTTACCTTTTCTGGAATGGACATTCTACTTTGCTTACATCTAAGACAATGATAAAACACAAACATGAAATGTTTTTTCATACTAGTATTATTATGATCAGTACCGTCTACAAAACCTTCGTTTCGTAATCTCCCAAGTTTACTTCTTAACTCCTCGATCAATGGCCTATTTTCTTGTGCCACTGTAATACCTGCTCCCCTTACTAAGAGATCTTGTTCTAATAGATCCTGCCTTGTAATAGGAGTTATATTCGACCTATGCGCTCTAATAGCGCTACAAGAGTGTAAGAATAAACCAGTATACAATAATATTACTTTATTCCGTGATTTTATAAATCTTATGTACACATGTAAAAATTTATACATTGATCTTATCATAATGGATATAGATTTAAATAGTACTTGCTCAGATATACAACCGTAAAGTGAACCCTTAATAATAAATATTCTTATTAAGAAACATCCTTACCCTATTTCAAACACTGGTTCCCATGCAAACTAATATATTAAAAATATAAAATAGTTTAGCGCTCATAATTAAATGCTACAAAATCTGCTGAAGGTAACACGATCATTTACTTCTTCTTCCACTAGCACCCTCTAGAACTTAAGGTTTCTTTTCACGCCACTAGGACCTGCACCATGATCATTGATTGCCACCACGTCTAGGTCTATTCTTATCATAGGTATTAGGGTCACTACTATAATCTTTTTTAGGAGGAGTAACCTTAGTACTAGCACCTTCTTTGCGCACCTTAGGTCCTGTTTCAATCTTTCAATTTTGTAAAAGAATCCATAATAATGCCACCAGCCTCGAAGAACCGGATTATACATTCTTGAGAAGTCCTCAAGAAATTGTGAGCTTCTCAGATTGAGCTTCCACCGTCTCATTTCCTGACTCATAGCTTTTATAGAGGCTTTACTTACAGCTGGAGAGAAGTTCACGAAGAACTCTTCTTTGGATGTACTGTAGGATAACCGAGGCCTAAAAGTGTACCCTAAAAAGTCAAAGCTTATTATAGAATAATCTTGGACTCTTAGTTTGTCCTTACAGTAAACAATCCTGGTCTTGTTCTCGTTGAGCTCTAGTCCGCATTCTTTAAAGCGCTTCGTAAATCTCTCTTTTATGTATTCTGCCTGCTTTTTCGTTTTACAATGTACAAGTCCATCATCCGCGTAACGGCAAAATTCCACGCCGAGAAATGTCCTTTTCATCCACAAATCAAAAGCATAATGCAAAAATAAGTTGGCTAGAAGAGGGCCAATAACCCCACCCTGGGGTGTGCCTTGGGTACGTTCTGAGAGAATACCCTCCCGTATCATCGGAGCTTTCAACCATCTTTCTACATAAAGAAGAATCCACTCTTTATCTGTATGTTTTCTTAGAGCGCTCATTAGCAAAGCATGATCAATGTTGTCGAAAAGACCCTTGATATCAAATTCAAGAACCCAATCATATTTCCAACATCTCTGGCGAATCCTCCATAGCTGTACTGTATTTAGAGAAGTTATTTACATTTCTACCTCTCCCGAATACATCTGCGGCACACTTAATCCAAAAAACCAACCGGTACTAGTTTTACCTTTAGTAGCAATCGATTTAGCAACCTTATGAGCATAGGCTCTTTTGATGTTACAAACCTTGATGGCCGTGGAATCTATAAAATAACAGCCTGTTTTCTTTTTAGGCAGACTTTGTGTAAAAAAAAAATAACGGAACTAGTACTCTAGGTACCAACTCTATGAAGCGATTATAGCTTACTAGTTTCTTAAATTCACTGGAATGAAATTTTTGTAAATGAATGTAATAAGACTTAAAATTTCTAAATCCAATTACATGAAAGGCAATAAGGATAGTCATTATTTCACTTAAATTTAATGAACACGTCCTAGTTGGTTTTCTTTCAGAATGGGTCAGCAGTTTCTTTTCCATATAAGGCATAAATTTTATGAGAAATTCATCAACAGCATAATATATTTCAACTAATTTTTCTACATTCATAATTGGCTCCTTTGTTAATTTGGTTGAAAATTTGATCTCCAAATTTAAAACACAAAGGAGCTTTTTAAACTATTTATGAAAAATCTAATCCCGAACTCAGGTTAATATTAACATGTGATTTTTAAAGCAGATTATAAAACCATATAAAGTATAGAATTTTCTGGTCAAGGCCATCTATTCTTCGCTAATGCTTCGGAACAATCATAGGTTCAAATATACCCGATCTATCTCTTGGAACATCCAAGTCTATCCCTCCCTGATCCGTGGTTAAGCGCTTGTTGTAGCTGCTATTTCTGGAATTATCAGAATGGTTTCTAACATATTTACTATACCCTAAATGATTGTCTAACTCAGAGGCTAGAGCCCGCTCTACTATATTTTTCGTTAAAAACCTTGAATAGACCATCTTGAGCAAAGATAGTCGATAAATCTGCGCCACCTTCTAACAATAAATCTATCGCTGCTTGAACTTATAGTAATATAGTAGAACAACGAAAATGATTTTACACAATCTGCTGGAAAGGCCCGAATCTATATCATATAAGTTACCATATGATAAATTATAAATCTTCCACAAGGTTTTTATCCTTTTCTTTATGATGGTTGCAGTAAAAATGATCTTATTGTTTCTACAGTATTTTCACTTAACGTTGTATGATTCAGAATACATCTAGAAGGAATTAATATGTTATCATCATTGAGAAGGTGAAATTCCTTATCGGCGATGTATAATTTTACATTTTCAGGGTAAACAGAAAGACATGCAGTCAAGAAATTTGGATCATTTTCTGGTATACACTCTACAAGTGAGTCATAACTATCTGTTCTTCCAAGCTGGTTTTTCAGTGAAAGCATGGTATCATGTGCCCGGTCTTTTTGCTCAGCAGTGCCCTCCTTTTTAGTAATAATTTTGGCATATTCTTTAACAAGATTATGAACCTGATTCCTGTTAGGATTTACAATACCGGGATCAATACGTTCCATAAGATCTACTACACCAGCTACAATTAATATAGGAATATGATGCGTAGAGTCACGTAGGAAATTCTTTACATCTTCTAAATAATGGAGATTTGATATAGCTGGAAATAAAAAATTGGCAATCTTGCTTGTTCCGAATAATATTTTTGTCATTGCGTAAATTTTGAACTTGTCTTGCCATTGGGTAGTGTGACCAAATACTTCTCGTGACTTGTTGAAAAAAGTTCTTATATCAGCTCCATCATTGCTCATTAAGTCCATTCCTGATAAACATGAATGGAAGCAGATTATCTTCTTAATATTAAGTTTATTTTTATGATTTGCTCCTAAAAGGCAGGCTACCACTCCACCTTGACTATTACCTATTATATGGATAGGGAGCGTTTGAAGTTGTTGCTCTGTAAACATTGGATAATGTTCTTTGAGTTTTTTTAATATTTCTTTAGCACATGCCTTTACTTGTGTTTCCATTGGGATATGCATCGCTTTAAACGCTCCCTCCCTACATGTTAATGAAATGTACAAGAATTCTTCTTCGCCGAGCTTTTTTATAAACGGGTTAACTTCATGCCTGTCCGCACCCCCACCATGCAAGTATACTATGATGGGTTTACTTTCTGTTCTAGATTTAGGTCGAGATCCAGATTCAGATGTAGATGCTTGAGGTACAGGTATACTTTGCATGTGCACCTTGTTATATTGTTGACAACCTAATATACTTATTATAACTGTTAAGTATAATAAGCACTGTATTTTGAAATTACACGATTTCATTGTAGGAGGTTTAAGAGGATTCTATTTAAGTAATAACTGCACCTAACAAGCTTAGGTCAATATGTATTTATTAATTAAATTTCAATTCTCCAAATATAGAATTGTACTTATCAACATGAGCTTAGTACAATAAGCTTTATTAATCTGAAAATGAATGATTTTAAATTATTTATTATGACGGATTGATTTTGAATTTTATAAAAGATGTAAAGGTCTATCCAAGAATTACTTAAAAAACCCTATAATGATATTTTAACGCTAAGATATTACAAAAGTGTTTAAATTAAGTAAGTATGAATTTGTATAAAAATGTTTTACAAATTTTTATCGCAATGGCTCCATATATATAGTTAAGTTGACCTGTCTATTTAGGCTATGGATAAAATATATATTTAAATTTTTTACTTTATAAAATAAATTATATTCCAATGGATAAATAACTAGATAAGTATATGCTTGTCTATTTAGGTTCCTATTGATTTAAATTTTTTGCATTATGTCAGTCAAGAAAAGTAAGAGAAATAAGCAACCTCTTGTGGACGCTTATGATGTTTTTGGGGTGATGTCTGCGTTATTAGAACAACCAGATAAGCCAGATCTGAATACGGAAAACTTATGGGTAATTGCGTTAGATAAAGGAGAAAGTATTTTAAATCTTGAACTCTGCGGCATGGGTAGCTATCGTACAGTAGTAAAAGAGCCAGCAGATATATTGAGCATACCTTTACAAAAGAAAGCTTTTGGTATTGTCCTGATTCATAACTGCCCAACAGGGGATTTAACCCCATCTGAAGAAGACATAGATATTACAGATCGTCTCCATCAGGCAGCAGCTATAGTGGGTATCAAGCTATTAGATCATCTCATCATTACAGAAGGTAGTTTTTATGATTTTAAAAACAATGGCTTGATGGATCAGATATATAAAAGTGGCAAGTATCTCCCTAGTCATGAGATGGAACAAAGACTCAAAAAAGAAATAAGCGATATGACTAAAAAAATGACTTCTGTTGAGCAATCAGGAAAAAATATAGGGAAAATAGAGGGAAAACTAGAAATAGCTGAAGCTATGCTTAAAGATGGCTATGACCTAGAAAAAGTTGCAAGCATAACGGGTCTGTCTCTGAGCCAAGTAAAAAAACTTGTATGATTGTAGAAACAATTTTGCCTTGCGTTATCTTATTTGACAAGCTTATTTAGCGAAGTTATCTATCTAGTATCATGATAATCAGATTAAGAAATCAGGATAAAATTGCTATTCATAATTCTTATGATGCACATAAGATTATGCAGCATATATTAAATCGTGATAAGGAAATAGACCTGACTAAAGAACATTTCTGGACTATCGCACTGGATATAAGAAAAATAATAGTCAATATAGAACTCCTTGGTATAGGCTCATCTTATAGGGTAGCTGTCCCGCTAAAGGATATCTTTTGTATACCTTATCAAAAAAAAGCAGCCACGCTTATCCTTATTCATAATCATCCTAGTGGTCGTTTCACACCATCAGAAACAGATATAGATTTTACAGATCACGTTACAAGAATAGGCGACATAGTGAATATACAAGTAGTAGACCATCTGATCCTAGGTGGCTACAGGGGTAAAACCAATCATTATTATAGCTTTAAGGATCAACATATCATGGAAGGGTTAGAATTAAGTACAAAATATTTACTTAAACCTGAGGCAGAAGCACTATTCATGAAACAAATTACTCAACTCAATAATATAATAGAACTTCAAAAAGAAAATAATAAGTTAATCTTTAAAAAAGGGGAAGAGGACAAATCCCTTGCTATAGCTAAGGCAATGATCCAAGAAGGTGAACCCATAGAAAAGATTATACGGTTTACAGGTTTATCTGAGCCTGACATACAACAGCTTTCTTAAATTAAGTATGTTGCTTTATTTTTGCTACTATTACAGGAGGGTTCACATTTTTAATACCGTTTATTTGTCTTAATGTATTAATCACATGAGTAAGAAAAAAAACAAGGAAAAGGATAAAAAAGAAGGAGCGGACAAACCTCACGACAGCGTTTTTAAAAATACTTTTTGTAATAAAGAAGCTATGCTAGATTTTCTGGCTTACAATCTACCTTCCGATCTATTTATTAAAATAGATCAAGAAAATTTAGAACTGACCAATAAAAGCTTTGTGGACCCAGTTGGAAGAAGAGGAGAGTCTGATTTAGTGTTCAAAACCAATATAAATGGGCAGGAAGGATACCTGTATATTCTTTGCGAGCATCAATCTATTGAAGATTCGTATATGCCCCTGCGTTTTATGGAGTATGTGCGACCCGCAAGTCGTGGTTTTGTGATGGTTCAATTCCATCTTCCCTAGACATCAGGGATAATGCATGTATCACACTTCAAAGCGTGGCAACCTCTGGGGTGCAAGCATGATACAAAAGTAGGTCAATCCAAACCTTATGGAGCATTCCTGCAAGCAGAGTTAAATATGATTACGCAAGGAACCTATGATTGAATTGTCGTTAATAATAAGTGTGAAAATAAGGTTGATACACATAAACCATAAGGTTTGAAGCAAAAGAGGAATCGAGGTTGTATTCACTCGATTATAGATGTTCTCATTTTCCGGCAAATAGTAGGAATCTAAGTTTAACGCGAAACAAAACCATGGAACGGGTTAACCACTTAAAAGTTCTTACTATTTCTTTTTTTTTTAAGAATAATAAGCAGGCAGCCAGCCGTAGGCTATTAAGTGGAAGGATTGTCTAAGAAGCTAATGTCTAAGGTAATGCTTAGGATACGCTGACGTAGGCACTTTGGTTTGGATGGTAAAGTTGCAAGTAGTAGTATATAAATAATGGACCAAGATAAAACTTGGTATAAATGGGATATAATTCCCTGGCGTAAGCTAGAGAAAAAAGTATTCAAGCTACAAAAGCGAATTTACCAAGCTGAAAAACGTAAGGATATCAAGAATGTACATAAACTTCAAAAACTATTACTTAATTCCATAAGTGCAAAATTGCTAGCAGTCAGAAGAGTAACTCAGGACAATAGAGGAAGAAAGAGCGCTGGTATTGATGGGAAAGCAAATCTTAACCAAGAAGAAAGAATAGAATTAGCCTATTCATTAGATATTAAGAGCTAAAGCACAACCATCCAGACGAGTTTGGATTCCCAAACCTGGGAAAAATGACAAAAGACCGTTAGGCATTATCACTATATCTGATAGAGCAAAACAAACACTTATGAAAATGGCCCTGGAACCAGAGTGGGAAGCAAAGTTTGCTCCAAACACTTATGGTTTTAGACCTGGGCGGTCATGTCATGATGCAATTGAAGCAATATTCATCACTATGGTCAAAAAAACTGCATATGTTTTAGACGCAGATATTGCTGAATGTTTTGATAAGATCGACCAAAACGTACTATTGGAAAAACTCAACACTACCCCCACCTTTAAAAGAATTATAAAAGGTTGGCTAAACGCTGGAGTAATGGAAGATAGAAAGTTTATATCCACACCACAAGGTACAATACAAGGTGGAACAATATCTCCACTCTTGGCCTGCGTGGCACTGCATGGATTGGAAGATC
The DNA here is from genome assembly GCF_003351905.1 of Cardinium endosymbiont of Sogatella furcifera. Lineage (NCBI taxonomy): Bacteria > Pseudomonadati > Bacteroidota > Cytophagia > Cytophagales > Amoebophilaceae > Candidatus Cardinium > Cardinium endosymbiont of Sogatella furcifera. Next base: position 225,631 of record NZ_CP022339.1, on the reverse strand, counting down.
ATATCAAGAAAGAGCTGAGCAAAGAACTTTTTCAGTTTATGAAAAAGAAAAGAGGGAAAGCATCATGTAAAGAAGCTCAACGATATATCAGTGTAATATTCTATGCTGATGACTTTGTTGTTATTCACGAGGATGAAGAAATCATTAAAAAGGCAAAGGTTATAGTCGAAACATGGTTAAAAACCATTGGTTTAGAACTAAAACCATCAAAGACGAAGATTTCACATACAGTAAAAGGCGACCAACCAGGATTTGACTTTCTAGGATTTAACATACGACATGTTCCAACAAAACACAATAAGAAAGGTTACAAGTTATCTATTAAACCAAGTCATAAATCCAGTAAACACCACAATCTAAAGATCAAACATAAGCTTAAGCAAATGCGAGGAATGACACAGGAAGTAGTAATAAAAGAACTCAATTCTATCATTAAAGGATGGAGTCAATATTATGCTTCTTCTATAGGATCAAAGAGGAACTTTAGCAGAATGGATGATCTGATGCATAAAAAACTTTGGAAATGGGCAATGTATAGACACCCCAACAAAGGGAAACGTTGGATTAAAAGACGATACTTCAAAAAGTATGGCAATGACAATTGGCGATTTATGACAAGTAATAAAATTACACTTATTAAGCATGGAGACCATGACATTAAAAAGCATGTCAAAGTGCAAGGAACCCGCTCACCATACGATGGTGATTGGATTTACTGGGGGAATCGTCTAAAGAAAATACCAGATAAGTCACCAAGAGTAATAAAACTATTGAATCTACAACAGGGTAAATGTGACTATTGCCAACTTTGGTTCAAACATGATGATATCTTAGAAATACATCATAGAGACCGAAACAGACGCAATAATACATACCAAAACCTATCTATGTTGCATGGACATTGTCATGATGAATTACACAGAAGGTGTGCATGACAGGCACCAAACCAGAGAGGAGCCGGATGATGGGAAACTATCACGTCCGGTTTTGAAGTCGAGTAGGGGAAGGAGACTTCCTCTGCTTAGATAACAACATTCAGCTAATACGCCAGCATTTAAAAGAAAAAGGTAATGTTCTTTTACCGGTCATATTAAATATCTGTATATATAATGGCCAAAAAGCATATAAAGGTTCAAATAGTTTATTATCAATGTTTTCTGATCCTGAGGAAGTGTTCAATTAACTGTGTCAGTTTCGGGCTTCACGTCAACTCAGATTTGACTCTTCCAGGAAAAAAGATGTCTATCTGAGATATGGTCAGTGCCCAGTTTCTGAGCGGCATAGTCCATTTATCCTCCATCTTCTTGATAGCGCAATATACTGATTTATACAAAGCATTGACACTGGTAAATGCCCCTTTTGTTTTGGTAAACTGTCTAATTTGTCTATGGAGGCTTTCTATTGGATTGGTCGTATAAATTAGCCTTCTGACAGGATCTGAATATTTAAAGTAACCAGACAAATGCTCCCAGTTGTTTTGCCAAGATTTGATAACCATTGGATACTTTTCTCCCCATTTTTCTTCTAATTCCAATAGATAATGTTCTGCAACTTCCTTATTTGAAGCTTGATATACTTGCTTTAAATCAGTTAAAAAACGTTTTACATCTTTGCTAGCTACATACTTGATGGAATTGCGTATCTGGTGTACTACACAGACCTGCACCTGTGCATTGGGAAAAGCGTTATTAATGGCTGCAGGGAAGCTTTTTAGTCCATCAACACAGGCAATAAGGATATCTTCTACACCCCTTGCCTTAAGCTCGTTGAGTACACCTAACCAGAAATTAGCTCCCTCACTTTCAGATAAATAGAAGCCTAACACTTCTTTTTTACCCTCTTGATCTATGCCTAATAAGGTATACAGACATTTACTTACACATTTCCCATCTTCTTTAACCTTAAAAAACATACCATCCATAAAAACTATGGGGTAGACCGATTGAAGAGGACGGTTACGCCATTCATTTATTACTGGCAATAAGCTATCTGTAATAGCCGATATTTCAGCAGCTGATACTTTATGATCATAGATTTCTTCAATATGAGCGGCTATAGACTTATAGCTCATACCACTAGAAAACATGCTTAAAATCTTGGTTTCCAGTTCAGGATGAAGATTTGTTTGACGCTTTTTAACTATTTGTGGATCGAAACTACCTGTTCTATCTCTAGGGGTTACCAAGTCAAAGGAACCAGAGCTTGTACGAAAAGTTTTACAACTTTTACCATTCCTTCGATTATTTACTATCCTCTCACTAGACAAATGATGGGCCATCTCACCTTCTAGACTCGCCTCTAGAAGCTTTTTTATCAGAGGGGTTAATGCCCCACCTTTGCCTGTCAATGGCTTACCTAAACGGATAGAGGACAAAATGTTTTCCTCCAAATCTTTATAATCTACTAAACCAACGTAATCATTGTTCATATGCTCTTCCATGTCTAAAAACCTTTAGTCGTTAATTATTTAATTTATAACTCTTTTAGGAATTGACACAGTTCATCGAACACTTCCTAAAATACCTACCTAGTTAGTTGGTTTAAGGCCTTTAAGCTGAGCAGTAGATAGGCCGGTTAGGCGTATGACTCTTTCTATCGATTCTCCTTCGGACAATAGGACTCTAGCTATTTCTAGCTTGCCCTCTAACTTTCCCTCTAGCTTGCCTTTTTCTTGGCCAATTTGGATACCCATTAGTTTCCCTTTTTTCTGACCAATTTGAACCCCTTCTTCCCTATATTTTTGTGCTATAGTTCTCATAATATCTTCTTTATCTTGTTCAGGTAAATGTTGATCGATGATTCTTTCTAAGTCTTTTTGTTTATCTTCAGGTAATTTGCTATCAGTGTACCATAAGAAATTTTTAATATGAATATAGCCTTTTTCTTTGTCAAGTAGAATATAAGGTTTAAAGTTTTGTAAAAATTCCTCCCATAGATTAAGAATATCTCGCTGATAGATATGTTTCATAACATATTCAAGCATTCCTAGATATTTCTTTTGCTTGATATCATCATCTGATATGGACTGTAAATCTACCAGTTTATAGTCTCCACCCATAAGCTGTTTAGCAAGCTTTGGACCACTAAATAATGCCCATAAATTCTTTGGTGCATTAAAGGGTCTACTACCATGGTAGAACAAAATGGGTACGATCAGAGGTAATTTGTCTTTATCTCTTTTTTTATGGCGCTCACATAAACGAAGCATATATTGCCACAATTTCAGTGCAATCCAGTAATTAGGTTTTACCTCTGCCTCTATAAGTATGTAGACAAATGCCTGGTCATTATCTTTCGTTCGTACCGAGTAGACTAGATCACTTAGGGATTTCCTGAGCTTATGCTCCACATAAGATTCTCTTTCAATAGTAATTCGGGTTAAATCTAACTTTCCTTTGACCTCTGATGGTAAATAATGGGCTAAAAACTCTTGAGCAGCCTCTTGTTGTGTTAGGATTTTCTTAACTAGTGCATCATGTTTTAGTCTGGTTGACATGTGTTATATGATTGATACCTAAGGAAAAAGAATTTAAACTTTATAAAATGGTGACTTGCGGATCGCACTGAAAAATGTGTGATGTAGTCATACTAATTTCTTCTTACGCATATAATTGTGGATTTCTTAACCGCTAAAGTAGATAAAAAACTTGTAAAAGAATTTATAAAGTTAAAATAGATTTAATATACGATATTAACTTGCATTTATATATTCTTTTTTATATGAATATAGCTTATATTATGCATATATTTCGTGCATATATTTCGTTATCAGTTAAAATTAATGCATTAAACTACACTTACCTAATACAGTCATATAAATTTAAGGTGTATATGCATATGACGCATAGCCATCTGTTAAGAAATGGAATAATCTATCAAATGAATCACCTAACGCTTACTAAATCAAAAAGATCAGATGTTAATGCATGCAAAAGATGACCACGAGAATACTTTCCTACATTGGGCAGCAGTCATTAATGATATAGGGCGCCTTAACAAACTACTTAAAATTGAAGGAATTGATGTGAATGCAAAAAATACATATGGAGATACCTCGTTACATTTTGCAGCATGTGAAGGTAATGTAGAACACATTCAAATGTTATTGACAATAAAAGAAATTAATGTCAATATTAAAAATAGAGATGGTGATACTGCACTACATTTGGCAGTATATGCAAAGCATTTAAATATTATTCAAATATTATTGGATCAACCTTTTATTAACGTAAATAGTAAAGATAAAGATGACTTGACGCCTCTTCATTTAGCAACCAATAATGGTGATGTAGAAACAGTTGAACTATTATTGAATACAATAGGTATTGATATAAATGCCAGAGATAAAGATGATAATACGCCTTTACATTTAGCGGCATACAGTGGAAAAATAGAAGTAGTACAACTGCTACTGGAGAACAAATTTATAAATATCAATGCAAAAAATAAATATAGCAGTACTGCATTGCATTTGGCAACTTGTCAGGCGTACTTAGAAGTGTCTAAAGTATTACTTAAAACAAAAGGCGTTAATGTACGCATTAAAAATCAGTATAACCAAACGCCTGTTGATATAGCCAAATGGTCTTTTTACCATGAATATGTTGATCAATTACGCCAGTCTTATGCATGGGAACAGCATGCACTATAAAATAACTGAGTTATGGTTAAAAAACACAATTTAGAAGACTTAAAAAGGTTCTCTTATAACCCTTTTTTAAACTATAAATCAGAAAAAATATTCGATGAATCTTTTATAAATGACCTTTCAAATACTGCTCGACATCTCATAAAGTACCTAATTTATAAGCAAGCATTTACAGAAGAAAAGTTCTTATTTAGAGTAAACGAATTTAATAGATTCATGAGATATATCAATATAGCGCATCCATCTGATGGGCTAGCGGAACTATGCACTAAAGCTTTATTAGCAAAAATTAAAGATGGAGACGTGTACTGGGTGAACAAAGCTCTATTTAATACAGGTGTCTTTGAACCGAAACATATGGTGTGTGTACGGACGGACGAAGATAGTCTTATTTGGTACCCCTGAAATATTATTACTCAATAACCTAAATCCGGTATTTATCTAGCTGATTTACAGTAACTTATAATACTTAATTGATTAATGTTTGTATCTAATGAAATGGTATTGTATTTGGTTTTATTGCAATATTATATAATATAATGATAATCAAAACCATTTATCTATAAGCCTTCTATTTAGTTCTATGTAAAGTAGATGCAATAATTCTTTATTAATGTTGATTATCAGATTAAAAAATCTGTAATCCTAAAGTCAGATTATCACAATTACTATATATCTTCTTAGATTTTATTCTTTTACTAACCTATTTTTCGTATTCATTCAGAGTTGTAATTTAAGTAATAATATAGTCCGTCCACTTCAGTTGAAAACCCCTTTGGAGAAATATTAAAAATTAGCAAGCATCACTTCTTACTTAAGTGCAATGCAAAAAAATTACATACTACCAAGAGGGTCATTTGCTATGCAAATAGGTTAATCATCTATGGTATGTTGTTTTTTTTAGCTTTACGTTTTCTAAGGAATTCATCTCTATACTTAACTGAATCTGGTCTACTTTCAATTTTTTTCCCTTTTAGAAACGCAGCTACAGCTTGATACAAGAACTCTTTTTGAGTCATGTTTTTCCAATAACAATAATCTTGAATCTTCTCTATCATAGAGACTGGTAAAACTGCAAGTATTTTTCGTGTCTCAATGCTTTTATCAGTATCAGTTGTATTACCTTGATCTTCTTCTTTCATTTTTTACTATGTTTGAACTGAAATTGAAGCAACCAGATCTAAGTCTGATTTAGAAATTGTTTCTTAGTATACAATCAACAAGCATGCCGTATATATATACATATAAATATAATCAAACATATTAATACTAACAAAGCGGTTTGGGGATACTCTGAACCAGAACCAGAATCATAGACTGATTTTAATTAATTCTTTGTAAGCTATCAAGTTGAGGTTCTCCCAATAGCCTCTCTAAACAGATTACAGTAGGTGTTTCGATTTATCTTTGAAAGTTAAGTCTTCAATACCTAAAGTTAAATCCTTAAAAAATACTTAATATCTTTTATAGATACATAATCTACTGAATTTCATAGAAAAACAATATATCTATATTAGTTGTTTTTAACAAGAATCTATAGTTTATCCAACTAGCTTTAGACTAAATTTTTTTAATAAAAATACTATTTAATATTTCTTAACCACCCTATCCTATTTCATAATAATCAGATAATCAATTTAAATAATCAGTTTGTTTCTTAAATACATACATATTTATATATATACATATGTATGTATATATATAAATATTTTTTATATTCGTTTTAAGTAAGGGATAGCTTCCAAACTAATATTAGATGCCATTTCATAAAAAAACCTAATACAAAATGAAAGAACAAGAGGATCAATATACTTCAACTGATACTGATAAAAGTATTGAGACACGAAAAGTACCAGCAGTGTTACCAACTAATATGATAGAGGAAATTCAGGATTATTGTTATTGTAAAAATATGACTCAAGATGAATTCTTTTATCAAGCTGTATACATTTTCCTTGAAAATAAGGAAGGTATAGACCAAATGAGAGAAAACATAGAATCCAAAAATATAGATTCATCTCATTATGACATCTCTTAATATACCCCTTTTAATGGTCGTGGCCTTTTTATTATTCACACTAGCCGTGGGATTTTATTTTAGTAGAAAAACAACCACCTTCCGAGAATATGCAGTAGGGAATAAACAGTTTGCTACAGCTACGTTAGTAGCTACAATGTTGGCTACTAATTTTGGTGGAGGAGGGTTGGTGCGTGAGGTAGAGAAAATCCATGATATCGGACTTTATTGGATAATATTTCTAATTTTCGATAGCAGTTTTTGCATTTGGATTATTAGTCGATTGGCAGTACGTATGAGACCATTTATGAAACACCTCTCTATGGCAGAGACCATAGGGCATGTATATGGTAAGTATCCAAGGATTATTACTGCTATATCTAATATTTGTCGATCTATTGTTAGTCTTTCCATCCAAATTGTTGTAATCTCTAAAACAATTAGTATCTGTGTAGGACCAGTTGACTCCGGAGAAATTACAATCCTCGCTACCTTAATTCTTATTGCTTATTCTGCTTTTGGGGGTATTCGTTCGGTTACCTTTACAGATGTATTGCAGTTTCTAACCTTTTCCATGATTATTCCTCTTTTAGCTTGGTTTGTTTTTATAAAAACAGAGATCCCCATATCAGAAGTTATTGCTTCTTTACAAAGACGGGGAAAATTTCAGTTTAGCACTGTATTGCATTTTGATACTAAGCTAGCAGCTATAGTTTCGCTGATTTTATCTGGCATAGTGTATTATATAAAACCTACAACTATCCAGAGATTATATATGGCTTCAGACCCACTTCAGGCCCAAAAAGTTTTCTCATATGGTAGTATTTTTAGTCTTCTTATAGAAGGTTGTATTATTCTAGTGGGTCTGTTTATTTTTGTTGGAACACCTGATTTACCAAAAGAAAAGATTTGGCCCTATATAATGCACAATATCCCCCCTACTTTTAAAGGTTGTTTTTCCATTAGTTTGCTAGCCATGTCTATGTCTACAGCTGATTCGTACTTAAATTCTTGTGCCGTTATGGTTAGTCATGATATTGTGGGAAGTATCCGAGGAGTAAAAAAAACTCTTTATATCTATCAAATACGGGTAGCTAGGCTGACTACTATAGTAATTGGCCTGTGTGCTATGTGTGTAGCTTTTTGGTGCAGGGATTTATTGAAATTAATGTTTCTAGCTATTGACTTTTCAATACCCATAGTAACTGCTCCTTTTATATTATCGGTTTTTGGTTTTCGAGGCACTTCTCGTACAGCCCTAATTGGTATGGCTACAGGTACACTAGCTATTTTAGTTTGGAGCAAATGGGTTGAACCACTTGATCCAGAGATAGGTATAGATGGTGCTTTCTCTTGTATGTTAGCCAATGGATTAGCCATGATGGCAGCCCATTATTTTCTCAAACAGCCAAAAGGTACAGGTTGGGTTAAGCCAGATAGCATATTTACACAAATTAAACAAGAAAATGCCCGTAAGCGCGCGGAACGAAGAGAAACAATTAAAAATGTTTGGGTAAATAGAAAGGTTATATTGGCTAATCTGGTACCCAGCCATACTACGATTGTATATATAGGATGCTATACTACCGTCACTAGTTTGCTAGCTTATTTTATAGAGCATATTACCCATCATGGTTCTTGGCTTATACTTCAACTCTTTGTATCTACTTGTTTTTTAGGTTATCCATTTATTTATGATATCTCGAAAAAGATAAGATTGATTCCAGCTTGGTCTATTGGCCTATGTTGGCTAATAGGCCTAACGCTTTATCTGCCTCTAAATTTATTTTGGCATTCGTGGAATGCGGAAAACTCCATCTTTACCACATCATTATCTTTAGCCCATTGCGCCGTAATCTTATGGGTATTGCCACTCTATCTAGGCATAGCAGGTTTAGTACTCACTTTATTAGTGGTTATTTATCCGACTTCTAATGGATTACCCTATCCAGTATTATGCTCATTACTCCCGACATTTATATTTATATTGATTATGTTTCTATTTACCATTATTATTTGTTTGAAAGTCAACCTAGGTAATTGTATGAAGCAAGTGCGCTACCTAAAAAATCAAGAAGAAATTAGAGCATCCCAACAACTCAAAGCATTCCTCTATGACGTGGCTCTCGTTCCCTCCAATGGAGCTGCTCCACCTAAAGGGTATGGCTTTATTTTAAACCAAGTAGTGCGTAAAGTTGAAGAATCTATCTCTTTTTTAGACAACCATACTCCACTTTTTAAAGAAGATCTTCAAAGTATTATTAATAAATTTTATGACTGGATCATCTATTTTAATAGAAGAGAAAAAGCTAAGGATCATGCACTACTACAACCTGATAAAATCACTTTAGAAAAGTTGATACGTAAGGTAGAGATTGCTTTATCTCAAGAAGTAGCTGCTCCACCTAAGCTGCTGGTAGAAACTACAAGTCTTCCTAATGGAGAACCATGTCTCGATATGGTATGCGATATCCATCAAGTAGTCTATTCATTGGTTAAGTCTATTTTACGAATTGGTAAGCTAGAGGGCCCAAATGTACCTATTATTAGCATACAACTGTATGCCACTTCTTTGCAATTTAAGCGAGCTGATCCTATTGATAGCAGCCATGCTGCCTTTATAGATTTTCAAGCTACTGCTTTAGTAATTAGCCAGGCTACTATTGATTCTGGTGCACTTCTTAAGGTAAAGGAGGTTTATAATGATACAATAGATGCTACAGAAGCTCAAGGCAAGAAAAAGGTACTACCATCCATAGATCTGGAGCAAGACACCATATCCACTATAGTGCGTGCCCATTATGGCTATTTGGAAGTTTCTATTGATAGCCAGCACCCTACTATGTTGCTCGTATTTCCTAGCAATGTTACGGATATTCTAGATAATATGACTGTCGAATTGCCTCTAGATTGTTTAACCTCAGAAGGACTAGCCACGCCTAAAGAGCAAGCTAATTCTATGATGGCATTAATGAGGTTCCATGACTATATTTGTAAAGCGTCTCATGCAGAGGATCCTATTGATATAAAAATCATTTCAGGGTTGCTTTTACTGTTAAGGCAGCATTTTGGATTTAAACGGCATGCTTCTGGTCAATTGTTTTATGTGCGTGCGGTAGGGATTACTGAATTAGTGATAGAATGGGTTTTTCACTCTCCTAAAGTGATTTATGCTTCTTTGCTCTATGAGCTTGTGCGCCATACTTGTTTACCTATTTCTTACATTAAAGAACATTATAATTTAGGTGTCTATGCCTTTGTGTTAAATGTAATAGGCATAGATAAGCGCCAAGACTTAGATCATCCTTCTTTGCTCTATGTGCAGAATCGATTGAAAGAGGCGATCAAGGAAGATCACGTACAACTTTCGGTCCTCTTTATTAAACTAGCTGAACGACTCTATGACCTACGCCACGCAGCAGGATATATTCATCTACAAGAAGTAGCGCATATGGCTAAAGAAACGTTAGCCATAGATGTTAGGTTAGCAAACGAATATTTGGGGCCAGAGATAGGAAAGCTATTAGAAAAAGCCGCTAAACAAGCGCTAGAGGATTGTAAAAATAAAGAAAATAGTAAAAGAAAGGATAAAGATAGTTAATACATTTTCCCTAAAAATTTGCTTAAATTATACACTTGTTTTGACCAATAGTGTCAATATAAGCAATCATCATTTTTTAAAAGGCCATTAACTTTCCTACACGCATAGTTTTCTTCTTTGCTAGTTGAGTGAAAAATTTGATCTTCAAGTTTACAACATAAAGGAGCTTTTCAAAACTCAATTTTTAACCCCTAATCTCCCACGCAGGTTATTAAGTAAGTAACTAACTAATTGAATGACTCAGACCAATATAGAACTAAATGAGCAGTTTATTAAAGCACTTGATCTTATGGAATCAAGTGCAAAAAATATTTTTATTACTGGTAAAGCAGGAACAGGGAAATCAACTTTATTAAAGCATTTTAGAGAAAATACCCAAAAGAAAATAGCAGTGCTTGCGCCTACAGGTACTGCTGCAGTAAATATTAAAGGGCAGACAATTCATTCATTTTTTAGGTTTAAACCTGATGTAACCCTTGAAGCCATCCAAACGACTAAAAAAAGTAAGAAAAAAGAGAATATATATAAAAATATAGATGCCATCATCATTGATGAAATTTCAATGGTTAGGGCTGACTTACTTGATTGTATAGATGGCTTTCTCCGCCTTAATGGTAGACAGGAAAGTGAGCCATTTGGAGGAATACAAATAATATGTATCGGTGATTTATATCAATTGCCACCAGTGGTACAAAGTCAAGAAAAATCAATCTTTCAATCACACTATCCTACCCCCTATTTCTTTAGCGCACATTGTTTCAAATCACTGGACCTTGAATTAATAGAACTTGATAAAATATACCGACAAAGTGATACAAAATTTATCGAGCTGTTAAACAATATTCGCAATAATTCTATAACGGACCGTGAAATAGCAATCATTAATGAGCGATATGATGCTGGCTTTGAGCCTTCTTTAGATGACTTTTATATCTATTTAACCACTACTAATGCAAATGCCCAAGCTATTAACGCTCAAAAATTAAAAGGTATCAAGCAGAAAGAGTTTACCTTTACTGGTATATTAGAAGGAGCGTTTGCAAAAGAACAACTACCTACACTTGTTGCATTAAAGTTAAAAGTTGGGGCGCAAGTAATGATGCTTAATAATGAGCCTAATGGCAAATTTATTAATGGCACTATTGGCAAAATCATAGATATTGATACAGATCATGCTACTCCTAAATTGGTCATTTTGCTTGAAACGGGAAAGAAGGTCAGTATTACTCCTTATACTTGGGAATCTTATAAATTTTACTTAGAGGGCAGTGCATTAAAATCAACTATTACGGGTACTTTTACGCAATATCCAGTCATGCTGGCATGGGCTATTACCATCCATAAAAGCCAAGGTAAAACCTTTGAAAAAGTAATCCTAGATATAGGAAACGGGACATTTGCACACGGTCAAATCTATGTTGCCCTTAGCAGATGCACCAGTTTAGAAGGCTTAGTACTAAAGAAACCAATTGCTAAAAAACATGTTTGGATGGATTTTAATGTTGTAAAATTTATAACAGATTATCAGTATAAAAAATATGATCTTTTATGTACTTTAGAGGATAAAATTAGCATAATAGAAAAAGCTATTCAACATAAAGCTACTATCCATATTACTTATTTAAAAGCAAAAGATGAAAAATCGAAAAGATCCATTACACCTATTGCTGTAGGAGAAATGGAATATTTGAATAAACCTTATATTGGTGTAAAGGCTTTTTGCTTAAAACGGCAAGAATATAGAGTATTTAGGGTAGATAGAATATTGGAGATTAGCCCGTAAAGGGTAACGTGCATAAGCACCACTAGTGGTCGAAGTCAAAATTTTGTATCTGTCGTACCTTTTTATTATCTGATCCCTTCATTATATGAACAAAAGTATCATTAACCAAGCTTACCATCAATTATTAAATGATTTAAAAACCAGTGTAGCCAGTGCTAAATATAAAGCCTCTCTGCATGTTAATAAAGCACTTGTTTCCCTATATCATCATATAGGCAGTCGTATCCTGCATACGCAAATGCAAGAACGATGGGGCACTGGTGTTATTGCTGAGTTGTCAAAGGATTTAAGAGCTGCTTTTCCAGAGATGAAAGGATTCAGCCCACAAAACCTCAAGTATATGCGAAAGTTTGCTCAAGCATATGATCAAGATGAAATTGGTCAACAAGCTGTTGACCAAATACCATGGGGCCATATTGTAGTCCTAATCTATTCTGGGCTTGATAAAATTCAACAAAGGTTTTACATAGAATGTACCATTAAAAATGGCTGGTCAAGAAATAGTTTGTCTATGCACATAGAAACCAATTTATATAAACGTCAGTCAGGTGCCATCACCAATTTTGATAAACAATTACCTCCCCCACACGCCGCCTTAGCCCAAGCTACCCTAAAGAATCCTTATTTATTCGATTTTCTAAGTCTTGGAGATGAAGCCCATGAAAGAGCATTAGAAAAAGGATTAGTTGCTCACATTGAAAAATTTCTACTTGAATTAGGTGAAGGATTTGCTTTCTTAGGTCGTCAATATCATATTCAAGTTGAAGAACAAGATTTTTATATAGACCTGTTATTTTACCATATCAAGCTTCGATCCTTTATAGTTATAGAGTTAAAATCTGGGGATTTTAAGCCTGAATATATAGGGAAGATGAATTTTTATCTTTCTGCTGTGGATGACTTATTACGCCACTCAAGCGATAATCCTTCTATTGGGTTAATTTTATGCCGATCCAAGGTCGGTGTTTTAGCAGAATACACCTTACGTGATATCAATAAACCTATAGGCCTCTCAACATACAGGCTTACTAAAAGCTTGCCTAAAAAATTACAAACAGTGCTTCCAACCATTGAGGAACTGGAAGCAGAACTTGCTAAGGATTTAGATGACATAGAAGATGATTGATCTCACATATCGCACCAGGAAATATTTTTATGCAAAATCTTAAAAGTCTATTACAGTAGACTTACGTTATAAACTAGAGTCGATCAATAGTTCATCATTGTAAGCAGATGTAGTCAGATTAAAATTTTAATCTGACTACATAAATAAATCTATAAAAGAGGCTGATAGTGTGTTATATAATATAAATACATTTCTGATATAAAATAATGTAGTCAAATAAATTGAGTATAATAGTTACATTTACCTTTACCTTTTATTAAAACCTAATTTATTGAAGTTATATAGTTAATCTAGCTGCTTCTGCTTACAAAATTCATTAAATATTCATAATCAATTTAAAAATATTTTTATGTAATCAGATTAAGGCAATAATCTGATTACATTTGAGACTATATGAGATATATATGGGTAATATAAATTGTTTGTGTAATAAAATTTTTTATTTGATTGAAAGGTAGTTGTGAAGTTATCCAAATTTATTTGTGTATGATGCAGAAATAGAAGGAACTAATGAATAAAATCGGGCTCTATTAAATATCAAGACGATAATTTTTAATTTTAGTTATTAATAATTAATTTTAAAATTGTAAACTGCAGGTGGATAATAAGCACAAAGCATTTGTTCACCTAATGAGATTATTTTATAGATAAATCAATTCAAGAGTCTAAAAATTTGTTGTATACATAATATTAATTATATAACAAAGTAGGGTATATTGATCACTAAATATTTAGTGCTAGATTTTAAATTTTAAGACATACCAAAAAAGTCAAGGCAAAACCTTTGAGAAAGTAATCTTAGATATAGGAAAAGGGACATTTGCACACGGTCAAATCTATGTTGCCTTTAGCATGTACAAGTTTAGAAGGATTGGTATTAAAGAAACAAATTGCTAAAAAGCATGTTTGGATGGATTTTAATGTTGTAAAATTTGTAACAAATTATCAGTCCTTTACAGAAGAAAAATTTCTATTTAATATAGAAGAATTTAATAGATCTATGAGATATATCAATATGCCTGATCGGTCTGATAGACTAGCGGAATTGTGCGCTAAAGAGTTATTAACAAAAACGAAAGAGGTAGACGTATCTTGGGTCAATAAAGACCTGTTTAACACCGGAGTGTTTGAACCGAAACATATGGCATGTATGGAAGAAGATAGCCCTATTAAACTAAAGCCTACACAAGATCCTGAATCTGAGAAGGAGATAAGCCAGTAGAGCTAATGCGTTCATAGAGTTCCTTATAGTGTGCCTGCGTAATAGAAAGTATCTATTTTTATAATAGAGCTATTTTCTTTTCTTGATAAGCTATAGTTTCCTTGAGCATGGTTAAGGATGCATCATCTGACTTAGGCAACATACTAAAAGACGCTAGCAAATTATTAAGACATCGTAAGTTGTTTTTTGAGCTGAGAAAGGAGTGTTTTTTGTTGATTTAAAGCCTGTATAATTTCTGAAGGCATTTTGTAAGGTTTAGGTTTCAGCTTTTCGCCATACAGCGAAATAAGTTTAGATACAAATAAATAGTACGTTCTAAAAACCTATTCCATCGTTCCGATTGAGTAAAGTAGGAATTTTTCCGATATACCACCTAGTTTCTAATTTGTCTTTCAGTCAACTTATTGGTGAGTGGAATATTTACCGATTCTTGGTAAAATTTCTATAGCATAGGTTATGAAACAAGAATTCTTTGATATAGCTATGCGTAAAAAAATCTATATAGATCTCCATGACTTGCAACAGGACTTAGATACCTGGTTAGATTATTACAATCAAGAGCGACCACATTCTGGAAAGTATTGTTACGGAAAAACACCTAGACAAACTTGGCAGGATAGTAAAAAATTAATCTTTGAAAAAAATAATAAAATCGCCTATCTTAAAAGCATGACTGACACATTAAACTTAACTGACAACTTTAGGCACTAAATTTTTACTGCCTGTCAGAGTAAATCTTAACTACTACAAGATAAATGATGCACTATTTCACCTTCTAAACTTGCCTATCAAAGCCTCTTTATCAGAGGGATCAAAGTACCATTTTTTCCTGTCAAAGGTTTACCTAAACGGATGGAGGATAAAATGTATTCATCAAAAACTTTGTAATCTACTAAGCTAACATATCCATTATTCATTGTTTCTTCGATGTCTAAAAAATTTAGTTAGTAATTATTTTAAATTATAACTTTTTATTCAAGTGCTGGTATTAGATACCGTTTTACACGTTCCGCCCCCCAGATCTTTAATTAAGATAATCCTATAACATAAACGTATGACACTTAAAAAGAGAGACCCTAAGAAAGTCCTACTCTAGATCTATACTTTTTTTATGTTTTTTAAAAATTCGTATCAATTGTTTCATTCTTTTATATTGCTGGCCTACTCCAATCCATCCTTTACCAGGTGGTTGAGGTAGTAAATAATGGGCAGCTATCATAGCTAATCCATTAGCCATGATGGAAATAACCCGATTGTTTATTCCTATTTCAGGTTCAACCCATGTTTCCCAAACCAGACCCACAAGTATGCCTGTAGCCATACCAATCAAAGCGGTACGAGCACTACTCCGAAAGCCAAAAACAGCTAGAATAAAAGGAGATGTTACTGTAACTGTAAATACAGAGGTAAGATAGCCAAAAACAAACTTACTTAATTCAAATAAATCAGGACAGCAAAGTGTTAGGATCATAGCCAATAGACCAACAACTAGTACAGTTAATTTAGCTAACCGAAGTTGGTGTATATAAGGGGCTGCTTTTAGCCATCGGATGGTTTCTACCATATCATGGCTGACCATGATGGCAGCAGTGTGTAAACAAGAATCAGCTGTAGACATGGTCATCCCTAGTAAACTAATCACCACAAACCCTTTATAAACAGCTGGCATATCAATTAGGATGTATGACCAAATCTCTGTTACTGGTAACATTGGATTCCCTACAAAAACAAGCAACCCAACCGATATGATACACCCCCATATGATAACGCTAAAAAGCGTTACACGCTTGAAAACCTTATGGACCTGAATCGGACTAGAAGACATATAGATTCTGTGTACAACTGATGGATTTAGAAAAAGAAAAGCCCCTAGACTATTTAGGATAATCTTCAAGAATTTTTTATCGAATTGGATCATATTACTGAATTGAAAATCTTCTTTCTTTCGCAGAAACAATATAACCCCTAAAAATGATTTGTCTGTTTTTACAAATAAAAACTTAATAAGAAGGGGAATAATAATGGTAAAGGTTGCAAACTGCAATATATCGGTAATCGTAATGGCACGCACACCACCAAGTATAGCATAAGCAATAAGAATTAAGGTTGCTGGAACGGTCACGATACGAGGGTCAATAGAATCTATACACATAACGATAGTAGAGGACATTACATTGATTTGAATAGAAACTATACCAATAGACCAACAAATACCTAATAAAGCAGTAATAGTCCTTGGATATTTACCATATACACTACCTATCGTTTCTGCCACAGAAAGGTGCGTCATAAATGGACCCATACGCAGACCTAGTAAACTGATTAGGCCAAAACTGATTGACCATGCAAAGAGAGAAATTATGTAATGCGTACCAATATTATAAACATTGGGTATACCACGCATCATAACGCCCCCTCCAAACGCAGTGGCTAATACCGTAACAACTAAAGTATTCGTGTGAAACTGCTTATTCCCCAAAGCATATTGGATAAATTTGTTTTCCTTTTTTCTAACGTACAAGGTACTAACATAAAGACCTAGAACTAGTGTCAATACCAAGAAGACCAATACCATTATAAGTGGAGTGTTATACAGTATCATATACAAGCAAAGATTTGATAACTTTTATTCGAATAGAGTACGAATTTTATTGTCCATCGCGCTATATATGGGATTATGGATAAGTTTAATAACTTACAGACAATCCCACATAATCTACTATAATTCTATATTTTTATAAATTCTTTTTTGTAACGTTTCTGTTGCAACTTCACATCTAACTACACCGAATCATCAGAGATCAGTGACTAGCATGCTACTTCTTAGCTCATTAATATTTCTTAATAACTCGTCTAGTTCTTTTTCATAATATTTTCCTGTTTTGGAGTATTGTGCCCTACTTGTTGGTGATACTGCTTCATCATTCCTTATTCTATTATTTCGATTTTTGCGATGTTTTGTTTTTTATGAATTGCATTTGTTTATTTTTATTTTATTTTTTTAGGTGGTTTGTACATTTGCTAGGTAGTATATAGATTAGATCCTATCTATATACAGGCTTAAGCAGTGTTTATATAAAGTATGCATAATACTAGCTAGTAAGATTTTAGCATTGGCCTAGCACAATGTGGGCAATCTTAAAAGAGCAAGGAAAGGGTGCTTATTTAGCCAGATGGCGTCATAAGGGGAGGTTATACCATTAGCCCGTTATGCCTGCTTCAGGCCACAAGATAATTTCTTGATTCAGTAAGAAATAGCTCCCCATTATAGGTTGCCACTTTACTCAAGACACCCAATTGCCCTATCGGTGATCAACCGTACCAAAAACAAGAAAAACTCCTAAAAGTAGAAAAAGTTACCCTTGAAAAAAGCTGTGGCAAGAACGTTTGCTCTACGAGCGAACAAAAAAACTTAACTCAAGGGCTCTAGAGCACCCAATAATGGATAATAAGTAAATTTTTATAATTATCCAAATAATATCCATTCAGCTGTATAATCCAGCTATTCCAAATGATATTTTTTTTGCAGCAAATTATATAGCTATTGCATTTCCTGTTAACAGTGCCTATTATATAACTGTGATGTAACAAACTACCATCATTATGGTACATAATAGATATATAACAACCCATCAGCAGTGGAATCGTATCGCCCAAAGGTGTATTACCTTACTGGGTTGCTTCTATTTGTGTACTGCACCGTCTTGTGATCTATATAAGTTAAAAAATAATTCCAAGCTATTTGTTCCTTATAATCATAACTTGCCTTATAATGATAAAAGAGAAAAGCTGATTTCAAAGGATGAGAATTTTATTGAAGAACAGCTTCAAAATGCGTTACAAGGTGATACAGATGCGGTAAATAAATTGGCACAAAAAGGGAAACACATAGATACACAAGCGTTACCTAAACCTGGATCTGTCCAGGTTTCTATTATAAGCAATAATAAAGGAAGCAACGCATTAGTACTCGAGTATGCACGTCAGGGTAAATTATCACATACAAAACAACCAGAAAACGAATCCATTACTTTAATGGTGAACGCTTTAGCAGATCCAACAACACTACCGCCTGCCTATAAAGACGCCACCACACTACCTTGCTACATCAAGCAAATACAAGCTGAAGGATATAACACATTGATTAAACTATTAAAGCAATTAGTTGGATATGGCGTAGATTTATGTCAGCAGAATAGATGGGGAGAAACACCGCTTACAGAAGTAATACAACATGGAGATGATCGAAATCGGATAGAGCTTATCGAGATGCTTCTAAAAGCTGGTGCCTCACCTAATGAGATAAACCGTAAGCAACAAGTCCCTCTTGGCATGGTCAATCAGATTAAAAAGGCTGAAGACCGAGCAAAAATCGTTAAG
Organism: Cardinium endosymbiont of Sogatella furcifera; assembly: GCF_003351905.1. NCBI lineage: Bacteria > Pseudomonadati > Bacteroidota > Cytophagia > Cytophagales > Amoebophilaceae > Candidatus Cardinium > Cardinium endosymbiont of Sogatella furcifera. The sequence goes on along the minus strand of NZ_CP022339.1, from coordinate 206,854 downwards.
CTATTGATCGACTATGACGCCAATCCGCTGCTGGCTCAAATGGATCAAACTACCCAAGCATATGTTCGAGAGATGGTCATAGGCCAGCTAGAAAAAATGAATCTAGCTTTACGATCTCCCACTTTTCATAAAACTTTAACCCAATTGGATACAAAGCTGTCATTATTTTTTAACCAGAAGTATCCTAGGTCTAATACGGTATTAGCTAAAAAGGAAGATCAAACTTGTGTAGTTTGTGCTAAAAAAGAGACAGAGGTCACTACGATTCGCCTTCCTTCATGTGGCCATTATATGCATGGATCCTGTCTGGCGCAATCATTGATTGATATGAAATCTAAAGGAAGGATCAAATGGATGCCCAAGCCTTCCTACTTATATATACATCTTTGTCCCTGCTGCAAGCAAGATATAGCACGCGCATTTATAAAAGATTTAAATCAATTTTACGAGGGTATAAAATTGGAACATAGGACCTTGACCCTCGCCCTGCGTATAGCCTTTGCCATCCCATGTGCAACCGTTATCCCTGGTGGATTCTTAATTTTGGCTGGGTTATTTTGGCCAACCGAATAGATAAACTCATTACTGAGCTGAATCGTTGGCTTGCTAGTTGCGTGGCTAAACAGCGCCAAAAATATGTACAATTTGAGTAGACAGATGGGTATAAACCATTTTTGCATGGCCATTACGTTCTAAATAATAATATGCCTGCATCAATTGTGTAACCATTTCTTTCAATTGATGTATGGTCACAGTAAGGCCAAATTTTTTACAAAACGTTGCTTCACCAGTTGGTTGTATGTGTAAAAGCGGGTAGCCCAACTTGGCTAATAAAATGACCCTGATCAGTTGTAGTGCGTAAGCAAAAAAAGCTTTTTGTGCATCAGAAGATAGTTTGTAAAATGCTTCAGAATACCCCACCAATTTAATCAAATCACCCCTATAACAACTACGCATCCAATGGCTAAACTGCTCAAAATGGGCTTCAACATCTTGCTCAACCAATTGAAAAGCTTTATATAGATTCCCTTCGGCTAAGCAGGCTATTGCTTTGCATCGATCCGCATCTAATGCCTTATGCTTACTGCATAAAAGCTGTTGAATAGCTGCTTCTGAACAAGGGGGAATCGTATGCTGTTGGCTTCGGGACCTAATGGTGGATATGACTTGATCACTATTAGAACTGACCAACAAAAAAACAGTATCTACGGGGGGCTCTTCTAAGGTTTTCAACAGTGCGTTAGCTGCTGTATGATGCAAATATTCTGGCAGCCATATACAGACGATTTTATAGGGGCCAATAAAAGGTTTTAAGCTAAGTTGTTGGTTAATGGAACTGGCATCTCTCCTACTAATCTGACACTGGTTACCATCATAATGCATGGCACTAGACCATTCCTCCAGGGTTAAAAAAGGATTTTCCTTAAGACAATTACGAAATGCTTCTAAATAAGCTGATGGTGCTTCCAAAACAGCACCACTTGATTTTTTAGGAAATACCAACTGCACGTCTGGATGGGTAAATTGCGCCATGTTGATACAAGAAAAACAACGGCCACAAGCATCCGCTTCCTGACGGGAACTGCAATTTAAATAAGTCGCAAAGGCTAATGCTAAAGCAAGATTCGCAGAACCAACAGGACCTACAAAAAGCTGCGCATGCGCTACCCTACCTGTAAGCGCCATGTTTATTAAAGTGTTTTTAAAAACATGGTGCTCAGGTATCTCTGCAAATTGCATGGCAAGTAATAAATTTAATGAATACGTTCAGGCAATAGCCTCCACTTAAGGGTCGACCCATTTTAAAATTTAAGCCATAGAGTATGGTGACTGCCGCCTAAAGGCATTAGGCGCTTATTGATTTGCTAGAGCAGCTGTATTTTTCTTTTTATATTTTTGATTGAAACGTTCAATCCTACCTGCTGTATCTACAAAAATTTTCTTCCCTGTATAAAAAGGATGTGACACATAACTAACCTCCACTTTGAATAAAGGATATGTTTTTTTATCCTCCCACTCAATGGTTTCTGAGGTAGATATGGTAGAGCGGGTCATAAACTTAGCACCACTAGAAGTATCTAAAAAAACAACTGGCCTATATGCTGGATGAATCTCTTTTTTCATAAGTATATTAAATGGTATAATGCTTTCTATAGAACTATCTACTAATTTAAGAAAGTTTCTTGGTTTTTTATATATCTACCCATAAAACGCAAACCATATAGCGAATAGTGAGGCCTTAAGAAACATAGTAGAAACTACCATAAAAACAAGATGATACATGCATCACACATTTATTATTGCTGGACGGCTTCATATTCTTCTTCTTCCCACCACAAATTGGTCACATAATATTTAATCAGACTCCCCTCTCCATAATCACGTTGGGTTTTTATTTGCAATGTATAATTAAAGGTATCTCCAACCCAGCGAAGATTAATTTTATTTCTGAAACTACCATAATAGGCCTTTACAGCATCAATCTTATTACTGGAATCTCCAAATGTACTTAGTGCGATAGCATGGGTCATAGCATATAAACCACGTCCTTGCTTACCAATTTTAGCGATGACTTCAAATGCATGGCATGCATTTAATGGAGGGGTAATATTATACCAATTACCGTCACCAGGCACTGTACCAGAAGTATACGTACCCCTACGTCCATGCATGCTGACATTGCCATTTACGGTTAATCTTTCCGATGGATTGGTTGTACCTATGCCAACATGTCCATTCGCTTGAATAAGCAGCTTACTCTCCCCTTGCTTATCAACAAGATTAAATCCAAAATCTGGGGTATTTTTGGGGTATTGTTCAATGCTCCAAGTAGGTTTAAAATCGTTCAAATTATTGAAAAATGTTATCAACTTAGCGGAACTCCCTTTAGGAGATAAACTTAAGCCATGATCCTGAGAAATAATCTTATCATCTTGCTTATGAAACATGGAGTCTATCAAATCCTCAAAATCACGTTGGGTAGGGATAGATCCTTTTTCAAAGCTTTTCTTTAGTGCCTCTCTACTAGTGATTGCCATGATCAGTTCTAATATATTTTTTGGTGATTAAACAGTATTCTTCTAAACTTGGTATGGGTATATCTTGATCTATACATGGTATATGCTCCTCTGGCTTAGGACGCTCCCATGGACCTACTATAAAATCTTCAGAAATCGCCATATCTCCGATACTGCCATGGCGCAACTTAACAGCAGCATCGAATGTATCTACCACAGCTATTTTATGATTTTTGGAAGAAACCATAACAGACCATGGATAACCGGCAAATAAATGACTATCGTAAGTGGTTACCTTATCTAGTTTTAAGTCTTTGGTGTGACCACAATATTTTAATATAGAAAAATTTCCTATGCCTTCTACATAATAACGGTTATTAATAAAGTCTATAATTTTAGAAGTAGGTATATTTCCACCTAACTGGACATCCGCTGATGGATCAAATAACCAAGGAGAAAAAAAGTTATGTAAATCCTGGTATAACAAATTTAAGAATAATCCTTTTTCATATCCAGCTTTAAACTTAACTGTAACGTTAACTTTAACATCTTCATAAATAGGGTTGACCACTTCACACTTTATAAATGGCGTACTGACACCTTGAATATAGGTTTTAATCTCAGTTAAAAGATCTCTACTAACGAAAGGAATGTCTAGGCTAGGATTTGCTTTAGCCATAACTACAATGGTGATATGACCAGGGTTCACCATGTTATTTGTGCTTTTAGCGGTATGGTTGATACATTTTACTTTGAAAATTTCTGGGAATTTTTCAAGCACAATGCGTTCATAGTCCCACACCGATATTGCTCTATTTTTATGCCTTAAGCGCTCACTAACCCGTCTGTAGAAAGCTTGATGATTTTCAAATTGCCTTCCACCAAAGGTTCCAAAAGGTTGTAAGACCCACTCAATGCCCTCTACAGGATTCTGGAATGCTTGAATCGCTTTTGCAGGTAGTATTGGAGCAGAAAAAACACCATTTTTATCCATAACCCTTGACACGGCAACGGCTTGCGTATAGACCCCAACTATAGTGGATAAGGCGCCTTTTTTATCCATAAATTGTGCTTTAATCCAGGTTAATGCTGGGGTCATACGGGTATTATTTTGACGCACTGGGACTGGTAAATTCGCTAAGTCAAAAATCATAATACCAGATTTAGATAATCCATCTGTCCCGTCTACCACAATCGCTTCCTCCAAGGGTAACCAGATATTGTCAGACAAGTAAAACCATTTGGGTTGTTGGGTTTCTTGATCTGGACTATTTTCACCAATAGCTATATGTATAGACAAATGGGTACTATTTAGATCTGCTATGCCAAAAGCGATAAATGATTCTTTCTGCTCTATCAATGGCAACAATGTAGGTGGAGTGGTTAACTTGCTGGGAAATGTTTTTAAATAGCCAAAAGAAGAAATATGAAAAAAACTATTGAGGTATTTTTCTTCTTCTTCCCCAGGAGGAGAAGTTAATACCATAGATTCTTCTGCTTCATAATCAACTGTAATAGATTTTATGCGAGGGGTATAAGGTTCATTTAATACTGTTATAGCTTCCTCTTTCTTTTTCTGCGCATTTTTAACCAGCACACTACTCATCAGGCCAGGATAGATGGCATGACCAAAGGCTTGTTCTGGTGCACATAGTTGTAATTTTAAAAAACCAGCTACTGTTTTGGGTCCATAGACGGTAACATCTAAGGGTTGGTTTGTTTTAGTAGTCCGTAATGCAGCTACGTCAATGTCACTAATGGTTCTAAGATAATCCAATTGCTCACTACCTTTGTTATTTTTTACAACCTGAAACAAAGGTACTACTTGCCTATTGTGGGCGTAAGATGGATTCCAGTGCTGATGATTTAAATAAGCAATATTTACTTTAAAATCATCATTATTTACCTTGGTAGGATAGGCATCATAATACGACTTAAATCCTCCGTCTACAGTAGGGAGGCTATCCCATTTAATATATATTTTTAAATCAGTGAGATTCTTAGAGAAGATTTCGCCACTACCTATGTAAAAGCTGCTATCTAGTTTGGCCAGTGGTCCAAAAGGTTCAAAAATTTGACTATTATCAATAATACCTAATTGATTTTGCAGTACTAATCCACGATACCCCTCTACCCTAACCTTTAGGTCTATTGTTTCAAGCAATAAACCATTTAAAATGTACAAGCCAGTAAGGGATGCCCCATTGCGTATGCCAACAGATACCGAAGGCGTACCAGGATCTACTACGCCACCCTGGTATCCAGCAGGTAACATCGCCATAGGGGGTACTTCTGTATCTAAAGATATAGTCATATGTAGGCAACGCGCTTCATCAATAAATTCCAATGCTATAGCCTCTTCCGGTATACCGAGCCATCCCTCTTTAGTAGTAATATGTACCTGTGACATGGCATAAAGCATATCTGACACTTGCTTTAAAAAGGCTGTAGTAGGAACCTTCTTATTTGGGTTGCGATTGATTAATATCTGAAAGGATTCAAAGGTAAATTTCCACTTTATATGAATGGTGCGCATACCTTCGGCAAGGTGAAATAAGGGCGAGCCAACAAATACGGCCAATTGTTCATTGGACTGCTGTTTGATGGCATCATTGTTTTGTGATGTAGGGAACAGTTGAAAGGGAAGCGTTTGCAATAGCTCACCATTGTAGGTAGTGGTAGCTAATTCAACTGTTTTATAGCCTTCTTTATCCAATTTTTTAGTAATCAGCAACGTATTAATCTGAGCAAGCCTAGCTTTATTTACTGTTATATTTCTTTTCGTTTCAAACAAAATATCTTCCCCATTAACTGGGTTTTTTGCAACCAAAAGGCTCCCCTCTGGTACAAAGGCGAATGGCTGATTGGGACTCAGTAAAAAGTGGACATACGCCTGATCTGGAATGGAAGGGTTGTTATTAAATTTGAGCACATGCCTATAATAGTGCTCTAGCGTTCTTTGTGGAATGTAATTAAGATGCCCATCTGCATACTGTAGCAGCTGGAGAAAAGCAATCAAAAGTGCTACATGTGGTTCTTTATTTTGCGAGAAAAGGGTATCAAAATAATCGCTAGCAGCCAGCTCCTTGAGTTTATAAATGGTATTAAAAACAGCATCAAAAAAATCATCGAAAATATCGATCACTTGCTCATCATTGGGTTCCATGCCATTGGTTTCATCATAAACCAGTTCCTTGCTTAAGCGCCATAAGGAAGCATTAAGACACTTCTGATGGAGAAAAACAGAAAAGTTGATAAAAGATTGAATAGAACTGGCTTTGCGATGTTGTTGTAGAATCTTGTATAGTTTACTGATATGGATATTGATTTCCTCATGTATAATGGCATCTAATTTTGCGCGCACTACATCTTCATTAGATAGATTGTTATACCAATAATCTAGTAAGATGATTAAGTCTTGCGCCACCACCAATATATGGTGCATGGAGTGGGCATCTGCAATGCCTGTAGGGTTCCGCCGCAGGGTTAAAAAATCTTTATGGATACGTTTCTTTAAGGTATCGATATTGGTGTGTAGAATGAGGGAACGTATGACGGTATCATCCTGTTCTAAAAATTTTCGCCAAACATTTTGATCTATTCTTTGGTTATTGTTATCGTAGTAGGCCAATAAGTCCGTGTATAGATAGAGGAATCGGAGGTGATCACTAAATTGTCTATCACTAATCAATAGGTTGTTGTCTACTAATTCAGGTAGCAGGCGTTCAGTGTGGCAGGTGCCTCTTCTGGCAAATAAAATATTAAGCTTTTTTTGAATATGCATACATTTAAACTATGATCTTTTTCCAAAAATTAAGATATTGAGCAAAAGGAGGTGATCCATTAGATAATCAGCATACCTCGACAGCAATCTAACCTAAAAACCACTTATAAAAAAGTAATTAAGCTTAAAATTTATGCGCCTCTTACCCTATTTATTGAGTATGGTTGTATGTATAGCAACTAATTTTAAATCGGATCATGCAATTGGATCACAAGATGTAGTAGACCAAACCTCACCATCTACAACGTTAGACGCTGAGTCAGATACTACACAAGATACGCCATCTGATTCGCTCGATGAGATACTCAAAAAGGATACCCATGCAGAAGGGGTCATTCAAAACATATTAGGTGGGTTAGCACTTTGCTATAATGTTTTAGCCAATCTTCTATTGTACCCAATTTTTTCTTTTTTACTGCTGATACTCTCATTGGGGGGCCTTATACTGCTTGGGCTTTGGGTTAAGAAAATAAAAGATGAAAAATCCATTTCCACTACATGGATGCTATTTACCTGCCTCTATCTGCTTTTTTACTTCGATCTATTTTTAGTAGTCTACCAGAAAAGAGCAGTGCTGTTTTTATTTCTAGAACTAGAAAAAGATCTATTTTTAACGATAATTGCAGCATCTATTGGTTACATAATTGGCAAGTTCTTTTCTAGTAAATTTCTTGAAGAAAAAAAGCTGCCTTAATAAATAAGACCATCCTCCTAATCATACACGTTAAGTTAAGGATTGATGCAGTATGCGCTATCGGATGCTAGTTTTAGTACCTATCGTACGTCGTACATGTAGGTTCGATAGATTGGCGGGTTGCCAGAGATAGGAGCAGACAATGAGGTGGAAAATTAGCTGTAAATAAGTTTCAGGTAAGCTTAGCCCAAGCAACTATGGAAAAAAGTTAATAACTTATGCAAAGAATTGGGTATTTAAATGGCACATTACACAAACAGGAGGGAAAATATTAAATAGTAAATAGGTTACTCCTACTCCTCTTCCTGGCCATATTTACTCGTTAAAATAACATCACCGATTTGCTTGTTAATCAGATTATAGGTAGAATAAGCAGCTAAAACTGATTTTCCTGAAAAAGCAATACCGCATTCTACTACTTCTTTTACATGCGGATATTGTAGTATTTCAGTATGATAGGCTTGTGCTTGTATTTGATCTAAAGCAAGTTTAGCTACACTTTCTAGTTCTTCTTCTTTACGTATCTGCTTAAATTCCAATAGAAGCGCTTTTAAACTTTCTTTTTTAGGAATTAATAACAGATCATAACGACCTAAACCACTTTCTCGATTAGAGCGTATATAATGGGTAATACCCAAACTTGCTAACATTCCTAACACAAAACCATGGTAAAAGCCTTCTGATGTGCTACCTTTTTTTGTATCAAAATAGCTCATACTGCGACGTAAAAAGTCGCTAAGCTGTTCTACAAAAGCAGGAACCTCACCAACTACCAAATGTTTCAAAAAAGAATCATATTGCCGCTTTCTATTAAACTGATTGACGAACCATTCTTGAAAAAATGTACTATAGAGTCGCCATATTTCATAATTGGGTACTCTTACTTTACAATCATATACTGTAGTATAGGCACTTAAACTACTGGTTTCAAAGGTCAAATAACCAGCAAATAACAAAAGACTCCAAAAAGATGTATCATCTTTATCTAGGATATCAAAAGCAAGGTGTTTGTTGATAGATATATCCAAAGACTCCCCCCGCATCAACTCTTCGAATTGTTCTTTGATGTCCGAATGAGCAGTAAGTACCTTTTGTTCGATTAAGTTATTATTACCGGTATTTACCCAATAGACATCAAAACGACCTGATCTATTGATGCAAGAAATAATAGACCATGGATTGTACATGACCAAATTCCCTATCCTATAACCATTGTACCAACTTTTTACTTCTTCTATAGCAGTACTAAGACCATGTGCTTCAAATAAATAGGAAACTTCCATTTCACTAAATCCAAAGTGCGCGCTATATTCTTCATCTAGCAAGGTATAGGTCTCCAGATTGTTCAACCCAGAAAGCATGCTATCCTTAGAAACACGTAATATGCCCGTTAAAACACCTCTTTCTAAATAGTCATTATCTTTTAAGGCAGAACTAAACAGGTTACGCATAAATGCGACCATAGTGTTTAAATAATCTGAATTACCGTAAGCTTTGTTTAGTGGGGTATCGTATTCATCTATCAAAATATAGACCTTTTGACCATGGTGTTGGTAGAGGCATTTACTAAGCAATTCTAGAGAAGATTCTAATTGTTGTTGATTAGCCTTATTGTTTACAATTTTATACAGCTTGTTTAGCTGTATTTTATTAACCTTATCACTATTAAATAAATAGGTATAGGATTCATAAAGAGTCGATATCAATTCATACACCGCATTGTAGGCCCCCTGAAAACTATCTGCATTAACATCCTTAAAACTTAGCATAATAACAGGGTACTTACCTTGATGTTGATCAATGTGGTTACCACCATCTAACTTACTAATCGCTAAATCATCAAATAGACCTTTTGTACTTACGCCACTAACCTCTGCTGAAAAAAAATGCTGCAACATAGACATATTGAGTGTCTTGCCCCAACGACGAGGGCGGGCAATTAAAGTAACTTTGTCTCCCTTACTGAGGAACTCAGACAGCATAGCTGTCTTATCACAAAAAAGATAATCCCCTCTTACTAACTCTTGAAAATTACTAACCCCAATTGGTAATTTTTTCATCATGCCATCAGAACATTTAAAGCTATTGCATCTATTTACATATAGGTTATCATAAATAGGACCTAGATACATATGGCATTGCTATTGTATATCCAATACAAAGTTAATAATTGTCAGGTCAAATCTTGACTACTACAGTTGGCTTTAGTTTAAGTACATCGACATCCTAGCGTTACCTTGACGTCTATCGTTTAACAAACACTCTCACCCTACAGGAATAACTTTGACTAGGAACCTAAAACGTGATTAATGAGGTTTAATAATTCTTTGTCATTGAGCTCTTGCGCAAATTTAAGTATGTCAAAATCCAATGACTGAATATTAATTTCTTTTCTTTTTAAGAACGCCTTAAGCATTCTTATACTTCCCTCTTTTTCTTCTCGATTTATACATTCTCTTATATAATTAATTTGGAGCCACATTAATAGATATTCACATGGGCGTGAATACGCTGCGTTCTTGGAGCAAGTTAAGTTTGGATTAACACGGTTATCAAGCAACAAGCTTTGAACTATTGCTGGATGCTTCTTATTCTTGACTGCCATTCCAAGTGCGGTATTACCCTCAATATTTTTTTTATTAACGTCAATATTTGGCTGCTTGAGTAGCATCTTGACTATATCTTCTTTACCCTTTTGTGTTGCCATCATGAGCGGGGTATTACCCTCACGATTTGTTTTGTTAACGTCAATATTTGGCTGCTCGAGTAGCAGCTTGACCATATCTTGATTACCCTCTTGTGTTGCCATAATGAGCGGGGTATTGCGATCATTATCTTGTGCATTGATCAAAGCAGTAATAAAGCTATTGTTCACCGAATTTTTAAGGATGATGGCAAGAACATTAGGCTTATCATTTAAAATTGCATGGTGTATAGGATTACGCCCTTGTTCATCTTTTTCAAAAAATTTATTTTGACTATGAGGCACACATATACGTTCTACAACTAACTTGACCAGATCTTCTAGCGTCTTTTGTTCAGTTTGTTTCTCTTTAACACTACATTCAGGTTTAGTGCTTAAATGATCCGCTACACAAGAAGAAAGTAAAGTATGCTTTAATAAGGACAATAAAAACCATATAATAAGCATAACTACACATTAAAATGTTAAAATAAAACCACTTGGATATTCAAAATATCCAATTACTGCTGCCGTAATACCTACAATAGATTATACATATAAAATGGGAATAATGGAACCGATACAATCGGCATAGATAGATGCATCTCATCGATTTGCCATGGGAAGCGTAAAGGGCTATAGTACCCTTACCATCATTCAACGCGCTGAATGATAGACAGACAAAAATTACTATATTTAAATTAAGAGCAGTAAAATAGTAAACAATCTTCAGCAGTATGGACTTTGGGCAATATACGATTAAAGCACAAGAAGCGATACAAGGCGCGATAGCAGTTGCGCAAGCAAATCAACAATTGACTATTGAAAATAGTCACTTACTCAAGGCTATTTTAAGCAGCAATGAAGCACATATTACCTTCCTTACACAGCAACTTCAAGTGGCTTTAATGCCTTTGGAACAAGCCTTAGATCAACTGATCCAAACCTACCCAAAAGCATCTGGTCAACAGCCTTATTTGTCACCAAACCTGGATGTTACCTTGCGTGGCGCAGCCAGTTATAAAAAACAATTAGGTGATGATTTTATTGCAGTTGACCATTTACTTTTAAGCCTCTGTACAGGTACAGATAAAACGGCAGCGTTAATGAAAAAGCATGGCATAGAAGAAAAACCGTTGCTAACAGCCATTCAGACTTTACGGGGCACACATAAAGTGACGGATCCTACTGCAGAGTCTAAATACAGATCGCTGGAACGTTACGCAAAAAATTTAAATCAACTGGTTAAAGAAGGTAAAATAGATCCAGTCATTGGGCGTGACGAAGAATCACGCAGAACGGTACAAATTATTTCACGTAGAACGAAAAGCAACCCTCTATTAATTGGAGAACCTGGTGTAGGTAAAACGGCTATTGTAGAGGGATTGGCGCAAAGAATTGTATCTGGTGATGTACCTGAAAACATTAAATCTAAGGTAATCTTTGCATTAGACTTAGGTCTTTTGATTGCTGGTGCCAAATACAAAGGTGAGTTTGAAGAGCGATTGAAAGCTGTTATTAAGGAAGTAGTAGATTCTAATGGGGCATTTATTCTTTTTATTGATGAAATCCACATGTTGATTGGGGCAGGTGCCTCTGGGGAAGGTGCTATGGATGCAGCGAACCTACTTAAACCAGCACTTGCACGTGGAGAACTACATGCCATTGGTGCAACTACCTTAAAGGAATATCAAAAATATATAGAAAAGGACAAAGCGCTAGAAAGACGGTTCCAAGTTATAATGGTAGATGAACCGAGTCAGGAAGATGCGGTTTCTATTATACGAGGTATAAAACCAAAATATGAACTGCATCATGGCATACGTATTAAAGACAATGCAGTCACTGCAACAGTGCGTCTCTCTGATCGTTACCTACCGGGCTTTCTACCTGATAAAGCCATAGATGTTATGGATGAAGCTGCTGCCAAAAAGCGTATTGATTTAGATGCAGTTCCTGTGGATTTAGATCAAATACAACGCAAAATTACCGAATTGGAAATTGAAAGGGAAGCGATTCGAAAAGAGCAAGATATAGTGAAGCTGGAAGTACTTTCTAAAACCATTGCCGATCTAAATGAAAAGAAACAAACGCTCCAATCAAAATGGGAGCATGACAAATCCATTATGCATGGCATCAGTATACAGAAAAAGCAAATTGAACAATTGCGTTTGGATGCTGAACAAGCTGAACGCAGCTTTGACTATGGTAAGGTGGCAGAAATCCGATATGGAAGGCTTATCGAGGCAGAAAAAAAACTCAAGGAACTACAAGAAAAGGTAGAAGCATTACGTGAGACGAGTCCACTTTTTAAAGAAGAAGTCACACAGGAAGACATTGCTGAAATTATCGCACAACGGACGGGTATTCCTGTCGCTAAAATGCTACAAGACGAGCGAGAAAAGCTGCTGCACTTAGAAGCTGTACTGGCTGGGCGTGTGGCAGGACAAACAGAAGCCATTCAGGCTATTGCGGATGCCGTACGTAGAAGCCGTGCCGAACTACAGGACCCTCGTAAGCCTATTGGTTCTTTTATTTTTTTAGGTACTACTGGAGTAGGTAAAACCGAATTAGCCAAAGCACTGGCACAGTTCTTATTCAATGATGAACAGGCTATGATTCGCATAGACATCTCTGAATACCAAGAAAAACATGCGGTTAGTCGGCTCATTGGTGCACCCCCTGGCTATATAGGATATGATGAAGGGGGTCAACTGACGGAAGCGGTACGGACCAAGCCCTATTCAGTTATTCTATTAGATGAAATAGAAAAAGCGCACCCAGATGTTTTTAATATCCTGTTGCAGGTATTGGATGATGGTAGGCTAACGGATAATAAAGGTAGAACGGCAAATTTTAAAAATACCATTATTATTATGACTAGTAACATGGGGGCCCATCTGATTCAAAGTAGATTTGAAGGCATTGAAGATCTACCTGCTCAAGAAGTATTAACAGAAACCAAAGAAGCCGTTATGCAATTGCTTCAAAAGCACATGCGTCCAGAGTTTTTAAATCGAGTAGATGAAATCATTATGTTTAATCCACTTTCCAAAAGGGTGATTAAAGATATTGTGCATATTCAGGTAGCAAAACTTAAAGCAGATCTACAAAGGAATGGCATAATCATCCAGCTCGATGAAGGTTTAATAGACTACCTATCGCAAGAAGGATATAGCTTGCAATTTGGAGCAAGGCCACTCAAGCGCTTAATGCAACGCATGGTACTCAATGAATTGTCTAAAGCATTGCTATCTGGACATATTACCAAAGAGCAACCTATTCTGATTGGTTACAAAAAAGGAGCAGTGGTATTTTTAAATAAAAAATAGAGTATGTGTTCAAGCAATGGCGGGGGCTTGAGGGCAATCTATGCTAGCACAGAGATGACAATGGCTAGTTAGTACATGCTCATGCCCGACAGTAAAAAGCTAGCACGCAGTAAAAATAAGGGAATGATCTGTTGCCCAGCGGGAAAAACAGAAAGCGCCCCCTTTGGGGGCTTCAAAATTGCTGCACCGTTATATAACACAATAGCTGGTTAACCTGTCCCATCTACACGAAATTAGATCTATCTACATTATGCCTTTGTATATAAAGAAAGCAAGCAGCACCATAAACGTTTCCCTATTACTACTTTTATTATGGTACCCTATAGGAATAGCAAAAGGTAGTCCATCCAGTCGCCATACGCAGCTTCTATTTTCGGCATATGAAGCGGCCAAAAAAGTTTACAAAACAGGGGATTATGCTGAGGCCAAAACATTATTTGATAGGCTGAAGCAGATGGCCGCTCCCACTGCCCTTGCCCCCTATATTCATTTTTACTATGCATTAGCAGCCTACCACCATGGAGATAAAACAACCGCTAGACAAACTTTTTTGGAGCTACAAACCCAATTCCCAGATTGGAACAAACAAGATGAAATCTATTACTGGTCTGCACAATGCAGCTTTGAAGCAGGAGATGGCGCACAAGCATTAGCAGCACTTGCTTGCATTAAAGACAAGCGTATGGCTCAGTCAGTGCTACAAATGAAAAAATATTTCCTTAAACAAATAGACCATCATGAAACTTTGCAAGCGTTGATTGAACAATTTCCAAAGGATCCACTTATCAAAACTATTTTACACAAAAAAGCTGCCCGAAAGGCTTATCTCACCCAAGACTTTGCGCCACTACAGCGGTTAAAACAGCAATACAATTTTTCAGATTATATATACGACCCTTTGAAAAACTTGACCTCTAAGCAAAAAACTATTTATAATGTAGCTGTTTTTTTACCCTTCTTTGTAGAAGAATTGAATTATGCAGCATGTACAGACCAATTTGTTATTGCGCTCTATCAGGGCATCCAACTGGCCATAGAAAGGCTTGCGCAAGAGGGTATTGTTATCAACCTTTTTGCCTTTGATACCAAAAGAAATGTAGCGATTACCCAATCATTACTTGCACAAGAAGCCATGCCCTATATGGATCTCATCATAGGTCCGCTCTACCCTGATACGACTCAATTAGTTACTGCATTTGCTAAAAAACATAAAATTAATCTTGTGAATCCTATTTCAGATAACCCTGCTGTCACCCAAGGGAACCCATTTACCTTTCTTTTTCAGCCAGATTTGGAAACTTGTGCCCAAAAAGCAGCAACACTTACACTCAACGACCTACATCATACAGCCATAGAGGAACCTTGTATAGGCGTTTTTTATGGCATGGAGCAGAAAGATGTATTGCAAGCAACATGCTATAAGCAGAAAGTTGAACAGCAATTAGGTAGGCCAATAGATCTATTTGTACAACTTTCTAGTGCAACGATCAAAAGTTTTTTTGAACAAGCAATCAGCCAAGAAGACGAAAACCCTGAAGCCACTGAACAAGATAGCTTAGCGCTCAACAAGCTTACCCATATCTATGTACCATCTCAAGATGAACTGCTGGTTTCAAACGTAATAAGCCTCTGTTTAAAACTGGGTATTAAGCCACACATTATAGGACATGAACAATGGATCAAAAAGGAAATACTCAATATCCATCAACTAAAAAAATTCCCTATTCTATTTTTATCTCCTCATTATATCGACTATAGTAGGCCTGCTTTACATGCATTTCGTAAAAAGTTTTTTGAACAAAATGCTACAGAACCCAATGAAAAAAGTTACATTGGTTATGAAATGATGGTATTCTTTGGAAGAATGCTAGGACGTTATGGCACCTATTTTCAAAAAGAATGGGGAAATATGCATTACAATAGCCTTATTTTTCAGGGGGTAGCCTATGGCAAACATCATGCTAATCAGCATATTCCAGTACTGCGCTTTGCTAAAGATAAATTTATAGTATCTGTTCACGATACTAGTTCATAATGCATTTTATTCCACTTTTTTCTTGATAAAAAAGTGGACAAAAAAATCAAGCCCTCGGTAAAAAGTCGCTGAAAGTGTCATCTTACAGATGGCAAAACAGAAAGCGCCCCCTACGGGGGCTTAAAAGGAAACTGTTTTTCCTAATCATCTGTAAAATGCCACTTTCTAAACCGCGACTTTTTTCAGGGGCGTTGCTCTTTTAACGCAAAAAACCACTGCGCTGAACACATACAATTTATAGTGGCTACTATAAAGTAACAAAATAAAACATCAGCTGGGTTGGGCGACAGCCTGATGATAGGCTACTGGAAACTTACGGGGTCTAATAAATCGCAACCATAATATGCGCCCCTTGGCTAACTGTTCTGTTTGCTGCATGCGGTTTTTTTCCAAAAGAGCAGATCGCTGCATACCATATCGTTGTGCAATGCGCCATATATCTTCTCCAGATGCTACGACATGATAGTGTCTACCGCCTTTACTACCTTTTGATCGATAATAATAGACCATATTTGGTATCAGCTGGTGCGTTTTGTCAATCTCATTTATAAGCAAAAATTTATCTATATCCAGTTTGCCTAACTGGGCTAAATAGGGAATGGTGTCTCCTTTTTCAGCTATAATCGCCAATCTGCCATTGGCTTTAACCAATCTAACAGAACGCCCATCCTTCAAAGGGGTAATTTCAGGAAAGGTTTTAGCAGCCTGTAAATGCTTGGCATAATCTGGTTGGGTATCCTGTGGTTTAGATATTGCTATTCCTTGCTTCGGTGCGCTGTTTTTTAAGGGTAGCTTAAGAACAGAGTGGGTATGTGCATCAGTATGCAGCAATGGCACTAACAAAGAACACTTGGTATTAGGGGGTACCACAGCAGTTCTAAGCCATCTATTGTGTTCAGATAATAATTTTTCTTCTATATTTAAGTGCGCAGCAATATCTTCTAACCTTTGTCCATGGTGGCCTTGGTCATAGACCAACAGCCGTAGTCTTGCATGTTTTTTTTTCCCAGCGATCCTTCCAAATGCCAACTTAGTAGCTATAACAGAGAGGATATATTGGTCGGTCTTATCATCCAATCGTACTACTCTGGCGCCATAGTGTTTTTTAGGAAAAATCTTTACTGCACCTGCTCTACCCCTATTATAAGCCAGTAGTGCACCCAACCAACTATCAAAATATTGGTTGTGAATCTTTAAAAAACGAGCAGCCGCTTTTGTGGACTGAATTAAGTGCATTCTTTCATCTACAAGATGATCTATAGTTAATCTTAAACCCAAACCGGTTGCCTTTTGAATTTGCCAAAAGCCCACATCTTCGGTATGACTTACCGCATTCCCTACGAGCATACTTTCATGTACAGCTTGGAATTTAAAATCATCTGGAACATTTTCATCGGCCAATATTTTTTCTATAAATGGGAAAAAAAGATGGGTGCGCTCTAATATTTGATTAAACGATCTTTGAGATCTGGTCAGCTGGTTTACTTTTATCTGCACCTGTTTGCGGGCACCACGTGTAAACTTCAACCGCATATTTGCAAATCTCACTACCTCTGGCACAACGATTGGCTGTGATAGCTCAACAGACCACCCACTGAATGGTAGCAAGGTAAAAACAATAAAAAACCAACGCATAGATAAAAAAATTGTAAATCGGAGGCTACATGCCTTTATGCACGGTTATAAGCGAAGCCCCACTAACCATCCATATCAGCAAGGCATACACCAAAATACCAAACCCTCTTTTCCTTCATTTATATTTATACAGATTTGATCATTACGGACACACCAAATCCTGCTTTACCATATAATAGTTATTAGAAGCATTCCAGAGCAAAAAGCCTGAACCGTTTGAACTATACACACCTTCTATTTGCGCTTTGATATAATTACAATAGGTCTCTTCTGAAAAACTCCTTTCTGATCCCAAAAGGAAAGCTTGCACATACTGACGAATAAAAGTTTGTGCTTTTGTATAGAAAACAGCACGATCAGATCCTACTTTATAGAGTACATGTGCCTTTTTTAGGTATGACATAGCCCCCAAAAATGTAGTGTGGTAGTGAGAAGGATAGGTCATGGGAGAAATCGCATCCACATAAAGTGCCAATCGTTGGATATTTTGCCCGAGCGAATCCGTTAAAAACCAGCCGTTGTAGCCAAAAACATTGACAGAAATAGGTACGGTCAACACTTCACGTGCCCTTCTTAAGTAAGACTCTAGGGCATCTATGGCTTTCATTTCGTACATATTGTGACTACAGGCAATGGTATAGAGTGGCCCCTCGGAAGGTAACCGAATGTAGTCAAACTGAATTTCATCAATACCTAGACCTTGCAATTCTTGGGCGATTTGGAGGTTGTATTCCCAAACTTCAGGTGAAAAGAGATTCACCCAATATTCTCTCTGAACCAGTTGACCTGCACGATTTTTTATAAAGTGCGCCCATGGCGCATTTCTTTTTTTATCCCATAATGCGTAGCGATGGCTGTCGTACCGATATAGTTTTTCATCCTTAAAAAGTACAAAACGCGCAATCAGATGAATATCTAGTTCATCTGCTAAAGTACGAATCGCCTTGATATCTAGCATAGGGCGGACCGCCTTGGCTTCGTGCGCCATTTTAACTTGAGAATTATAGGTGATATAGCCAAAGTCATCTTTAAAATCAATCACAACGGCATTCATACCATGCGCCTTGATAAACATAAAATGCTTGCGTAAATCCTGTAGATTACTAGCTGTCCAAGCTGTTAGATAAATGCCTCTTTTGTCTTCCACCTTTTTTCGTCTAGTCTTGCAAAAATAAGGTGTACAATTGATGGGCAAGGTAGACTTTTTTAACCACTTCTTATTCAGAAAGTGCCAAACAGCTGATTGCGTTTGAGCCATCAACCGGACAGATGCATTGACCTTAGTAGTAGATAAAGCAACAATGCCCTGTCGTTCTGGCAGAGGGGGTATAGGCTCAACACATCCAGTCTTAATATTCAGCAAGGCTATTTTTCCATAAGGTCCATAAGCAAAATAAACTTTTTCAGGATCTGAAAGCGCGTAGGCGATATCATTAATCGTTTCATGATAATGGCCACCAAAGGATAAGGCTTTTAACGCTATAGGCATAGCACGCCAGCTTTTTCCTGCATCGCGTGTTATATACAAACCACTATAAGAAGTACCAATGATCCATTCGTCGGGATTTTCTTCTGAAATAGCTACTGAAGTAAAATAGGATAAAGGAGCAGTCGCATGCCTATCCGTTACCAATCTAAAAGTCTGACCACCATCTTGCGATAGAAATAGTTCCTCACCTGTTGTTACAGCCACCTGCTCAGGCCTAGCCAACGTGCTAGCGACACCGGTCAGTGGTCTTTTTTCCATTTCTTTAAAAGGATATAGCCAGCGCAAACGCAAGCCCTCAGCTTTCATAGGCATCCAATGTTCCGAAACCTTTTTTTCGAGTGTGCCCAGTAGACTTAATCGATAGTTTCCCATACCAGAAGCCCACAAAAATGTATTTTCACAGAAAATAAAAATAAATACAACGATCTTGAATCTTGCTTTGTACATGAAGCGCATAAGGTATAATACAAATGAGCTGGGAATATAATAAAATAATCTATACTGAAATCAATTCAGCGCACTGCTTTTTCGCTAAATAAGGTATAAGTTGGACAGTCAACAAAATATACTTCTTAAATTGACGAAATTGGATGATCATAGATCCCACATACATCGAATCGGTTATTTTAGATTTTTTAGCCTTAAAAAGGTTAAATTTATAGATATTTTTACTACTTCCTGCAGCAGAACCAAACGGACAACATATGGAAAAAATAATACGTATACTCTGGAAATTTTTTGCAGCCATAACCATAGGCATTCCTATCTACCTTTTTTCTGTTCAAGTCAACTTTTACAATTTATATGGCAGCATGCCGTCTACAGACTTGTTAGAAAACCCACAAAGCGAATTAGCTTCTGAGCTCTACGCAGCTGATGGCAGCTTACTAGGCAAGTACTTTAGAAACAACCGCAGTCCGGTAACCTATGAAGAGATTGCTTCCAATATGGTTCATGCACTGATCGCTTCGGAGGATTACCGTTTTGAACAACATGCAGGTATAGATTTACGAGGTTTATCACGTGCTTTTTTCCTTTCTATTTTATTACAACAAAATAAAGGAGGAGGCAGTACCCTTACCCAACAGTTGGCCAAAAACCTTTTTAACATTAGAAAAGAGGTAAACTATAAAGGTAAATGTACAGATATTCCATTGCTGAATAAACTGATCCTTAAAACAAAAGAGTGGATTTTAGCCGTTCAATTAGAGCGTGCATATACCAAGCAAGAAATTATAGCCATGTATTTGAACACCGTTACCTTTGGAAGCAATACATATGGTATTAAAGTAGCCGCACGTACCTTTTTTAACAAAACACCAGCCGAATTACGTATAGAAGAAGCTGCGTTGTTGGTCGGTCTACTACGTGCACCTACTCGCTATAGCCCCATAAAAAATCCTGAAAGAGCCAACCATATTAGAAATGTAGTCTTAGCCCAAATGGCTAAGTATGGTTTTCTCAAAAAATCTGAATATGACCTGATTTGTGAGATACCTACTGAATTACAGTATCAAGAAGAAAATTATGAAAAAGGTATAGCGCCTTACTTTAGAGCCGTAGTGCGTGACTTTCTCTTAAAGTGGACGCAAGAAAATGGGTATGATCTTTTTTCAGATGGACTACGCATCTACACCACCATCGATAGTCGGGTGCAAATGCATGCAGAAGCTGCTTTAAAAGAGCAAATGGCACTGCTGCAAAATCAATTTGAGGACCATTGGAAAGAACAAAACCCATGGATTCATGAAAATGGGAAAGAAATAGTAGATTATATTGAAAAAGAAATAAAAAAAACACCACTCTACCAAAAACTACGTAAAGAATATGGAACAGACACTGAATCTATTCATAAAGTATTAAATACACCTATACCCACCACATTATTTTCTTGGGAAGGTCCTATTCAAAAAACGATAACCCCTTTAGAAGCCTTTAAACATCATCGCAGGATATTACAAGCTGGGTGTATGGCTATGGATCCCTATACAGGCCATATTAAAGCCTGGGTAGGTGGCATTGATTACAAATACTTTCAATATGATCATGTCAAGCAGAGCAAACGCCAAACAGGTTCAACGTTTAAGCCTATCGTCTATACCGTAGCCTTAGACAATGATTACCTACCCACAGATTTGGTAACAGACGAGCCTGTTACTTTTGTACAACCCAACGGAACCACTTGGACGCCACAAAATGCCTGGAAAAGCTACTCTGGGAAGCAATATACTTTACGTTATGCTATGGCCAAATCTTACAATTCGATCACCTCTTATCTGATTAAACAGCTTACTCCTCAATTGGTTGTAGATTATGCCAAGCGCATGGGGCTAAAAGGTCCTTTAGATCCAGTTCCTGCCATTTGCCTAGGTTGTAGTGATGCTTCCGTTTATGAAATGGTAGGTGCATACAGTACTTTTTTGAACAAAGGCGTTTGGACAGAACCTTTTTTTATTACCCATATTGAAGATAAACACGGCAATGTATTACAAACCTTTATACCACAACGCCACGAAGCGATTCACGAAGATACGGCTGATCTCATGACCTATATGTTAAAAGGTTCATTAGATGAAGGCGCACTCAATGGGGTATCTATAGCACTAAGAGAACAGAACGAGATAGCGGGCAAATCAGGTACTACTTCCAATCATTCAGATGGTTGGTTTATCGGGCTAACCCAAAACCTCTGTACCGGTGTTTGGGTAGGCGGAGAAGACCGTTGCATTCATTTTAGGGATTTTAGCCTAGGAGCAGGAAGTGTGACAGCGCGTCCTATATGGGAAAAATTCATGATCAAGTTGTACAATGATCCCCAACTAGTGTATAAAAAAGGTCCTTTGATTGCCAACAACATCTTATCTGAAAAGGTAAAAAATATTATTCAAAGCAAGCCACCATCTGCGTATACCACTAGCCATGCATCAACAGATGCAGCAAACAACAAGCAAATTGCTATAGAATTAGATATAGATAAAATACTCTAAAATAGACCATTTGATCAGATACAATGGTTGTTTTTATGTGTAAAAAACTATAAAATAGTGCATGACTATTTCGAGATCGCCTATGCAAACCATCAACTTTGTCACCAGTAATCTATTAAAATTACAACAAGTTCATGCCATTTTAGGGAATACTGCTCCTTTTAAGTTGGTGCATCATGCCTTAGAGTTACCGGAACTACAAGCCTCTTTGGATCAGATTGCCATTAACAAATGTATAACTGCCGCTGCTATTATAGGAGATACCGTATTAGTAGAAGACACTGCATTCAGCTTTAATAGTTTAAATGGCCTCCCTGGCCCTTACATTAAAACCTTTATACACCAAATAGGACTCAATGGACTAATACGAATTTTATCAGATTTTGAGGATAAAACTGCAATAGCGACTTCTACTTTTGCCTATACAGAAGGTCCCAGTCAACCTGTAAAGCTATTTACGGGTACCATGCATGGCAAAATTATGCGCCCCAGCAGTTCTATGCCGAACCAAACCAATTGGCAGTCTATTTTTCAACCAGAAGGATACGACATAAGCTATGCCATGATGGAAGAAACGCAAAAAAATAAGATTTCGCATCGCTATAAAGCACTTATGTTACTGGTAGACCACCTGACCCATTAGATCAGCTCTGATACCTTAAATAGGTATGTTGTATTGTAAGACAAGCGTAAAACATAGCTGTCTGTTCATGCAATGGCGGGGGCTTAAGAATGATATATTAAGGAAGCCGTTTTGTGTCTATGCACGCCATGGGTGAGTAAGGCAATTTTATTTTTACTTTTTTCTTGATAATCAATCCCTTGGAAAAAAGTCGCTGAAAGTGACATCTTACAGGGGTATTTGCCTACTATGGACATAGTATTGAATGGCGCATACAACCATACATACTTTTAGATCTCAAGCACTTTTCATATTCCGTAACCTTTCGTATACAGGTACCTTTCCCCTTTGTAAAGCGCAACAAAAGGAATCTCTGCCATACTGATCGATTGCATCTGGATTAATACGTCGATCTTTCAGTAATACGTCGATTACAGATGCATGACCATAAGCCGCTGCCAAATGAAGGGCAACGTACCCATAATAGTTTTGGGCATTCACATCAATGCGTGCATCTTTCAGTAACACTTTGACTACAGCTACTCGGCCATAGGCTGCTGCCAAGTGAAGGGCAACGTACCCATAATAGTTTTGGGCATTCACATCAATGCGTGGATCTTTCAGTAATACATCGACTACAGCTACTCGGCCATAGGCTGCTGCCAAGTGAATAATAGAATTGCCAAAATCATCTATTCTATTGATCGCAATTCTTGCATCTTTCAATAATAGTTTGACTATGTCTACATGACCATAGGCTACTGCCAAATGAAGCGCCGTTCTACCATTATGATCCATTGCATGCACATCAATGCGCGGGTCTTGGAGCAATACCGTCGCTACAGATGCATGGCCCAAGGTTGCCGCTAAATGAAGCGACGTATTGCCATGCTTGTCTTGCTGATTCACATTAATACCAGGTCCATGTAGAAACTGCAGCGAAAGACATAATTGAACCCGCTCTGGTTGATTATGCAAAGCGCAATGGTGCACTATGCTACGACCATCTTGATCTAACGCACATAATGGATTATGTTTTATAGGTAGTTTACTCACTAATTGCGCAAGATCCTTTAGGTTTTTTTGTAGGGCTTGCTTGGTGGGATGTAGACCATATCTAGTCAACCGATTGCACGAAAACGTGCAAGATACAAGCAATGCAATAAGCAATATCACTTTTTATTATTTAAATGGAAATATTATAATTTTTTCATTGTACAAAAATTAATAGAATTATAATAGGGTTTTAATAAAAAAAACAGATAATCTATATAATTAGCTTATGCAATATTGTTAGCCCATGCTAAAAATGAGACTATGCATGAGATCCTTTACTATAAAACGCAACCATCAAACAATTATATACCATTGTTGTATTTTTTCCGAATTAGAAAAAAAGTTGTAAATTCAACAAGCTAGTTGGAGTGGTGGCCGAGTGGCTTAAGGTGCCCGCCTGGAAAGTGGGTGTACCCTTAAAAGGGTACCGGGGGTTCGAATCCCCCCTACTCCACTGTCGATCTACCCTCTTAGCTAATTATTTGAGTATCATCTTCATATATGGTTGGCTGTATTAGGGACATCACCCTTAATGTAAGCTACATAACCTTTACTAGGCCTTATGAAAATAACAGAGCAAACCTTTTCTAGCTATATTTTTAGCAACTATCCAAATGACACCACCCATTTTTCCCAAAAAGGGCATGAGCAAGTGGTTTATTTTCAAGATGAAACAACGGGTTTGCAAGCGATTGTGGGCATCCATGATACAACATTAGGACCTGCTGTTGGTGGATTGCGTTTTTTTGAATACCAAGATGAACGCGAGGCACTTAAAGACGTACTACGTCTTTCCCGGGGCATGACCTACAAAGCCGCTATAGCTGGGCTAGACTTTGGAGGTGGAAAAGCTGTGGTTATGAAGAAAAAAGGCACCACACTTACAGAAGCTTTGCTGCGCAAATATGGAACTTTTATAGAGCGGTTAGGTGGCTATTACATTACTGCACCAGACTACAATACCACCATAGAACATATGGTAGACATTGCCAAGTCAACCCGGCATGTCATAGGGTTGCCTGTAGCATTAGGAGGAAATGGTGATCCGTCAGAGCATACCGCTTATGGGGTCTATATTGCTATGAAAGCGAGTGCTAAACAAGCATTTGGAACAGATAGCTTAGCGGGTAAAAAAATAGGTATAGCCGGTATAGGTAAAGTGGGTTATAGCTTGGCGCAATTGCTTTGCCAAGAGCAAGCCATTGTTTACGTAGCCGATATTTGCACCAAGCGTCTGCAAGCCCTAACAAATAGCTGTAAGGTAGAAGTAGTAGCAACTGAGCATTTGCACAGCTGGCCGTTAGACATATATGCACCATGTGCTTTAGGTGCTACCTTAAACAATACCACTATTCCTACCCTGAGTTGTGCCGCTGTGGTCGGTGCGGCTAATAATCAACTAGCAGACCAAGACCGAGATGGCAACCTATTGCTGCAAAGGGGCATTATATATATCCCAGATTTTTTAGCCAATGCAGGTGGATTAATCAATGCCGTTACTGAATTAGAACCCAGTGCACATCATTCGGTCAAACAACGCACAGAGCAGCTTTATACCATCTGCCTGGATGTATTAGCGAAAGCTGCAAATAGTGCTCGCCCGACACAGGAAATAGCGCAAGAAATGGCTATAGCACGCATTCAAAGCATAAAAAATGCCCAAGTTGGCCGATAAAAAGCTGCACGATAATGGAAAAGTTCCTTATTCCTCGGCGTTTTGTTCGCGTAAAAGCGCTACAAAATCTTTATGCATACACCATTGCACAAAAAGTACATCAACAAGAGGCGATAGAACAAATAAAAAAAGATTTTACATTTGATAGCTTTTTAGATGCACCCGACCAAAAGGACAAACAAGCCAAAGCACAAAGCGTAGCCGTGGCGCTTTTCTCAGAAGCAGTGGCCACAACGCTACCGATGCAAGATTTTTCTTACCCAGCGCATAAGCAAATTGAACAATCTGTACGCAGGCGGCTTGGCTACTATGTAGCAGCATTAGGCAAAGACCAAACACGGGTACAGAATGACTTTAACCAATCTAAGGAGACGCTCTACAGGAGTCTTTTGTATATTTTGCAGTTATTGGTAGCATGGTACAAATGGTCAAAAGAGATAAAAGGAGCACAAAACCCATTAGAACCAGCAGTACATTTACTTACCCATCAGCTGGCACAAGATCCTTTATTAGAAGCGTTGTGTAACAACAGCAACTGGATGGATACTATTGCTAAAAATAGTGTCAACTGGTCTAAAGATCCCTACCAAATAGAAAATTGGTATAGACAATTCATCCAACCTGCAATAATCCCTAAAGCTTATAGATCAACGCCATATAATAGTGTAAAGCTTTTGGAATACATCCTGCAAGCTATTATATTCCAAGAGGGTCCCATGAATGATGTTTTCGCTATGGCAGATCTCTATTGGGACGAGCACAAACGCATAGTAAAAAAAATGCTCATCCATGTTGTGATCATGCACGCTACAAAAGATTTGACTGCATTTACCCGCTTTTGGCATCATCCAAAATGGGCACTAGAAGCCGAATTTTATAACCGCTTACTGACGATAGTCATGGAAAACAACACGCGCTATGAAGCTATGATTGGTGAAGCGACTCAAAAATGGGATAATGACCGTATCCTCTTAACCGATAAGTTGATACTCAAATTGGCCTTGGCAGAATTGCTTGAATGTAAGGATATACCATTTAAAGTATCTATAAATGAGTACATTGAAATAGCAAAATGGTATGGCACTACTAAAAGTGGTTGCTTTATAAATGGTGTACTAGAAGGAATCCTAAAAGGGGTAGAAAATCAATAATAAAGAGCATAACTGCTGATCGTAATTTTTTACAAGATGCATTTTTTTCTTGTTTTGGGGTAGCGTAACCATAGGACTGAAGGGATATCCATAGTTGAACAATCAATAACCGTATGTGTTCAGCGCAGTGGTTTTTTGTCCACTTTTTTATCAAAAAAAAAAGTGGGATAAAGTTCATCATTAACCAGTAATGTGAACAGACACCAATAACCTAACCATTTAACTGATCCAATAATGATAAAAAGAACTGAAAATATATTGATCCTTTGTTTAGGGTTTTGCCTAGGTGCTTTTGTGGGCATTTTTGCTGCACCTACCAAAGGGTCAGTAGCTAGGGATGGAATGCTTTACAATTTAAAGTCATGTAAAAAAAAGTTACAAGCTTTTATGCTAAAGCTCATGGGGAATAAGCATGCGTTTACAAATGAAGCAAAAACTACAGGTAAAGAAGTCATTACGGATGTTGTAAGCGCTGCCCAACAAATATTAAAAGAATTAGAGCTGATTGCAACGCAATTAGAACAAAAAACGAAGTAGCAGGCTGCATGGATCAAAAAGCAACCCTTCCTGTTTATAGGTGTGGGTATGCTACGCGATAATAGGTAGGTATCCTCAGCCTAATGGTTGGCCTCTTTAACTGTTTAAAATGTAATTTATATAGGGTTGCCCTACCTTTATAGCACTGTGTTTGCTCTTTGAACAAGAAACGTAGTTTAATTCCAGATAAACAAGTACGATCTGCTACCATCTTATATCGGTATAAAAACGTAAAAGCGTTGCCCTGTTTTGTATCACGTAATTGTACCGATATCACCTTACGCGTCCGGTCATCATAGCTGTAAACCAAATCGGTAGAAAACGCACCCTGACCAATAGGGCCTGTACCTAACAGTAATGATTGCATCAATGGATAACTGCAAATGAAATGATAATGTTGCGCTATGCGCTGATAATCCCATTGGTGGACCAGATGACGCAGCCGATCTACTACCGTCACACCCTTTTTATCGATGCAGCCATGTATGATTTCTATACCAAAAGGACCTTTTACAATAAAATCAATGCGCTGATTATAGCTTACACAACAGACCACACGGCAACGAAAAGTAGGACCAAAACCCATGTAATCGATCGAAGCTTGCATAGAAAAACATGCAGGAAAAGTAGTGAGCAGATCGGTCACATCAAAAGATTGGTTACTAGGCTGTTGCATACCACACCCAGGCAACCAATAGCAAACCGCCACAAAGAACTGCACAACCGCTAAACGCTTTATGGTATATAATGGGTTCATAAACCTCAACATCTATCCCATTCAGACCATTACGCCTAAGTAAGGTAGTTGTATTGCATTTTTTTTGTATCTGTTCAAGTCACTGGGTTTTTGTCTTAAAAGAAAAACGCCCCTCAAAAAAGTCACGGCCTAGAAAACGGCGTCTGACAGATGCAGCGAATTTTTGCCCAGGACTTGATTTTTTGTCCACTTTTTTATCAAGAAAAAAGTAAAAATAAAATTGCCTTATGAACCAATGCTGTGAATAGACACCTTTTTTCTTACTTACAAAGTGAGTCTAAAAGCGCCTTGTTTAGGCCTCTTCATGAATATAGCGAAAGGCAATAGCACCTTCTAAAAACTCTGTAGTAGCTTCTAATACAGGCTTAGGAAGCTTTTCATAATGCTGGGTAATCTCATATTGCCGCTGAACATCTATGCTATCCTTTTCTTCCGTAATAGACATAAATTCCTCCAGCTTACGATCCAGCTCATCTTTCATATGCATAGCAATTTGCTTGGCACGTTTCGTAATGATAACCGTACTCTCATAAATATTGCCAGTAGGTGCAATCAATTCATGTATGTTTCTAGGCACCAAATATACTTTTTTATTCAGAATCATAATCGTATATATATAATCAAAACAAGCTTGTATCAAGTTAAAATGTTGTATTGCCAGCTGCTGCATGAGAGGATGGATCACTCAAATGCTGCGCCAATTGTTGCACAAAGAAAGACTTAGAGAATAGGATTTCTTTCTTTTTGTCTTCATTAGCGGCTTCCATACCCAACTTTTCATAACACTTTATCAAAAGTCGCAGTACCTGTTCTTTTAAAGCAGTATCTGGATAGGTTTCATGAAAATTTTTAAGGGCTACAATGGCTGCATGATAGTAGCCCAAACGAACATATAGTGCAGCAGCCCGAAAATGTTTATGCATAAGACGGTTCCGTAAACTTTGTAAAGCCTCAGCAGCCTTATGGCAATAAGCACCCGCTGGATAAACCGCTAAATAGTGTTCTAAGGCATCAATCGCCTTATA
The DNA here is from genome assembly GCF_003351905.1 of Cardinium endosymbiont of Sogatella furcifera. Taxonomy (NCBI): domain Bacteria; kingdom Pseudomonadati; phylum Bacteroidota; class Cytophagia; order Cytophagales; family Amoebophilaceae; genus Candidatus Cardinium; species Cardinium endosymbiont of Sogatella furcifera. The sequence continues at coordinate 178,375 of NZ_CP022339.1, read as the reverse complement.
AGTAAAGGTTTGGTCTAACGCTATAGGCACCTCTTCACAGGCCAAACTATATCCATACATAAAAAGTACTTCCTCTGCCTGCTGGAAAGTAGGATATTGCTTTACAAGCCAATGAAATTGATGCGCACTAACCAAATATTTTTTTTCATAAAAATTACAATACGCCTGATAGCATTCAAATTTTGCACGATCTAGCCTATTCTTTAACAAAGGCAAAAGGAGCTCTATTTGCTCATTGGCTTTGGCATAACGTTTGCGCTCATAGAACCGAATAATTTTACCCTTTTGTCCTACAAGAAAATCTTGCTGTATAGGAACCGGAGCAGCCGCCAACACGCAGAAGGTAGGGCCTACTAAAGTGCAAGGCAATAGAAATAGCCACCTGAACCTATATATAACGGATAGATTGATGATATAATCTTTCATAGACAATGGAATAAAACAACAGTTGGTGCTACACTATACAAATGACGTAACATACAGCTCCATTACTGTTCAGCAATAAAACTACTGGGCAGCTATACAAGTTTACTAAACTTTAGCTAAATAGTGATTACTTTATAGCAAAAAATACTATAGGCCGAACCAACTGGGTTGGCTTACTACCCACTTTTATTTATTGCCTTTTTAGGTGCCTTTTCTAAAATATTCTCTTTGGTAGGCCATTTTTCACCATGCCAGACAAAACCATCCAGTTTCATTTGCGCACCTTCAAGTTTTTCTGCTGGATAAAAGAGGCCACTAGGTTTGGGTTTGCATATCATTTGCACCAATGTATTAGCTGACATAGTTATCTCCATACGATCACACTTGATATGGTTCATACCCATCAACTCATCTTTACCCCCCAATGCAAAGTAGAGGCTCTCACTATTACCGATTATCGACATCTTCTCAATAGCGCCCTCTTTAAAAGAGGCAACCATCTTATGCCCTTTGACTTGATTGTAATGGCCCATAGAATCTGCGGATACCATAAATAAATTTTTATCGACAAAGAGCTTTACCTCTTTGCCTTCCTCTATAACCAAATAGACTTCTTCTCCTGTGATTTGGTAATTGCTGCACCAAATAATCGGCTTATTATGTAAATGAATGGTATTTTTACGGCTATTATAAACAGCGCCATCTGCCACACCTTGTACCTCTTCTTGGTAGAGCCTTACACGATGTAAGGCATGAATTTCTTGCTCTGGTGGCTGATCAGGTATGCTTTTTTCTAAAACAACAAAGGTATCGGCACGTAAATAGATGGTTTGATCATTAACCACCTTGGTTAATAATGGATGGCCAGTTATTTCCCCTTTTTTCTCTTTTGCAAGATAACGCGCCTTTTCACCTACTATTGTCGCATCATGCTTTTGCGCACGCAGCAAGACATGGCCAGTAGCCGCACAATCTTTCCCATCCAAAATGGTTAAACGGTCGGCAGTAAGGATGATATCTTGGGTAATCAGCGTCCCTTGGTCAAAGGCAAGCTGTTTTCTAGGCAAGAGATAGTGCCCCCCCTTGAGTGTGGTCAGTACACCATCCTCATGGATAATTTTAGTAGCTCCTTGAAAATAAGCGGTTTCTGATTCAGTATGGTAATTCAACTGGTCACAATGGAGCCTATAATTGGGATCCACCAATACCACCTGGTCTAAAAAAGTAACTTGATGGTTAGCACCATCATAGAAGCCCTTACTACTAGTTAAAACCATTTGATCCTGTACCAACTTGCCCCCTTGCAAAAATTCACCCTGTTTTTTTTCTACATTGTAGGTGAGCTTAGGGGTATAAAAGGTGGCTTTTTTAGAGGTATAACTTACATTATTTTCAAAAACAGCCTGTTTTTTCGTTGGATAATAGATCAGCGCCGCACTCTTAATGACGTTGCCTTCTTGATCCACAATCTGAACATTGCCCTGCGCTTCTATCCGATCCTCTTCATCATACTTATAGGCCTTATCTGCAGTCAACACAATACCGTTGGCATCAAAGGTAAAGACCACATTGCCCTCTAACTTTTTGCAAGGCTTATCGTTGACGAGCTCCCCTTCCAATCGATCGGCTTTATAGGTCACCGCATCAGCCAAAACACAAAGGGGGCAAGCCAATAGATATAGAATAGAATAAATATTTTTTTTTAACAATACTCTAATCTTTTTTAATTAAGAATTAAATTACTAGCTCAAATTTAATAAAAAAAACGAAGAAGGTATCTCTTCAAACAATAGACTTTCTGCAAAACTCGCTTATGGTGAGGAATTTTTAGGGGACACGGAGCGCAAAACCGCCATCTACTAGGTGTAATTTGAGCACCGGATCCAAGTGGAAATTGTCAGCAGAAGTAGCGTTGTGCAGAAAGTCTAATGACGTGAGCTTTTCAAAAATACTATATCGATAGCAGTATCGGTTACGCTACCTTCATCTATCGACTCATGCACTCATAGAGCCATTTTGAGAATCTAGACTTAGAGGCCTCATAATCAAACATCTGGTTGCTAGGTTTGACCATCTTAGCACCATCCAAGTTTGTTAATATAGCACCAAGACGTGCCTTATGATGCCACACATCTTCTTCAGCAATATATAATTCTACATTAGAGGGCTTATTAGGCATAACATAATCATAATCCGGCTTTTCCCTTGCCATATGTTCTAAGCAGGTAGTAGGAGAAAAATCAGTCAGGGAATCAACACTTTCCACTCTACACAATTGGCCTTGTAAAGAGACTACACCATCATTAAATTTGCCACCTATAAATTTCTCCAACGCAGCATTAAGCGCTACTACTGCTTTTTCATCACTTGGCTGCAAAGTCCAATATGATGTTAGATCCTTTATACAACCACACATCAATAACATGGGGATATTATGTGCCCTATCCATCGCATCTTTGTTTTTACGAATAAAGTTAAAACAATCTTGAATAGATTGAGCATTAGGTTGCATAGACGCTATAACAGTTTGAATTTTATCCTCCTCTTTGAGCAATGCCGATAAGTCTACACCCATCTCTGCAGCGAACATCTTACCCGTAGTTGACATAAAGCTCACTCCGATCTCACTTAAGCCCTTACCACCATGGTGTAGAAACCGAACCACATCTAGCAAACTTGGTTCAAATGACTTTACGCCCGTTAAAGGTGTCTCTATGCAAACTACACCTTTAATAGTAAGCCCATACTTGCTTTTACTGTTATATCCTATGTTAGTGGCGACAACGCCACCTTGACTAAAACCACTTAAAAAAACAGGGACATACTGCATCCCTAGTTCAGCGCCCTTCTCTCTTTGCTGTTCGGTCCAGGAGCTACAGGCGCTATCTAATAAACCTTTAACATATTCTTTGATCTTTGCTTGAATCTCCCTAACCACACCATCCGCTTCGTCAGAAATAGAACGAAATAACGTATTAACGTCGCCAACCCTGGATGTTGGGAATATAAGCTTAATATGCTCCTTGAGCTTACTAAGCGGATCTGTATCGATAATTTCAGGTAGAAGTTGTTCTCCAGCGTCATTATTCTGACACATACCATGCAGCCATACCAAAAAAATATCTCTAGACTGGTTTATAACCTGCTCAACCTCCTTAAGCAAAGTAGAGTCATTTTGGGTATCTGTTACATCGGAGACGGAAGAGACTACGTTCCCTTCTTTAAACATTGGGGAATAATTAACGAGTTGGCTACTCAACAAAAGGCTACTCAACAAAAATGGATTGGCCATAACTAAATTATCTACTTTATATTATCTAAAATTTTAACAACATACATAGGTCGATTTACTTTAAGAGATGTATCTGCACTACTTTCTATTACAATGACGCTTCACTTTACTGTTAAGCCATGCTATGATTTCGCGCGGAACTTTCTCAATCTCATAAAGCTCTTGGTTTTTCAACATCTTAGGGTTATCAAATTCAGCAAAACAAGTCTTAAATTTCTTTTTGCCATGAAAAACATCTTCGCCAACAATATATATATCTACATTATCAGGCTTATTAGGCATAACATAATCCATATTGTCTAAAGCTATATTCGATATACAGGTACCAGAGGAAAAAGTAGTAATATCTTCAAGACTTGGTCCTCTACCGAATTGATTTTTGAAAGGCACTGCGCCATCATGATATGCCGCCTCATGACCAGACATAAATATATTAAGTCCTTTGTTAAAGGCTTCTACCTTGCGGGTTTTTTCGTCATCAGATGTGTCGTAGTCATAATAATCATTTACATCACCTATATGGCCAGCGACAATCAATATAGGAATATTGTGTTTTGAACCAGTGGCATCTATACCTTGACGTACAAATTGAATATGATCCAGGTTAGTCCTAGAACCAGGACGCATACATTCTATTGCTGTTTTGTACCCGAATCTGGCTAATAGGGGAGATACAACACCCACACCAAATTTTGCCTTCGACATCTTACTATAATTAGAATCAACAGACTTGCCCGTCACGATTTCGAAGCCAGCACGTATATCAGGGTCCTTAAATTTCCTTAAATCCTCCATACCTTTTTGAAATGGCACTACCCCACTCAAATCTGTCAGCATCAAAAGTACACCTTGAATAGATAACCCATAGTGGATGCTATTCCGCGCTATCTCAACCGCTATACTGCCACCCTGACTAAACCCAGATAAAACGATAGGGGTATGTTTGATTATTGCGTCAACTGCTTGTTCATATTTCTCTTTCGACCAAGTGCTGTCATATCTTGTACCTAACTTTACTCTAATATCTTTGGTTAACTTTGCTTTTAACTCTTTGCAAACCGCATCGGCCTGTTTTTTAAAAGAATGGAAAGTAGTGCTGAAATATCCAAGTCTAGACTTTGGCAATAGATGTTCAGATTGCACTATGAAGCTATCTTTATATTGGAGAAGTAGCTCATCTACAAAACTCTTTAAGGAGTCATTCTTTTCAAGCATACCGGCAAGCCATACACAGTATGTAGTGAAGCTGTATGCTTTTATAGCTTGCTTGACCTCCTGATCCCAATCTGGGCGTACGCTAGAATTTTGAAAATCAGATGAATAGAATTTCGACAACACATCCATTTGATTCGCCTGTTGACAACCCAAAAACAGAACAATTACAACTGATAAATATTTTGCCTTGTGTAAGACTTTAAGCATATGCATAGATTAAATTACTTTAAAAGATGTAGGTAAACTGCGATACAACTGACTCCATAGATCATAAAATAATGAACTTCAGCATAAACCATTTTAAAATATAGGTAAATAATAGGCTCTTAACAAGAGATGCTTAACATGTACAAGCAAAAAGAATCAATCGAACCAGCTTACCATACCACAAAAACAGGCACAACCAAGTATAGAATTATAGAAATAAGTGTAAATTAGAGGAACTAAGGGTGATCGCTGCAGGCGCATCCATAGATTACTATTTGCTATCAATAGCAATCAAATGTATAATTTTTTATAAACCATGCAGGAGCTGAATGAACAAGCCATTATTCGGACGCAGAAAAAAGCCCAACTAGAAGCCATGGGAATCAATCCCTATCCATCCTTTGTCCATCCCATCAATGCCAAAGCAGCCACTATTCTTGCCCATTACAAAGAAACAGATAAAGCAAAATATAGCCATGTAGTACTAGCAGGCCGCATTATGGGTCGCAGAATTATAGGTGCAGCCTCTTTTGTAGAACTACAGGATGCAAGTGGACGGATCCAACTCTATGTCCAACGAGATACCATTTGCCCTGGGGAGGATAAAAGCCACTATAATACTTTTTTTAAGAAGCTACTAGATATAGGTGACATCATTGAAGTACAAGGCTTTGTATTTACCACGCAAGTAGGTGCGATAGCTCTCCACGTCACGCATCTTCGGTTGCTTACCAAAGCCTTAACGCCCCTACCGATTGTCAAAGAAGTAACCACCCAAGAAGGTACAACCGTGCATGATGCTTTTACCGATCCAGAACAACGGTATCGTCAAAGATATGTTGATTTAATTGTAAATCCAGAGGTACGCAAAGTATTTGAGCAACGGGCCAAGTTGATTCATACGATGAAAGCTTCTTTGCACCGTCAAGGTTATCTAGAAGTGGAGACCCCTATCTTGCAACCCATTTATGGAGGCGCCTCTGCACGTCCTTTTACTACCCACCACCATACCCTAGATATGCGCTTATATCTACGTATTTCCAATGAACTGTATTTAAAACGGTTAATTATTGGTGGTTATGAAGGGGTCTATGAATTCGCCAAAGATTTCAGAAACGAAGGGATGTCCCGTTTTCACAATCCAGAATTTACGCAAGTAGAGCTTTATGTTGCCTACAAAGACTACCTTTGGATGATGGACTATGTAGAAGAATTGGTAGAAGAGGTTGCACTTGCCCTACATGGTACCACAAAAATATCATTTGGCTCCCATCTGATTAACTTTAAACGGCCATGGAAACGCTTTACGATGTTTGAAGCGATTCATCATTTTACCGGATATGATGTAAGCAATATGGATGAGGCCGCATTACGCACCGTAGCCCATCAATTTGGTATCCATATCGCAGACAACTTAGCCAAAGGTAAAATTATAGATGAAATCTTTGGGGAAAAGTGTGAACCTTATCTGATTCAACCAACCATTATAACCGACTATCCAGTTGAAATGTCTCCCTTGGCCAAACGCCACCGGGACAACCCAGCGTTAACAGAACGGTTTGAGGTGATATGTGCAGGTAAAGAGATCTGCAATGCATTCTCCGAATTAAATGACCCCATCGATCAACAGCAAAGGCTAGAGGAACAGCGCACGTTAGGCGAACGGGGCGATGAAGAAGCGATGGTCGTAGACCATGATTTTTTAAAGGCCTTACGCTATGGCATGCCACCAACAGTAGGTATTGGCATAGGTATAGATCGCCTAACGATGATCATGACCAACTCAAATTCTATTCAAGATGTACTATTTTTCCCACAAATGCGTCCTGAACATCCATAAAGTATATTTACAACCCTATGAGTTTAATAAACGACAACCTAAGTTGGTTTAGGCGCAAAAAGAAAGGCATTCTAACCCCTAGTTCTGCCAAAAAAGAGTCACCTGATGGACTGTGGGTAAAAACCCCAAAAGGCAAGATTATACACAGCAGGGTATTACAAGAAAACTTACACGTTGTGCCCGATGATGGCCATCATTTACCGATTGGTTCTAAAGAGTATTTTTCCATTCTATTTGATGAAAACCGTTTTACGGAACTCAATGCAACCTTTCGATCAGCAGATCCCCTGCAATTTATAGACAACAGGCCTTATACAGAGCGACTCAAGCAAGCAGAAGCACAAACAGATTTAACGGATGCCATTCGAACGGCTTATGGGGAGATCCATAACCTACCACTGGCCATTGCCTGCATGGATTTTACATTTATTGGGGGTTCCATGGGTAGTGTAGTAGGCGAAAAAATAGCCCAATTGATTAATCACTGTTTAGCGCATCAAATGCCTCTATTGATTATCTCTAAGTCTGGTGGTGCCCGCATGATGGAAGGCAGTTTTTCATTGATGCAAATGGCCAAAACAGCTGCCAAGTTATTACAACTAGCGCAAGCTAAAATTCCTTATATTTCGCTACTAACCGATCCAACTACAGGGGGTGTAAGCGCCTCCTATGCGATGCTAGGGGACATCAATATGGCTGAACCAGGCGCACTAATTGGTTTTGCAGGTCCACGTGTGATTCGAGAAACTGTGGGGAAAGAACTGCCAAAAGGCTTTCAAACCGCAGAGTTTTTATTGGCACATGGCTTCTTAGATATGATTGTAGATAGACGCAAGTTAAAGGAAACCCTTGCCTTACTTCTGAAAATGCTGGCGTAGCATATGAGGTTATGAGCGGTGCAAGAAGACTTAGAGCTGCTAAATTAGTTTCCATTCACCCAATGGCGGGGGCTTAAGGGACATCTATTCTAACACAGAGATCGTCATGGCTCATGCGTATGCGTCGTTGTCCCTGTCCGCGTATGTGTTCAGCGCGATGGTTTTTGCGTCAAAAAAACCCGCCCCTATAAAAAGTCGTGGTGTAAAAAGTGGCATTATACAGATGATTAGGAAAAACAGTTTCCTTTGAGCCCCGACAGGGGGCGCTTTCTGTTTTTCCATCTGTAAGATGACACTTTCAGCGGCTTAATCAAGAAACATTATAATTTAGGTGTTTATGTCTTTGTGTTAAATGTGGTAGGTATAGATAAACGACAAGACTTAGATCATGCCTCTTTGCTTTATGTAAAAAATAGATAGATGTGCAAATAGCCAATACATACTTAGAAAGAGCAATAGGGATAACTTTAGAACAAGTCGCCAAGCAGGCACTAGAATATTATGAAAATACAAATAAAGAAAAGGGTATTGCAACAAAAAAATAGAAATATCTCTCATGGAAATTAAAAATAAATACTTATTTGTAATTTATAAAGAATTAATATATTATATTTGTACATATAAATATATTTAAGTAATTAGTCCTTTCTAACTATTTAATGTACCATATAGAACGGGGCCACACTGATTAAATAAGTAGCTCAAACGTGGTAAGTGAGTGGTAATATCCTTGAAAAACTTATGTAAAAGTAGGGGATTATTAGATTCACAGGTAATAGTCATGAATTCTAGAAAAGAAAACTCTTTTAGGCTTCTTACTTTACTATCTTCTCTTTGAGCACTGATTTGGGCGGATGCTTCTAGAATATGCTGGCATATACCGGACATTTTAATACAACCAGCAGTAAGAACTAAAGATGATCCCCAAAGTAATCCATCCACTAATTTAGAAAAGAAAGTCGGCCTCATATAGTTTTTAAAGCGTCTCGATTTATGTTCCAACCTTCGGTTTTTTCTGTCAATATACCTTACTCGTTTAAACCTTAAACCACTTTTTTATCTACTTGCAAAGAGGTACCGATATAAGGTCTATAGGTTGATGCTGCAATACCACGCGCCTTTAAGTAATTTGATGTTATGTTGGATTCAAAACTATAAAAATATACTTTGGCTAGTTGTTCTTGTATAGATAATTCTTTTAATTCATTTTCAAGTGAAAATTGATTTTTTATGACGGTATCATCCAAGTGCATACTATTTAGGACACGAATAGCTTTATAGCTGAAACCACGCTTTAATATAAAATCCACTATAGTTCCTTTTTCTTTATCATTTACTAGAGAGAAATAAGTCCAGTGGCGATTTTTATTGAGACGATTCCTAATCAATATATTGTATTGTATTCTATTCTATTATGAATATCTTTTATTAGGGTTTCGTTAATTCTTCATTTAGATGCGTGCGTGTATATCAATATGGGGCCTAATAATTCACGCATTGCTGGGTCTATATCGATTTTAAAGTGTGCTATATAAAGTACTAAGTTTCTATGTAAACTTTATGGGGAAAAATAGTTGTTTTTTGTGGTATTTTTAGGCTATATTAGTAGGCTTTTATAAATCCATAGAATTTATTGTTTTAGATGCTCTTCATGTATTTCGTATGCCCAGTTATCTATCATTCTGGTTTCCTCATTGAAATTTATGCCTAGTAGTATAATGGATTTTTGCCGGAGTAAGTAAGGTTTATAATAGCCATTTGCTTTGATTTGTGCTAAGGCTATTTTGCCGCTGGATCTATACTTTATCTCTATAATGTAAATCGCTGTTTCTGATTCTAGAACGATATCTGATCTACCTTGGCTAGAAACGGATTCGCTATGCATATGCATTTTCCTACCTCCTAGAAATCCCAAGCCTTGCAGCAGCATATGTAGATTGCTATGGTACTGTTTCTCTTGCTTTGTGTCGATGTAGTACGGAAGAGTGGCAAAAGCTGTATTGATATGTTCTATAAACATCTCAATTTTTTTATTAGCTAATGCGCTTCTAATTTTATCTCGCTCTTGTATGAAATAATCTTTTACGCTTTTTTCTAAACTGGACTTTATACTTTTCTGAAAAGAAGCTTCTATTTCTTTGTTAGGGAATTTTAGGATGTATAGCCCAGTAGAGTCATCATAATTATGAATAGTTAAATACCCCGTTTGAAACATTAGAGACTTTAAACCAATTTCACTCCTACTGCCTGTATACATTAGATCATCCCTAGTGGCCTCCATTTGGAGATTATCTGACTGAAAGTCAAACCTATCAGGATCTACTAACATCTGATTAATGAGTAAACTTGGGCTACCGGATTCGTACCAGTAGTTTTCTAGTTTACCAGCATCTAAAAATCTTAGCGTAGACCAGGGGTTATATACACTTAAGCCATCTTCATAAAACTTATATCCATTATAATAGGTTGTAATCTCTCCCATTACTTCTGATGGAGTTATGTTTTTATTTTCTTTTATACTCCATTTTTTAGCAATATCTTCTAAGTTTTTTGAGAATATGATTACGATTTCTTGCTGGGTATAACCAAACATGGCATCAGCAGATGCATCAATGGTGATATCTTTTAAATGATTGGTCCCTGAAAATACATCCGATAAACTAAATTTGCTTACACCAGTGATCAAGGTGAGTTGAAAATATTTGTTGAAGGACTTTAAAGTCATAAAGAAATCTTTCATGACTTTGATATTGGATTTTTCTAGATCTGAGCCTTTGGTTAGATGAACTATAGGCGCATCGTATTCGTCTATAAGTACTACTATTTTAGACTCATAGTCAGATGACCTAATTTCACTACTTGCACTGATACATTGTAGATTCATTAACTTCATGATTAAATCCTGCAAAGTACCTTTGACCGTTTGGTCCTCTATTTTTAATTCATATAGAAATGCTATTTCTTTTAAAGCTTTCTTGATGGATTCTTTTAGTTCCTCAGGTGTATCATTGGTTAATCTGGAAAAATCTAAATCAATCACCGGATATTTCCTCCACTCATATCCATTTTCTGGTTGACCTATATAGCAATCTTTAAAAATTTCTTTTTCTCCGCTACATATAGTAGCCAGTGTATTGATAAACAGTGATTTCCCAAATCTACGAGGACGAGCTATAAATACAGGATTTTCTTTTTCTATTAGCTCTTGTGCATATCGGGTTTTATCTACATAATAGCCTGTTCTAATAACCCTTTCAACATCTGAATAGCCAATAGGCAGTGCATCTATCTTACGCATCATTTTATCTATTTTGATTTCTTTTTCTCTCTCTTTCATTGATTTCGTATGTTACCATACTTTTCCAAGCCAACCGATCTTGTTCTGCTGCGATAGAAACCCGGTCAATTTTAGTTAAAATAGAAGCCTTGTTTCGTAATTTTACAGCTTTTTCTTTAAGTTTTGTTGAGGAAATGATATTTTTTTGCAGCAAATTATAAGCTGCTAGCCGTTCATTGACTTTAAGACCCGCTGCATCATCGTCTAATAGATACTGAATTTCTTTATTAAAAGAGGGGTGCAAGCTAAACCAATTAGCGGCTATTTTTTGATACCTACCTGGCAGGCCACTCATGGCAATGGCTAACGGAATAACTCGATGCTTGTCTTGATAAGCCTTTTTGAGCTCCCCTATGGAAAAAATAAGCTTGTAAAGTGTTCAAAATGATCACTAAGAATAGTTTGAACAAGATAAATGGATGCATCGTTAAATACCTATTGAAAAGTTTGACAATAAGGTTACTCTGATATCCCACCCATTCCGATACAGGATACTTTCGTCAATAAGATTATTGGCAATGTGGAAGGGATTTCTGCTGACTGGGCCAGCCACATCATGGGGAAAAAAGAAAAAAAAGTAGTTTCTTCTTCTTCCTCAGCTAATCATTACCAAAGTGGTCGTACAGAAACAGCTGGAGAGGGTACCCATCTGCAAGAAAAACCTATTCTTTCCCCGAAAGATTTTATGGAATGTAAGTGGGAGCGTTTGCTGGCAGAGTAGTGGAAAGCAATTAAGCCTTCTTGAAATTGTATTTGAAGAAGGTAAGTAGTTTTGATAAGAAATTTGAAAATCAAAAACTAAAAGATTTGAAAGAGATTCATCAATATGTGGATGTTGAGCAAAATTTTTAAAAAAAAGACCAAGAAATAGATGTTTTAATAGGCAAGAACTCATAAAACACCTATCTAATATTAGATTAGATCCCATTTAGTAGGCATAAGGCCTTTAAGCTGAGTACTAGATAGGCCAGTTAAGCGCATCACTCTTTTTATCGATTCACCTTCGGATAACAGAGCTTTGGCTATGTCTAATTTGCCTTTCTCTTGACCAATTTGGATACCCATTAATTTTCCTTTTTCTTGACCTTCTTGTCTTAATTTTTCAGCTACTGACATGGAAAGTTCCCCTAATTTAGGGTGAAATTGACTGATTAAATCTAGTAAATGCTTATGGTCATCAATACCATATTACCTCATGAATATAAGAAATATCCTTGTTTTTCTAGATCAACAAATAATTTTTATTTTTAGAAAACTAGACGTTTACGTTCAGCGCAGTGGTTTTTAGGCGATTATATTTATCAACTGTTTGAAAGGATTTAGTTTTTGTTGTTTAGCAGTTAAATACAAAGAGATGACCCGTTTTAAGAATCTATCCCCCTTTTCTGATTGAGTAAAGTAAGAGTTTTACGGTATACCACGTACTGCCTGATTTGTCTTTCAGTTAAGTTATTAGTCAAAGGAATTTTGTCCCTATTTTGACAAAATATCCATAGCAAAAGCAAAGGGATATTCAAAATCTAAAAGTATGGTTGAAATTACCTTAGCACTTTTTACTTTTAAAAAATCTATCTTAGATTAGAAATCCCAAAAACTTTTGTCCGATTTTTTTACGCCACTATAGTATTAACAGGGAAACGGATAAAGAGTATAATGGTTTACTTGTTTTTTTAATAAAAAAATTGGAATTTTTGCAAAATGTTGTTTGTAAGTCAGTAGAGTCCCTTTAAGGATTGGTTCATATAAAAAACTACTTCACTTTCCTGTTTCAATAGTTTAAAATTGGAAATCGATGAAGCTCTTGTAGAACCCTACTCGCACTGAAATAGGCCAAGGTAAGTATATTGGCAGGTTCTTAAATAATTAGCTATGTAGTTTAATTCAAAACGAACATAAAATATGCGTTGTATATTGCATAAATACCTAACCATTGATAGAATGGCCTAGTATTAAGCAAGTTAAGAATGATACATTCTATTGAACTTCAATACACTAAAAAACCACCAAAAGTATAAATATCAGATTTAAATGTTATTTATGCCGATTGAGATAGGCACAAGCTACAAGGTTATGCAGGCCCCTAATAGCGGCTGAATTAAAACATGATTTAAATGCAGTCAAGCTACTAACTTTATAAAAGAATTTTATCCAATGTACCAGCACGTTAATGTAGTAAAAAATAAATTTTGTAGCAAGAATTTATACTATTTTTTTATTGTTTATTATTTATTGTTGGTGTGTTCCATATATGGTTGTAGTGCACAGCAAGTTAATAATGTTCGGGTAGAGTTAACATCCAAGTACTGTAACTATAATGTCGATCCAATACGTATTGAAGATTCTACTAACCATAAGACTCATGAATTTGACCATAGCCAGATTGAATACGTGGTTGTAGAAAAACGATTAACAATAAATAATGATCTGCGGAATATTCGTGATAAATATAAAATATTCTGTCGTAATGGTTCTAGCCTTGATGGGGTAATGCTAAATCTGGATCCAGATAAGGCTATGTCTGTGGAATCAACATTAGAATTACTTAAAAGTAAATGTCCGCCTAATTTAATACTAGAATGTATGCTATGTATTCTATCTGAAAGCGATAAGGTTTTACAAGGCCTTGCAATATCTGATATAGATCGTGATACTCCAAAAGAGTGTAATATTTGTAAGAAGCTTACATCCCTGTGTACGTCAGTGGAACGTTTTCAGAATAGTTGTTTATACTTTTGTAAACTAATTACAGCAGATCACCCTGAATCAGATAGTAGGCATATAGAAGTTCAATCAAGCTATGGTGATGCCCCAGAGGCTTACCCAGACTATGGTGATGAAACAGACTCTGACTATTTAGAACATAATGATGATGAGACAGCGTCAAAAGTAGATGAGCGCACACCTCCAAGAATAGGTGTAAAAAAGAAATCATCTTCACAGCTTCACAATTCTTCCCCAAGGAAATCATATTCATTGCGCTCGAAGTCTTCTAATAAGAGGAGTGAATTAGTAGATATAAAAACGCTAAAAGTAAAAAAAGGCAATAGGAAAATTCACAGCGCACCTAGCAAGTCGCTAGGTAGAAAAAAAACATCCCGCAATAAAGCTGGAGAATACAAGTGTGGGTATAATGATTGTTATAAACAATTCACACACAAATGGAAGTTAGATAGACACAAAAAATTCCACGATGAAGAAAGAAATTGGAAGTGCGATCAATGTGATCAAAAATTCAAAACAGAGGGTCACCTAAAAGAGCATATTAAGCGTCACAATCCAACAAAAACATTAAAATGTAAGCATTGTGAGAAAAATTTTAAGGTAGAATCTGACTTAATACGCCATCAAAAAATTCACAATACAAAAAACACCTACAGCTGTAGTGTTAATGGATGTTCTTATAAAACCAATGTTCAACGTTACTTAAAAGTCCATATAAAAGGACACGAAAATCGAGAGTGGAAATAATGTACTGTAATCGTTTGCCCATGACGTTAACTTAATGAGTATATTTTACTGATTATTAAATAATGAAAATAAAAGACTCGATTAACTGTGTCAAGTCTGCAAAAAGTTATAATTTAAATAATTAAACATTTAAGGTTTTAGACATGGAAGAACATATGCAGAATGACTACGTTGGTTTAGTAGATTACAAATTTCTGGAGGCAAATATTTTGTCCTCTATCCGTTTAGGTAAGCCATTGACAGGCAAAGGTGGGGCATTAACCCCTCTGATAAAAAGCTTCTAGAGGCGAGTCTAGAAGGTGAGATGGCCCATCATTTGTCTAGTGAGAGGATAGTAAATAATCGAAGGAATGGTAAAAGTTGTAAAACTTTTCGTACAAGCTCTGGTTCCTTTGACTTGGTAACCCCTAGAGATAGAACAGGTAGTTTCGATCCACAAATAGTTAAAAAGCGTCAAACAAATCTTCATCCTGAACTGGAAACCAAGATTTTAAGCATGTTTTCTAGTGGTATGAGCTATAAGTCTATAGCCGCTCATATTGAAGAAATCTATGATCATAAAGTATCAGCTGCTGAAATATCGGCTATTACAGATAGCTTATTGCCAGTAATAAATGAATGGCGTAACCGTCCTCTTCAATCGGTCTACCCCATAGTTTTTATGGATGGTATGTTTTTTAAGGTTAAAGAAGATGGGAAATGTGTAAGTAAATGTCTGTATACCTTATTAGGCATAGATCAAGAGGGTAAAAAAGAAGTGTTAGGCTTCTATTTATCTGAAAGTGAGGGAGCTAATTTCTGGTTAGGTGTACTCAACGAGCTTAAGGCAAGGGGTGTAGAAGATATCCTTATTGCCTGTGTTGATGGACTAAAAAGCTTCCCTGCAGCCATTAATAACGCTTTTCCCAATGCACAGGTGCAGGTCTGTGTAGTACACCAGATACGCAATTCCATCAAGTATGTAGCTAGCAAAGATGTAAAACGTTTTTTAACTGATTTAAAGCAAGTATATCAAGCTTCAAATAAGGAAGTTGCAGAACATTATCTATTGGAATTAGAAGAAAAATGGGGAGAAAAGTATCCAATGGTTATCAAATCTTGGCAAAACAACTGGGAGCATTTGTCTGGTTACTTTAAATATTCAGATCCTGTCAGAAGGCTAATTTATACGACCAATCCAATAGAAAGCCTCCATAGACAAATTAGACAGTTTACCAAAACAAAAGGGGCATTTACCAGTGTCAATGCTTTGTATAAATCAGTATATTGCGCTATCAAGAAGATGGAGGATAAATGGACTATGCCGCTCAGAAACTGGGCACTGACCATATCTCAGATAGACATCTTTTTTCCTGGAAGAGTCAAATCTGAGTTGACGTGAAGCCCGAAACTGACACAGTTAATTGAACACTTCCTAAAAGACCCGATTAACCATCTATGGTATGTTATTTTTTTTTAGCTTTACGTTTTCTAAGAAATTCATCTCTATGTTTAACTGAGTCTGGTCTGCTTTCAATTTTTTTCCATTTTAGAAATGCAACTACAGCTTGATACAAGAACTCTTTTTGAGTCATGTTTTTCCAATAACAATAATCTTGAATCTTCTCTATCATATTGATTGGCAAAACTGCGGGTATTTTTCGTTTCTCAATGCTTTTATCGGAGTTAGTAACTAATAATATGTATCAACCGTCAAACGAATTTTCCGAGGCTATTTTTATGGTAGATAAACCTTTGGGTTGGACCTCCTTTGATGTGGTCAAAAAGGTTCGTCATGCTTTAAACATAAAAAAAATAGGTCATGCAGGTACCTTGGATCCGCTGGCTACAGGGTTACTTTTATTATGTAGTGGTAGGCAAACTAAAAACATTAGTAGTATTCAAGCATTGGATAAGGTGTATACTGGCCAAATTGTGCTTGGTAAAACGACGCCATCTATGGATTTAGAAACACCCTTTGATAGTCTATCTAGTTATGATCATATCACCGAGGAGATGGTCATAACTGCTGCTGCTACTTTTGTTGGATCTATCATGCAAATACCACCTATTTATTCAGCCGTTAAGGTAGATGGAAAAAGGGCCTATCAAATAGCTAGAAAAGGAGAAGCAGTTGTCCTAACCCCACGTGCCGTAATGATCCGTTCCTTCCTTATTACGAAGATTGAGCTGCCATTCATTGCTTTCAAAGTGGTTTGCAGCAAAGGAACCTATATTCGACAACTGGCTCATGACTTAGGGAAAAAACTAGGCGTTGGAGCCTATTTGCATAGCTTATGTCGAACCCAAATAGGTAATTATTGTTTGGATAAGGCCTATAGCTTAGAAAGATTATTGCAAAGCAATAGTGTATCTATTTACAAGCGTGGTTCATAATTACACAAAAATAATTTCTTTGGCTTTATAGCTATATTGGTTGCCATCACGTGTTGCGATTACCAACTCTCCTAGCTTATTGACGGTTACAATACGTGCTTCCAACGATCCATGCATGGTTGCAAATTTATGAAATCCTCTGTTTCGGTAGAGTATATGAATATACTGCTCCCAAAGCAAATGGAAGGTTCCATTTTGTAGCCGCGCATAATACCTACCAAAGGCATCCATGATCTGGGTGACTAGTAACGCCCTATCCAGCACAGTGCCTTTTTGTATGGCTAAGGAAGTGCGTTTGGAAGATTCAAAATAGAGTTGATTGACATTTAAGCCAATACCGATTATAGCTGTTTTGATCTTATGCCGCTCTCCTATATGGGTTTCAATAAGCATACCACCCAATTTCTGGTCTAAGTAGTAGATATCATTGGGCCATTTTATAGCCACCTGCAAGTAACCTATAAGTACCTCATAAATGGCTAAACTGGTAACAATATTCAAGGCAAAAACCGCACCTAGCGCTAACCATGTTGGATATAAGATAAACGAAAAAAGAATATTTTTACCCGATTCCGATGTCCAAGTACTACCCCGTTGTCCTCTTCCTTGATACTGATGCTCTGAAATAAAAATGGTTCCTTCTGCCGCATGTAGCAGATATTTTTGGGCCATATCATTGGTAGAAGCACAGCTTGTATAATAAAATGAAGCCCTATCAAAAGGCATATTGAGTTGAGTAGTATTATTGAATAGGTGATCATCCATGGGAATATAGTCTATAAACATTACTTTTATCTATAAAGCGAATATAGCGAATGGATGGATGAAATAAGTTACGTAACGCATCGTATATAGCTAAAAATCTAAACAAAATTTATATGGCATATGTTTGTACAAACTGTGGGCTTGAATATGTTAAATGGCAAGGAAAATGTGACGCTTGTAAGGAATGGAATAAATTAGCCGAATTTTCCACCAAAGGCAGCACGAAACATGGTAAAAAGCACAGACCTACTAGCCATCCTAAAAGATTAGATGAAATTCAAGAAATTACACATCAACGATTGTGCGCTGCAGATGCAGAACTCAATAGGGTACTGGGTGGAGGCATTGTGCCAGGTGCGTTGGTGTTATTAGGCGGTGAGCCTGGTATTGGAAAATCAACGCTTTTGCTCCAAATGGCGCTACAGTTCAAAGCGGGTAAGGTGCTATATGTGTCTGGAGAAGAAACAGAAAATCAAATTAAAATACGTGCTTCTCGTCTAGGCTTCTCTTCATCAAGCTGCTTGTTACTCCAAGCATGCGTATTAGAACAGATCCTCGAACATGCAACTAATTTGGAGCCAACCGTATTGGTGATAGATTCTATTCAAACTTTATATACTGAGGAAGAGGAAGGCACCATAGGAAGCATCAACCAAATTAAAGCTTGTACGACCCGATTGTTACATTACGCCAAGCATTCGAACGTGGCCTTATTTTTAATAGGGCACATCAATAAGGATGGCGCTTTAGCAGGCCCCAAACTGCTAGAGCATATGGTCGATACGGTATTACAGTTTGAGGGGGATAAACCATGTTTATATAGAATGGTGCGAACCATAAAGAATAGATTTGGCCCCACATCAGAATTAGGCATATATGAGATGAAAGTAAGTGGCCTGCATGGTGTACAAAACCCCTCTTCCATGCTACTTTCCGGGCAAGACTATACTTTAAGTGGCATAGCGATTGGCTCGTGTGTAGAGGGAACTAGACCACTCATGCTTGAAATGCAGGCATTGGTAACCACAACCAGGTATGGAAATCCTCAACGCAATGCTACAGGCTATGACCCCAGACGATTAAATATGTTACTAGCTGTATTAGAAAAACGAACAGGTCTTCGGCTACATGATTGTGATGTATTTTTAAATAGTACAGGAGGGCTTAGGGTAGATGATACCGCACTAGATTTGGCGGTTTGTATGGCGGTTGTAAGCGCTCTAAAAGATAAGGTAATTGCAAGTTTTAAATGCTTTATAGCAGAAGTAGGACTAGGCGGTGAACTTAGACGTGTACAAAGAATGGAATATAGAATCGCAGAAGCAGAAAAACTCGGCTTTAAAGAAGTATATATAGCTGCGCAGCAGCAACAACTTTCTAAATCTTTTGGTATAAAAATTAACTTGATAAGCAACCTAAAAGATTTGATTCCACAGCTAAATTAACCCATCGCGCTGAACAGATACGAATGGATACGATAGATTAAGTGGATAAAAACGTAGCCCGTAGGGGAATCGAACCCCTGTTTCCAGGATGAAAACCTGACGTCCTAACCCCTAGACGAACGGGCCATATCAAGCAATAGCTAGCTGCTATACATCAGCTAGCTGCTACTAAAACGAACTAGGGCACGAAAAGACTATCCTCCCCTACCCGTTAGATTAGTTGGCAAAAAAAGTGGCAATATTATAACCTAGACTTACAGTTGCAGTGTGTATTTTAAGATCTTTTAACCCACTAGTAT
The DNA here is from genome assembly GCF_003351905.1 of Cardinium endosymbiont of Sogatella furcifera. Classification (NCBI taxonomy): domain Bacteria; kingdom Pseudomonadati; phylum Bacteroidota; class Cytophagia; order Cytophagales; family Amoebophilaceae; genus Candidatus Cardinium; species Cardinium endosymbiont of Sogatella furcifera. Next base: position 158,827 of record NZ_CP022339.1, on the reverse strand, counting down.
TCGAGAATATAGTTTGTTCTTTATCTTTATCTTTATCTAAATTAAACGCATTCATAAGTCCCATGCGATACCCAACTCCGAGATAGACACCCAAATCAGCGAATTGATATTCAAGATCAATGTTAACACCCATATTAAAACTAGCTTCCTCCTTTTTTTGATTATCATTCAATTTTACCTCTTTATCATTACTTCTATAGGTTGCTAAAATTGGGATATGAACAGAGCCACCTAGCTTAATTGTAAAAAAATCTTCTCCATCCGGATTACCAGTTGGGAAAATACACAAATAGAGTGGAACATCAATATTATGGGTAGTTGCATTAACAGATGGCGTAGTCTTACTATCTTCTTCAGTTTGTTGGTCTTTTTCTTGTTCCGCTGTTAACGTAGCACCTTTCTTGATATAACCAACGCCTAACCCAACGCCTATATAATCTGATAAATTACATCTAGCATCAAAGCTTACATGTACAAATGGAGTATCAAAGAAACTATGGGATACTGCCTTGCTGTCAATTTTAACACCTTCTGGGTACATTGCATAAGGAGAGAAACTTAGGCCAACCTTAGGACCATAACTGAACCGGCTTACTTCCGCATGTGCATTATGTGCATTAAACGCAGCACCACAAGCTAAGGCACCTGCCACCAAATTTTTTTTTATTCCTTTCATATTTAATATTAAAAATTGTATGTGATATAAACGCTTGCTATGATTTACTATAGCTTCTATTATGAAAAACGAACCTGGCTTTACTATAAGCCAAGCCGCCCCACTAAAATGACTTAATAGAAGCAATATTAAGACTAATCTTAAGAAAAACCAAATAAATATCCCATATTCCTTTATTTTTCTTGAAACTGGCTTAAATAATAAGGCGTATAACTGGCTATATTTTCCCAAAACTGTTGTTGAAACTTAGCAAAAGCCAAATAGCCTATTTGTGTAGCAGAAGGAACAACCTGTTCTATAAAACGAATATTACGGTGTTCCATAAGGAATGCTTTACATTTTTGCGTACCATCCCCAAAAAAAAACAAAGGTTTGTCCGGTAGCGTATCTCTATACGCTTTATCATCCAATAGCGCTACATGGGTAGGGCATTTGATTTGCCCTGTTTGGTCTGCTATAAGGGTATAAATAGCGTTGCGCCTCGCATCAATGACTGGACATAATAGGGTATCCGGATCTACAAATGGGCGCATGCCATATGCCATGGCTTCTAATGTGCCAACTGCAATAAGTGGAATGTCTAAGCCATAACAAAGGCCTTTCCCTACTGCAGTGCCAATCCGTAACCCAGTATATGAACCAGGGCCGCTAGATAGGGCTATGGCGGCCAATGATTTGCGTTCATAATGACTGTTTTTTAATAAATCTGCTATAATAGGCATCAAATGTTCCGCATGGGAACGCTCCATGAAAAGATCGGTATGTGCTATAAGTTTACCTCCATGGTGTAACGCAACGGAACAAACAGCTGTGGCGGTTTCAATGCTTAAAATAAGGGACATATGTAGAAAATTTTGGCTAAAGATACGCGCCGTTACCAATAGTACAGCCATACAACAACACCTGATTTATTGCCATGCGCTGCTATGGGTATGACAAAGAAAACCGCTTATCAAATCAAAGTACAACATAGGTGAAGTGCCACTGGCTTTACAAACATATGAATTTGAGTGTAAAAAGTTAATCTTTGTTTTTAAGGTGGTTCTTGGAATATAGGCTTTCAACTGACGATAGGCCAATGACCGCTTTTCAATCCATCCACCCACTAGTAATGCGCAAGAAGTACGTTCTAACTGCATCACCTGGATGACAGCCGATAGATAACTTAAAAAGTCATCGGATGTTTTATAAGCAAACGCATTGCAATAGAGTAGTTGTCTTTTATTATGGACTACTATATACAAATAGTCCTCTGCCAACCAGACAAATAATTCTGCTTTAGATAGGCATTCTAGCTGGCATCCTTCTATAATGGCATTTGACTGGTGGATAATATGAAAATTACTACCTGTATAACGTTTTCTAAACCAATCTAATACAATAGCATTTTCTGCAAAGACAACCGATACTTTTGCCAATGCATGGGTAAAGGAGATCACTTCATCGTTTGGGTCTACACCACAAGCAACATGCATATAGGTAGACAAATCTTTTGTGCTGAGCAATAAATGAGGCAACAAGGTAAATTTTTGATTAGAAATAGATAAAGTAACAGAACACCAGTTTTTTTTAATCAAAAAAAAATCTTGATTGTACAATTGCTCTAAACTCTTGACATAGCTTGGGTGGTTTTTATCGAGCGGCAGTGCATATATGCCCAGTAATAAACACGCTTGGGTAGTGCGTTCTATACAACATATCTTAATCAAACCATGACCTATATTAATAGACAAGTGGTAGTTGATACTTTTATCGAAGTTAAATTTGCTTGGATGAACAACAGAAAGAATTTTTTTGGGGAATACTTCCATAATCAATCTTTATATGAGCTATCGCTACTTACATAAAATAGGTAATGAGGCGCCTACAAATCCATCTGCCTCCTAGGGGGCGGTATGGCCTAGTGGTTGAATCTTTAACAGCATTTGACGTAACTTGTGCGTTATATGCACCTAATGATCGCGTTGTTCAGCATACTGACCATATGCTACAATAGTGCGCTGGAGCAGCTCAATTTTACTTGTTGTGATGGTCGTTTCTTTGGAAGAAGACTACCCAATTTTCACTCCACATTTACCCAATATAGTGGTTTTTACTTAACTTTACATACAATTAACCACTTAACCTCTGCTTTGTAATATGAAAAAAATAGCTACTATTCTTTTAGCATTGTCCCTATTATACTGGATAAGCAGGTCATCATTTACAACGACCCACCATCCACCCACCACTATAATCAACGAAACAGTCTTTGTCCATATAGTAAGGGATCTAGAACTACTCGATAGCTGGTTATACTATAGCTATTATACTCCAGAAACCATAGAGCTATTGCGGCATCAAAACCATCAAAAAATTTTAGCGTTATATAAAGTCGAGCCAGAAGCTTTTCAAGCCAGTATAAGGTATTATTTAGAAGAGGTTAGGGCAATGAAGATATATGAAAAAGTTTATCTAGCTTTAGAGGCCTTATCTAGTTAGTTTTTAATATTTAGATATGCCCATTTCGATTGGCAGCTATGTACGGATTAAAAATCAAACTACTATAGGTGAAGTAGTGGATATACGTTTAGATAAAGTATTGATTTCTGTTGGCAAGCTGCACTTTTATCTTCCTTTTCAAGCTGTTGAACATGTGGATCCTCCTCCATCTATGCCAACAAAAGCTAGGCAATCCAATCTTGGTACAATGTGCACACCCTCCATGCAAACCGATCCGATGCTTGATTTACATGGCTTCAACAAAGCGCAAGCATTGTTGGCATTAGAAAAATTTCTAGATCGTTCATTACTATTGGGTCATAGTCGATTAAAAATCATCCATGGACAGGGCAAAGGCATTTTGCGTAATGCCATACGAGACTACTTAAGCAACCACCCCTTAGTAAAAAGCATCACCCTGCAAAGCCCTATACATTGTATGGCCGGTATGACACTCATTGAAATATAGTGTTCCTTTGCGCTAAACCTATTATCTTCGTATATCTATTCTATTGTTTAAACCAGCTGTTAAAGATGACCCGAACCAATAATGATTATTCAGCCAATAGCATCCAAATCCTAGAAGGACTAGAAGCTGTGCGCAAACGTCCTGCCATGTACATCGGGGATGTAGGCATTAAGGGATTACACCATCTTATTTGGGAGGTAGTAGATAATGCTATTGATGAGTCTTTAGCAGGCTATTGCACAAAAATTGGAATTATTATCCATGAGGATAACGCCATTACCGTATGGGATAATGGTCGGGGCATTCCCACTGAGATGCATCCAAAGGAACAAAAATCAGCCTTAGAGGTGGTTATGACCATATTGCATGCAGGTGGTAAATTTGATAAGGATACCTATAAAATTTCTGGTGGCTTACATGGTGTAGGGGTTTCCTGTGTAAACGCATTATCCACTCACTTAGAAGTGACCGTATACCGAAATGGAAAAATTTATAAACAAGCCTATGCTCAAGGCATTCCACGTTACCCTGTTCAAGAGGTAGGTACGACAGATTTACGCGGTACTACTGTTCATTTTACTCCAGATCCCTCTATTTTTACCACGACGGTTTACAACCTACATACCATTGTAAATAGGTTGCAAGAACTAGCCTATTTAAATATAGGGTTACAGATGCAACTAGAGGATCTCCGTGAACGAGATGAACAAGGCAATCCTTTCAGTCAAACTTTCCACTCTGAAGGAGGGCTTTTAGAGTTTGTAGCCCATTTAGACAGCACTAAGGTGGCTATTATGCCCATGCCTATCCTTGTAGAAGGAGAAAAAAACAATGTGGTGGTACAGGTGGCGATGACCTACAATACAGGCTATTCGGAAACAGTCGTTTCCTATGTCAATAACATACATACCATTGAAGGAGGTATGCATGTCACTGGATTTAGAAGAGCCTTAACCCGCACTTTAAAAAGCTATGCAGACAAATCTGGTTTATTAGAGAAAGCCAAAATAGAGATTGTTGGAGATGATTTTCGAGAAGGCTTAACCGCTGTCATCTCTGTAAAGGTAGCAGAACCTCAATTTGAGGGACAAACAAAAACCAAACTGGGCAATGCAGAGGTACAAAGCGCGGTAGAAAGCTGTGTAGGGGAAGTATTGCATTACTACTTAGAAGAACACCCTAAGGAGGCCAAACTGATTATTAATAAGGTGATTATAGCGGCCCAGGCCCGCCAAGCTGCCCGAAAAGCACGTGAAATGGTCCAACGCAAAAATGTGTTGATGAGCAACAGCTTGCCTGGCAAATTAGCTGATTGTTCCGAACGGGACCCTGCCCTTTGTGAACTATTTCTAGTGGAAGGTGATTCTGCTGGTGGTACGGCTAAAATGGGTAGAAATAGAAGATTCCAAGCGATCCTACCCTTAAAGGGTAAAATTCTAAATGTGGAAAAGGCACAAACCTATAAGATATATGATAACGAGCAGGTTAGGAATATGATCACTGCATTAGGTATATCCATGGGCACAGATGGGAATGAACAAGCGATACATCTAGATAAATTACGCTACCATAAAATTGTGATTATGACCGATGCAGATGTAGATGGCAGTCATATTCGTACGCTTATTTTAACCTTTTTCTTTCGTTATATGCGGGATATTATAGAAAAGGGGTATCTATATATTGCCTCTCCTCCACTCTATCTAGTGAAACGAGACAAAGAAGCGCAATATTGCTGGACAGAGGCAGAGAAAGAAGCATGGGTCACCCAGTTTAGCCTTAAAGATGGGAAAACGGATGCGGTATTTGTACAACGTTACAAAGGTTTGGGTGAGATGAATGAAATCCAACTCTGGGATACTACTATGGATCCCACCAGACGCAATCTAAAACAGGTAACCATAGCTTCTGCACTGGCTGCAGAACACCTTTTTTCTATGTTAATGGGCGATGAGGTGCCACCGCGTAGAGAATTTATAGAACGCTATGCTAAATATGCTAAGTTAGATATTTAAAATGGCAACTCATCTTTTTTAGTTGCTTGACTTTCAGCATACTATAATTTTTATCTTACCTGTAGCTTTGTTGGCTTAAAGTATGTAAATTTAGAGGTGTCTATTCAGATCCTGATGCCAATTGAAGTGCTAAATGTTATAGAGCAGGTTGTACATAATGGCACACGCATTAGAAAAGGGTAAGCTTAGAAATGGTATGATTAAGGTTGAGTCGGTATCAGCTTATCTGGGTATAGAGGGCTGAACGGATATATTCAAGGTAAAAGTTCATTTTTTAACACCTTAAATTAAAGTAAAATTATGTTTAGAAATGTATGTTACCTAGTGTTAGGCGTGGTATTAGGTGCTATATTAGGATTTTTAGTTTGCGATAATACTAAAAAAAGAATCCTTAAAGCTATCCAAAATAGGGCTAAGCAACTTTCTGGTTGTGTGCAATCATCTTCTGAAAAAGCAGCAGATGCAATCAATACGGTTAAAAACGCTGTTAAAGGTCTATCTTAATTAGGTCTAAGGGCACAAGCAGTCAAAAGGGCCATTGCTCTTTTGACTGCCTTTCGCTTACCACGTTGGCTTTATTCCTGTAACCTTATGTCTAAAAAGTCATGCTTGTTTTGGGGGGCACTTTTGAGTGGAGTGTCTCTGTGGTTTTTTGTATCCAGCAGCATTAAAAAAAAAGTTAAAAAGGAGCTATATGCTGCAATGCAGCGGGCTGCGCTATCTATTGTATCCAAGCTGCTACTGAAGCCTTGGGTAAAAAAAATGATGCGGCTCCTTTAGGGTCTTTCTATTTCTGTGAGGTTAGTAATGGCGTTAAATAGTTTTCTAACTTATCTAGTTCTGTTTTAATATTTGCTAATATTTTCATTTCTGTGTCTATTTCCGCGTTTATTTTTTCTATTTCATTTTCTATACATTCTAATAATTTTTTGCCAGTTTTATGTACGACTGTTAGCACCAGTAGTGCGGTTACTTCCCGCCCTTCGATTACTTGTTTAATACGAGATAATCCACTTACATGTGTTATAACGCATTCACATGTTTCTATAGCTGTTGTAGCACTTTTCCTTGCTTTATCTAGAAACATATTGGCTATATTGGGTGTTTTTTTCAAAAGTCTTTTTACGTCTGTTTCACAATTAGTTATTCTATCTCGTTCCTTCTTAAGGATTGATAATGTACCAGCTATCGCTTCATCCGTAGGGATAGTATGGTCTACTGCTTTGGCTTCTTTAATAATGTCCACTATATCTTTGATTGCTTGTCTAGTAACTTCAGCCTTTTTTGGTTCCATCTTCCTGTTATACGCTATAAAATATTTTAGACCTAAAAGGAGATAGCGACCTTCCTTTAATATTTGCTCATATTTATTATCTAGCTCTTTTTCTAACTTTCGCTTTAACATAAGGAAACCGGGAGATGACTTTACTATTTCTTCTAGTTGTTCATTTAACTCTTTTTCGAATGCTTGTAACTCCTCTTCTGATTTAATTAGTGACATTAACGCTATGAATATTTTTGTTGCTTTAATGACTGGATTTAATGTTTCAGATGCTATGTGGTATACCTTTCCGAATATGGTTTCTATTGCAGTCTGTTGCACTGATTGAGCTACTTGACCATGTTCATCACTATGGATATGACTGCTGACGCTATCTGGTGCTGGCGCTACTTCGTCCCGTTTTGGATCAGGTGTATGATGCATCGTATGGTTAGCAATCACATCTGGTACTGGAGTTATTCCTTCCGGTTCTAGATCAGACGTATGCATAGTATGGCTAGTGACCCCATCTGGTAACGGCGTCATTTTTTCCCGCTTTGAGGTTAAGTTTTGTACGATCTCAGCGGCTCTATTAGAACCTGGCTCTTTTTTTTATTGGCACCCCATAACCATCTGGTGCATCCTATGCATCCATTCGACCACAAGGTAAAGCAATACCATACAAGTGTTATGAATAAATGGTTTTTGCTTCTTGTCACTACTATTTTATTCTATATGGAACACCATAAAAATGATTATGATATATAATCATAGCTTCTTTTAATATACGGTTATTTATTCAAAAATAATAGAATATCAGACCAAAATAGATTAAGTACAACTATTGTCTTTTCAATAAAAATTATGTAGATAACCCATCCTCACTATTTTGCTATACGCTATAGCAGATAGTAGGCGTTTGAAAAAAGTAGAAGGTTTAAAAGTATACAAATCCTACCCAATCGATGACTCTATTGAGCATATTTTTTAAAAAATATTTGTAAGTTTGCGTTGGACTTATTCTTGACAGTAGATGCATTTCATTTTTCATAGTTTAGCCGTAGCTGCTACCAGCCATTTTATCTCCTTGGATAGATGGCACTGTTTTCATTAACCTTTTTTTATCTTGCAGATCAACGATTTTATAGAACGGTATCAAAAACAAGAAGTTATAACCAAGCTTACAGACTACCTAAAACAGGATCCGCAAGATATACACTTACAAGGTATGCAAGGCAGTTTAGATGCACTACTGATTGCAGCCCTGCAAAGAAATTGCAATCGGGTACAGCTTATCATACTGGAAAACAAGGAAGAAGCATTGGCTATGTATGGAGATTTAACCCATTTGGCCCATTCGGTGCTGCTACTCCCCAGCTTGGCACAAAAAGAGGATACCTCTATTCAAAATAAACGATCTGCTATCATACAGGCCATACGTGATGGTAGGTCTACTCCATTAATCGTCACCCATATAGCTGCACTGTTGGAAAAAATCCCAGATCCATCCACTATGGGTTGCAGGATAGAGGTAGGCCAAACGCTATCACTCCAAACTTTGGAAAGCATGCTAGAAGGTTTTACAAAAGTAGATTTTGTCTATAGTTCAGGTCAGTTTGCTATACGTGGTGGCATTGTTGATATTTATACGGTGCCTCAATCATTTCCCTACCGAATGGAACTATGGGGAGGCCAAGTTTCTACCATTCGCATCTTTGACCCTAAAGACCAAAAATCTTTTAAAAAGACAAATGCAGCAACTATTGTATCCAACGCAAAAATAAAAACCAAAAGCCAGTACAATCCTATCTTCTTTTCAACTTGTTTACCCAAAGGCAGTTGTATTTGGCTAAAAAATAAACAAAAGCTAGCAGTACAAACGACCACATCCAACGATACCTCTACCCTAGAGACTTGGAAAAGCTTTATAGCATCTATTGTCCCCTTTCATCAGATTCTATTTGGGGAATCCACTGGTTCAGATAGTGCCCTAATATTATCATATAACTCTGAAAAACAACCATGTTTTCAACAAAACTTTAATCTGCTAGCGGATGACCTCTACAAAAGAGAGCAGCAGGGCTATGAGGTATATATTACAGCACCTGCTGCAGGTCAATTTACACGACTGACTACTATTTTAGAAGCCAAAGCGCCCCCGACAACTTTTAAGCCATTGCTACTGAGTTTACGGGAAGGATATATAGATCATACAGCTAAAATAGTATGTTACAGTGATCATCAAATTTTTAATAGGTATTATCAGTACCAACCACCCAAGCAGCATGCCCCAACGGAAACCTTACTCGTCGATGCCTATAGAAGGCTAGAAATTGGTGATTATGTGGTCCATAATGACTACGGAATTGGCCGATTTTCTGGACTCCATTCCTTAACCATCCATAACCAGAAACAGGAAGCCATTCGCCTGATCTATAAAAACAACGACATGGTGTACGTAAATGTACACGAACTATATAAAATCAGCAAATATACCAGTAAAGATGGTACAACGCCTGGCATGCATACATTAGGAACTTCTGCATGGCAACGCAAAAAAAGCAGCGTTAAACAACAGATCAAAGACATTGCCAAAGAACTGATTACCCTTTATGCGCAACGCAAAAAAACAATGGGGTTTGCTTTTAAGGCAGATACGGTACTGGATGCAGAGTTAGCTGCTTCTTTCTGCTATGAGGAAACCCCAGACCAAGCTGCCGCCATTGCGGCTGTTAAAGCAGACATGGAGCGCCCCACTCCCATGGATCGACTCGTTTGTGGTGATGTGGGATTTGGCAAAACAGAAATCGCTATTCGTGCAGCTTTTAAAGCAGCGGTACAGGGCAAACAAGTAGCTATACTCGTACCTACTACTATTTTAGCCCTACAACACTACAACTCTTTTATCGATAGGCTGGCTGGTTTACCCATTCATGTCAGTTACATCAATCGCTTTAAAACCAAACAAGAAGTCGAGCAAACGCTTGCCCATACGGCTTCTGGTAAGGTGGATATTTTAATAGGTACACACAAACTATTGACCAATGGTGTCAAGTTTAAAGATTTAGGGCTGTTGATCATTGATGAAGAACAGAAATTTGGTGTACGTGCAAAAGAAAAATTAAAAAAGATGCGGTTGAATGTAGATACACTCACCTTGACCGCTACGCCTATTCCACGGACCCTCCATTTTTCGCTAATGGGTGCCAGGGATTTAAGTATGCTCACTACCCCTCCTACCAATAGACTGCCTGTTCAAACAAAGTTGCACCGCTTTGACGATAAGTTGATTAAAGAAGCCATAGAAGATGAATTAGCCCGTGGGGGGCAAGTCTTTTTTGTGCACAATAGGGTAAGAAATATCAACGCGATTGCACAAAATTTATCAGACCTATTGCCTGCAGCACGCATCTGTGTGGCACATGGCCAAATGGGCGGATCTATGTTAGAAGAGAAAATATTGCAGTTTATAGTAGGTCGGTATGATATACTGGTTGCTACTAGTATTATAGAATCTGGCATAGATATGCCCAATGTCAATACCATTATCATTAATGACAGCCACCTTTTAGGCCTCTCTGATTTACATCAAATGCGCGGTAGAGTAGGTCGTTCTCATGTGCAAGCTTTTTGCTACCTATTGATTCCAGAAGAAGTAACCCTTACGCCAGAAGCGAAACTAAGGCTGACCGCATTAGAAGAGTGTGCAGCGTTAGGAGATGGTTTTAAACTGGCTATGAGGGACCTAGACATACGTGGTGCGGGTGATCTGCTCGGTGCAGCACAAAGTGGATTTATATCGGATATTGGTTTTGAGACCTATTGTAAAATATTAGAAGAGGCGGTAGATGAGGTAAAGCACAACGATTTTAAAACATTGTTTAACACTAAACCGCTCTATACCGAGTGTTCGATTGAAACAGACTGTGAAGCGCTGCTACCACCTGAATATGTGCAAAGTACAACGCAACGAATGACGCTTTATACAAGGCTTAATGCGCTTAAAAATAACGACCACCTTACAAATTTTAAAGAAGAATTAATAGATCGATTTGGTCCATTACCTACTGCTACAGAGACTTTATTGGAAACAGTACAACTCCGATGGGAGGCAGAACGCATTGGTTTTCAAAAAATTTCATTTAAAGGTCAGCGGTTACATTGCTACTTAGATGCTGATGCTCAAAAAAGAAATTTAAACATGTGGGAGCATATTATGCGTTATATGCAAGCCCATCCAACTTGTTGCCAACTCAAAAAGTTGGGACAGAATCTAATGCTTATCATTACTGGAAAAATAGATAGTGTTCTTGCAGCAAAGCAGCTACTGGCCACCATAGGAACCACGGACGGAAATGGTTGTAGTAGCTAAAGAAACTATTTATATTACATGTTTTGCCTTCCTGTTAAGATCTTATAGGCCAAAAAAAAGTAAAGCATATCCTTAAAAAAAGCGGATAGTAAGACAACTTTGTTGTATAGGTCAGAAAAAACAGTGAAATTCAATAGTTAGATTATTGCTATAGTGCGTCTACGTTGTAAAAAACGAAGTGTACCATCAGCCTATTTTTTTATAGGACAGTGTGTATGCTTGTAATTTATTTTTTAAACCAGGCCTTTTTCAAGTTCAAGGCTATTCATGGTGTGCAATTCTTAAGAGAAGCACACTATGCTAGAATACTATGTATTTCACGAGCATAGACCATAAAATAGCTATTAGTAATCGAGTAAAGCAGTCTATTAAACGTTCTGGATATTATGCATGCTGAAGTATGGTGGGTCATAGGGTTTTTAATATTAACATTGACAATAGGGTTAATAACAGGTCGAAAAATGAAGGATTTTTCGGATTATGCTGTAGGACACAAACGATTTGGAACTTGGATTTTGGTAGCATCCGTTATTGCTACTGCATTAGGAGGAAGATCTTTAAGCAACAACTTAGATTTTGTAGTTGCGCGTCCGTTGGTACTCGTATTATTTGCTGGAGTGGCCTACCTCATTATAGGTCGTTCCTTGGCTATGCGTATGGGTAAATTTATGCGTCATTTGTCCATGGCAGAATCTATGGGAACGGTCTATGGAAAAGGAGTCAGGTATATTGCTGCTATTGCATTTGTGATCCGTTCTGGTGGACTGGTGGTATTGGAATTTTGTATAGTAAATAAACTATTAAGGTTATTTTTTAACATAGATGGCACCTTGTTTACAATCACCATCGCCATTTTTGTAACGTTGTACGCTACCATTGGGGGCGCACGTTCTGTAGCCTTTACAGATTTTATGCAAATTCTATTTTTTGGTCTGTTTATGCCTATGTTATTTGTGATAACTTACCAAAAACTGCATCCCCCCACTAATATTATTGATTTGTTACTGAATCGGATACGTAGTGATTGGGTAGACATCGTTATCAATAATCGTCCTAAAATTTCTTCTATGGTTTTGGATATAGCTACCTATGTAATTCCATGGATGGTCTCTGCAAATATACAGCGGATTTATATGTCGGCTAGCGTGTGGCAAGCTAAAGCTGTTTTTACACGTGCTGCATTGATCTTTACTGTAGTAAAAATTTTGCTAGCTACAGTAGGTATCTGTTTACTACACATGCATCCTGATCTAAAGCCTAGTCAATTTTTACATATGATTACAAATGATGCACCGGCTGGCTTCAACATATTATTGTACATAGCCCTTATCTCATTAATCATGTCTACCGTTGACTCTAACTTACACATGTGCACGGTTACATTAGTTCATGATATTATAGAACCTTTGACAGGATCATTAAAACATAAATTGATATGGGCTAGAGTGGCTACTATTTGCGTGGGTGGAGTAGGACTTTGGATAGCTATTAGCTACCCAGATTTATTGTACACTACATTTTATCATATGCTTACCTTCTGTAGTTCTATGGTATCTATACCATTTATCATAGCCATCATAGGCTTTTTTCCACGTACACTATCTGTATTATTGGGCATGGGTGCAGGTATTTTAGTAACTACTATCATGCAATACTATTTGCATGCAAAGTGGAATTTTATCTTTCCAAGTATGTTGGCCAACATTGTTGTGCTCGTAATTAGTCACTATTTGCTTCCTAAACTACCGCATACTGGAGGTACGCAAGATCAAGAACCCCTATTAATAGAAAAACAACTTAGAAAACGTAAATGGAAAGCATACAAGGAGGCAATTAGGACCTTCTGTTGGAAGGAGTATATACGAAATATTTTTCCAAAAAAACCAGCTCACTTTTTTAGAGTCGGATTTTATTCTGAAATTTACCTCTGTATCAGCCTATGTTATAATCAAAAATTGAGTTGGGTATATTATTTTTCCCCATGCATGATTTTGGCTACATATTTTATATGTTATCCCATATGGCATAGCCACCAAACGACACACCATAAAGTAGTGATGCACTATATTTGGTTAATCGGTATCTTTTGTTTGCTATTCCTGCCTGGGGCACTGTGCTTTAGCATAAGTGGTTATGCAATAGTGCCTACAATTATATACCTATTAAATATTGCAGTAGGCTTTTATTTTCTACCGATGCCTACCGCATCTTTCATGCTGCTAGCTGCTTTTGTGATGACCTACTTTATTGCTCCTTATCCACCATTAGCTTTGCTTGTTTCTACTTGGGGGTCTTGGTCAAACTGTTTATGTTTGGTTGTTTGTTGGTGTGCACTTATAAAGTATATCTCCTTACATAAAACCGTAAAAACATTACTGGCCAACCAGTTGGCCTATTGGCATGAACTTGCTTTCTATAAGGATCAAGCCACCATTAAAAAAATTCAATACCAACACCATTTGGATATACTGACCAAAAGTAATCATCAAGAAGATGTATTAAAAAAGGTTTGTTCTGATTTACAGCAACTATTATCCAAACCAGATGAGTTATGCCACCACAAAGAAATGGTTAAGCGAAGCATCAATAGCTTAGATAGTTATAGAACGTTTTTGCAAGATTTAGCCTATTATGAACGAGACCATATTACATTAGAGGTTGTTTTGGTCGATATAGAAAATATGTTTGATCGTGCTACCACTACTTCTAAAAAAGCAGGTATCCTATTTCAGGTAGCCATCTACCATACTACGCAACAAAAATATTTAGAATGTGATGCAGGAAAAATTGAATACCTTCTGGTCACAAGTATGCGCCTCATTGAAGAAAGTAAAAATAAGTTATTAGAAAATCAAGAGATTATAAGGATCCATATAATGGATACAAAAATAAAATATAATGTTGATAGCGAGACAAAATTTTTTAAAGAATTACCTGCTGTAGCTTTTGTAATTACTACTGGTATAGACAAACCTAGGATAGACCCCTTGTATACCGATTTATTAGAAAAAGCGCCTGGTATAGTGCCTAATACGATCACTGATCTGTACGAAAAAGAGATTATGCAAATAGTTAGTGCCCATTATGGCTATGGTACCATTACCAAACAAGATGCGGCCATTACCTTTTTATATGTGTTGCCACTACATCTCAGCAAGATTAGAGATAATGTAATGAATACATTACCTTTTTATCCCAACTTTAAGATCATGGAAACACCCGCATCTCTGCAACAAGAAATAGAAACCGAAGACCTCTTGGTTCAATCAACTTCGTTGAGTAGGGCATTGGTAAGGGATACTATTTTATTTATAAAAAAATGCCATGGTGACCAAAAACGTGCATCAGGAGACCCTTTTTACACCCATCCTATGGCTGTAGCACGCATTGTATTAATGGAAACACAAGACCCAGATGTAGTAATAGCTGCTCTATTGCATGATGTAGTTGAGGATTCTAAGGTGCCCCTCTCCTATATTGAAAGTAGATTTGGACGTAATGTAGCCTACATTGTCAATCAGGTTACCCATATGGGTAGTACCTTCCGTTTATGTCCCTTTGGGTAGATCTGTAGGCATTACGCAATTAACAGTTAAGATTCAGAAGATGTGTACAGCAATCTTAGATGGGTTGCATCATTCCAAGTAATATTACCTATGCAAGCATCCCACCCTCCTAACATTAAAAAGAAAAAATCAGTGCAAAACTATGCAACACGTATTGTGCATACCCTACAAAAGGAGCCCAATCAAGCCTATACCATACAACAACTCTGTACGGTATTAAAGGTTAAAATAAAATCAGATAAAGCAAAGGTCAAAAAAGTTCTATTAGATCTTTTGCAAGAAGGTATGATTAAAAAAATAAGCAAAGGACGTTATCTGCACCCCACCGCGCCTATTTACATCACAGGACGCGTAGATTATGTCCATACTGAATATGCTTATATTGTGGCACCGAGTCAGCCCAAAGATGTACTGGTGCGTCAAAACAACCTACTATCTGCATTAGATAACGACTTGGTTAAAGTCTGCTTGCTGCCAACGAGGGGCCGCAGGCGTCCAGAAGGTGTAGTAGTGGAAATTATTGAACGCAACACGATCATTGGGCGCGTCACTGTGGCTGGCAAGCAACCCCAAGCCATAGTTGAACAAAAACGCATGACTTACACTGTGTTATTAGAAAAAGAACCAAACCTTATACTGCAAAAAAATGATAAAGTAGTCATTACGTTAACCTCTATGCTGAATAGGCAAGGGACAGGTAAAGTAGTACAACATCTGGGTCAGGCTGGTCTACATGAGGTAGAGATGCATGCCATTATGGCTGAATTTGGTTTAAAGGATACTTTTCCAGAAAACGTGCTTGAAAGCACTCAAAACATACCTTTGGTAATTACCGAAGAAGAAATAACGCAAAGAAGAGACCTTCGGCATATACCTACTTTTACCATAGATCCAGCAGACGCCAAGGATTTTGACGATGCCCTCTCCTATCAACCATTAGCCAATGGCCGCCATCAAGTAGGGATTCATATTGCAGATGTAAGCCATTATGTGTTGCCAGAAAGTTTGCTGGATAAAGAAGCTTATGCACGCAATACCTCTGTCTATCTAGTAGATCGCTGTATTCCTATGCTGCCAGAACTACTTTCTAATGTAGTATGTTCTTTACGCCCAAATGAACCTAAATTAACCCTTTCAGCTATTTTCGAATTAGATGCAACAGGAAAAATTTATGATACATGGCTAGGAGAAACTATTATCTATTCTGA
Organism: Cardinium endosymbiont of Sogatella furcifera; assembly: GCF_003351905.1. NCBI lineage: Bacteria > Pseudomonadati > Bacteroidota > Cytophagia > Cytophagales > Amoebophilaceae > Candidatus Cardinium > Cardinium endosymbiont of Sogatella furcifera. The sequence goes on along the minus strand of NZ_CP022339.1, from coordinate 142,779 downwards.
TAAGCGATTTTCTTATGAAGAAGCCCAAGCAGCCATAGAGAGACAAAGCGGAGATTTTTACCAAGCACTTACCCTATTGAATCACTTAGCCCAACAACTTCGAACAAAACGCTCAGAAAAAGGAGCGATTAATTTTGAAACCAGATCGCTGTCATTTGAACTAGATGCCACTGGAAAACCACTTCAAGTGATGCCCAAGGTCCGTACAGACGCCCATAGGCTCATTGAGGAATTTATGTTACTGGCCAACCAAGCAGTAGCTACCCATGTAGCCAAACTAAAACAAAAACAGGAAAAAGAAGGCCCCACTTTTATCTATCGGACCCATGACGATCCAGACCCAGATAAGTTACATACATTCTTTTTATTTGTGAACCAATTAGGCTATAAAATAAACAGCACGAACAAACCTGTATATAAAGCCATGCATGAACTAGAACAGATGATTCAAGGCAAACAAGAAGAGCACATTATACAAGCACTGGCCATTCGGTCTATGGCTAAAGCGCTCTACACTACAAAACCCGATCCGCACTTTGCATTGGCGTTTACCCATTATACCCATTTTACTTCTCCGATCAGAAGATACTCGGATCTATTAGCCCATCGTCTTTTGAAAAAATATTTAAAAGGTGAACGCATCTATGATAACGCATCCTATGAACAAAAATGTCAATATGCGGTAGAAAGAGAATCCCTCGCTGTGCATGCAGAAAGGGCCTCCATAAAATACAAACAAGTAGAGTTTATACAAAACTTAAAGGAAGAAACATTGGAGGGCATCATTAGTGGTCTAACCGAATGGAATATCTACATAGAAATCCTATCGAATGGCTGTGAAGGTATGGTGCGCTTGGCCGACCTTACCGATGATGTCTATGTTTTTGAAGCAGATAGCTTTCAGGTAGTTGGCCAACGCTCGAAAAAATGTTACCGTTTGGGGGATATTGTAAAGGTAAAAGTCAAAAGTTGCGATTTGGATAAACGACATATTAATTTTTGGCTATGCTAGCAGCGTAGTGGCCTGAAAAAATCGGACAAGAATCTTTTAATTTATTTGCTGCAGGAACTTAGTTTTCATGTTTTAAAAAAATTAATCAGATGTCTAGCAATAAGATTAGGCTTTAGTTCGAAAAAAAAACAAAGATCGTACTGGCTTTACTAAGAGAACCCTAAAATATAATGGTATGTTTATCAATAAAAGAGGGCTAAATATAACTAGGTTTTATGCTAGTATGAACCATCAAAAACCTATGAACTTCTACCATTTAAAAATGGTAGGCTAGCAAATGGAAAAAAAGTAGTAAATAAAAGTAAGCAAAAACTGTCCAGATAAAGCAAGTCACTATACATGAACACGTTACAAATAAAGGTGCTAGAAGCTTTACGTAGGGTAGACGATCCTGATTTAAAGAAAGATCTCGTTTCGCTGGGTATGATTGAGCATCTTTGTATAGATAACGCAACTATTTCTTTTACCATTATACTTACTACGCCAGCTTGTCCATTACAAGAAGTAATAAAGCAGGCATGTATAAATGCTATTCGTGAAACAGTAACGAATGATTTTGAAATTGTCATTAAGTTCAAATCGAAAGTTACGTCAGGGCGTTTTAAGCCTTCCATACTGCCTGGCGTTAAAAATATTATTGCTATCACTTCTGGAAAGGGTGGTGTGGGTAAGTCTACCATTGCTACGCATTTGGCGTGCGCGTTGGCCAACCATGGTGCACAGGTAGGCCTTTTAGATGGGGATATTTTTGGACCATCTATTCCAACCATGTGGGGTTGCGAAACCGCCAAGCCAGCTGTAGTCAAACAGGAAGGAAAGCACCATATCATTCCTATAAGTCGTCATAATGTAAAGTTGCTTTCTATTGGCTTTTTGTCCAATATGCAAGAGGCCATTGTATGGCGTGGACCTATGGCCAGTGCGGCTTTTAAGCAATTATTACAAGAAGCAGCGTGGGGCGTACTAGACTACTTATTGATCGATCTTCCCCCTGGAACCAGTGATATTCACCTTACATTGGTACAAACGGTTGCCATTACAGGCGCTGTAGTAGTAACAACACCACAAAAAATCGCATTAATAGATGCCATAAAGGCAATTGCCATGTTTAAAAAAGAACAGATTAAGGTGCCCATCTTGGGATTAATAGAAAATATGTCCTATTTCCTAGATGAAGGCCATCCCCACTATATCTTTGGAAAAGATGGGGGAAAACTATTGGCAGAAAAAACATCTATACCTTTTTTAGGCCAAATTCCCCTGCTCCCTATGATTTGCCAACAGGGAGATTTAGGTACCCTATCGACCATGATGCCTTTTAATAAGATGGCTGAAATGGTCGCACAACAAGTAGCGATCCAAAATGCTACATGCCAACAAACTAATCATGTGCAATAGATCATGGCGTAACTCTTGCCATGGAATTTGATGTAAGGTATGGCTTGGTTTATTTAGATTTGTTGACTAGATTTAAAGCAGTTCATGGAAGCTAAACTATACTCATGCATCTAGTAGTTTATCCGGTTGGAATAAATAGATGTTTAGTGTCTCTTCACGCAACTGGTTAATAAGGTATTTTTATTTTTTTCTTGATAAAAAAGTGTAAAAAATCAAGCCCTCGGTAGAAAGTCGCTGAAAGTGGTATCCTACAGCTGAAAAAACAGCAAGCCCCCTTTTTGGGGACTTCAAAGGAAACTATTTTTTACAATCATCTGTCAGATGCCACTTGCTGCATCTCGACTTTTTACAGGAGCGCTATTCTTTTAACAAAAAACCAGTGACTTGAATAGATACGATGTTTAAAACACTTGCAAACAAATATCACTCAGCCATTATGCACATGCCTACTGATCTACCCACACAAACATGTATCTTTTGTGAAATCGTAGCTGGGTTAGCACCTTGTCATCAAATATGGGAAGATAACAATTATATGGCTTTTTTATCCATATTTCCTAACACAGAAGGATTTACAGTAGTAATACCTAAACGCCATCTGAGCAGCTATATTTTTGATCATACATCAGAAGAAATCAATGGGTTAATGGGAGCCGCTAAAGAAGTATCCGACTTATTGGTTCGTAGGTTTCCAACTGTTGCCAGAACAGCCCTTATATTTGAAGGATATGGGGTCAATCATTTACATGCTAAATTAATCCCTCTGCATGGAACGAAAGGTGGTAGTTGGCAAAAAAGGGTATCACACAATATTAAAACTAAATTTGCTAGCTACCCTGGCTATATTTCCTCTCATGATGCGGCGCGAGAATCAGATGAAAAACTAGCGAAAATAGCTAACTTCTTAAAAAGTTAGCACCTATCCTGTTATAATGGACACTTGTTTGAGTACGCTTGAAAACAAGGGAATCTGCTACCATATGTTTTTTCTAATAAATCAGCTGTAAAAACCTTTTTTGTATCACCAGAAGCTATAAGCTTATGATTCAGTAATATCAGCCAATCAAAATAGCTATGTACGGACCCCAAATCATGGTGTACGACCACAATTGTTTTTCCTGCCGCTACCATGTTTTTTAAAAGCCTAATAACCATTTTCTCTGTAGTCACATCTATACCTGTAAAAGGTTCATCCATAAAATACAATGCTGCATCTTGTGCCAATGCCCTGGCTAAAAATACGCGTTGTTGTTGCCCTCCAGATAGTTCGCCAATTTGGCGCTTGGCAAGGTGTGCTATGCCTAACTCCTCTAAGCACTGCATAGCTATAGCTTTATCTTTTTTATTAGGACGTTCAAAAAATCCCAATCTATTATACCTGCCCAAAAGCGCAATGTCAAAAACAGACGCAGGGAAATCCCAATCTACGGATTCCTTTTGAGGCACATAACTGATACACCTTCTTACCTTATGGATAGGTGCGCCCAATAATTTTATTTCACCCTTTTGATAGGGAACAAGCCCCATAGCAGCCTTCAATAGGGTAGATTTTCCTGCCCCATTTGGACCTATGATTCCAATAATTTTATGGGATGGTAAATCAAAACTAACTTCTTCCAAGACAGTTTTGCTGTTTGCATAGCCAACGGTTAAATCCTTTATGGTTACGATATGCTTTTCTGTCTGCATGATGCTTATTTGAGTGCATTAACAATGGTTGTAGCATTGGCACGAACCATGCCACAATAGGTTCCTGCTAAAGTATTAGGTGCACCCAGTGCATCTGAGTAAAGACACCCCCCTACTACTACCTCATGCCCATAATTGGCACACCCTTCCAGTACCGCCCGCATAGATTTGTCTGAAACAGATGTTTCAAAAAAAACCGCTTTAACATTTCGTTTTATAATAAGCGCTACAATGCGTTTGATATCTTGTAACCCACACTCAGATACAGTAGAAATACCCTGCAAACCAACTACTTCTATATCATAAGCTTTACCAAAATAACCAAAAGCATCATGTGCCGTAATCAATACCCGCTGTTTTTCTGGAATAGATTGAATCTGTTCAGTAACCGATTGATGCAATTGCTCTAGTACTTCCATATACGCCAAGGTATTATTTTGATAGTAAACCGCTGATTCAGGTCTGACTTCTTGCAACTTTTGACTGATAAAACCAACCACTTGTTTCCATAGCTTTACATCAAACCAGATATGGGGATCTATGCCAACAGGGAACATATCCTCAAATAATAGCTGTGCTTTATTGATGGCTTCACTAACTGCATACGCTTTCCTTTCTTTAGCCAAAAGATCTTTCATTTTGTCTTCTAAATCAAGACCATTATAAAATATGATACGCGCGCGCCTAAACTGTTGCACATCTTTTGGAGTAGTTTGGTACATATGCGGATCTATACCAGGCCCCATAAGGCTAACCACATCTACATGCGCATCCCCTTTTACAATATTTTTAATAGCATCTCCTAATATACCCGTAGTAGTTAAAATAATAAATTTTTCATTCATAGTAGTCTCCAAACAAGAGGATAAAAGCCAACAAGCCAATAAACAAAAAACTTTATACAAATTCGACCACATGCATCTAGTAAAGTTGGCTATCATACAGAACATTATATTTAAGATTATACACCCCATGCGATTGCACGCTTTATAATTTTATGAGCAGGCAATGCAAAGCTAACTTTTTCCCTAGAAATTTGCTATTCTATAGATAAAAATTATGACCTTTTAGACTGCGTTCTTAGATACACACTTTATCTTAATGCATTGACAATTGTTGTAGTATTGGTGTGGATCATCCCACAATAGCTACCTTCTAAGGTATCAGGCGCACCAAGCGCATCTGAATAGAGGTACCCTCCTACCGTTACCTTATGCCCATAACGGGCACACCCTTCCAGTACCGCCCGCATAGATTTGTCTGAAACAGACGTTTCAAAAAAAACCGCTTTAACATTCCGATTGATAATAAGGTCTACAATGCGTTTAATATCTTGTAACCCACACTCAGATACAGTAGAAATACCCTGTAAACCAACTACTTCTATACCATAAGCCTTGCCAAAGTAACCAAAAGCATCATGTGCCGTAATCAATACCCGCTGTTTTTCTGGAATAGATTGAATTTGAGCAGTAACCGATTGATGTAACTGCGTTAGTTCTTCCATATAAGCCAATGTATTACTTTTATAATAAGCCGCTGATTCAGGCCTGGCTGCTTGTAGCTTTTGGCTAATAAAACCAACTATCTGTTTCCATATATTGACATCAAACCAGATATGGGGGTCTATCCCAACAGGACCATCACATAGTAGCGCTGTTTTATTCAGGGCATCACTAACCGCATACACCGCTTTATCTTTGGCGACTTCTTTCAACAAATTCGTCATTTTTCCCTCTAAGTCAAGACCATTATAAAATATCATACTTGCACACCTAAGCTGTTGCACATCTTTTTGAGTCGTTTGATAGGTATGCGGATCTATACCAGGCCCCATAAGGCTGACCACTTGTGCATCCTCTTTTACAATGTTTTTAACAGCATCTCCGAGCATACCTGTGGTGGTTAAAATAGTAAATGGTTGGTCCGTAGTATGACCAGCACACGCAAATAGGCTTAAACAAAAAAACAAACAAAAAATCTTGTACTTATTAGACAATAGGCATTTAAAAAAAATAGCTAGCATAGTCAATGTTATAAAGTTATTAAAATGTGATCTGTTATCTTACGGGATATATTAATTTTATACTGGTGATCAATAGTTACATCCATAGATTCATCGAATTGAATTTTTTCAACAACGGTGATTTTAGCCCCTAAATAGATATTTCTTTTACCTAAATATTGTAAAAAAGAAGCTGAATCATCTTTAATGGCACTGATTATGCCACTTGCTCCCTCATCTAGATCTGTCATCAATAATCTAGGCTTGGCTACAATACTTCCATGGGCATTTGGAATCACTATACCATGAGGATTACAATATGGATTACCTAGAAAATGGTCTAATCGATCAATCAAGATATCGGAGTCAATATGCTCTAACTGCTCTGCTATCTCATCTATTTCACTCCACCCAAATTTTAATTTATCTACTAAGAAAACCTCCCAAAGCAAATGTTTGCGCAAAATCTTTATAGCAGATTGCTTCCCTACTTCTGTCAACATTACACCTTGATATTTACGGTAGATCACCAACCCCTTATTATGTAGTTTTTGCATCATATCGGTAATGGATGCAGCACTGGTATGTAAAAACTCGGCCATAGCCGTAGTGGCAACCAACGTCTCTTGCCTTTCCGAAAGCATATAAATGGCTTTTAAATAATTCTCTTCTGCATGTGTATGTTTCATAAAAATTTAATTTTAGCCAAATTTAAATAAATATTTAGATATGTCTAAATATCAATAAGCAAAAATAGGGCTACAGCCTGTCTTTGTGATAAAAACCTCTATTTTTAGCCTGGTATAAAAAATTATTTAGTCTAGGCTAAATAATTTTTTATATTGAAAATCAAATAAAAATATAAATAAAATCAACGTTTATGATTTTAAAAGGAAACTACTTTTCCAAATCATTTGCATGATGCCACTTGCTATACCGCGACTTTTTACAGGGGCGTTATTCTTTTAGTACAAAAAATAGTGACTTGAACGTACGACAGATACAATTTCCCTTAATTTGGCACCATTGGGTATGCGCTCCAGTGGGTGACATGACCTGAATACATATAAACTAGCCGTAATAAGACCAAATATTATTTACATTAAAAATTAATTTATAAGATAACCAGAATAAAATACATAAATATTAAATAAAAACTTTAAAAATAAAACATGACTTTCTCTCATTTTCGATCCGCATAATCGCATATAAGGCCAAATAAAATTTGGTTCTATATGTACAGATGCTCATTATCAATTGTATATATATAATTATAAATCTTTTACTTTAACATCTATTGCTAAAAGATAGGGCCGAACGTCTATTGTTTAGAATCATATTTTTTCTTAAAATTGGGCTTATATACTCTAGGATTAGGCTGCTTTACATTTATAATGTTGAAACGATGAACACGGAACAGCCACTTATTAATCGGTTGATACTTTATTTTTTTAGAGGGTTACTATTGATTATTCCATTAGGGGGAACTCTATATTTAATTTCAGTGGTATTGCTGAAGGTAGATGGATTTGTTAGCCTTAGTATCCCAGGCCTTGGCATGTTTATTGTCGTAGCCTCCATAACACTATTGGGGTACATAGGTACTACCTTACTGGTTAAATCGATATTTGGATTCACAGAAGGGCTCATCAAAAAAGTTCCATTTATTCGTGCACTTTATTCTTACTTAAAGGATTTTACTTCAGCTTTTGTAAACAGCAAAGGAAAGTTTAATAAGCCTGTTATTGTTCTAACCAATAAAACCACTCAGGTTTATAGAATAGGGTTTATTACAAAAGAATCTTTAGAGGTGCTTGCTATGCCTAATCATATAGCCGTTTATCTGCCTAATGCATATGACTTAGCTGGTATCCTTGTTATCGTTCCTCCAGAATTGCTCACACCTTTGGATATACCTGGCTCTGAAGTGATGAAGTTTAATTTTTCTGGAGGACTCACACCACTAAAAAATGTGAAAGATACAGAGGATATGACAGATTTAAATGGAACAAGTATAGAATAATATTGTATGATACACCTAGCCTGGGTAAGGTAAATGCCCTTTTATAGGGTGTATTTTTTTCGTAATATTGCGATATGGTCTCAGTGCGTGGTTTTTATTAGGTATCTGTTCAAGTCACTGGTTTTTTTCGTTAAAAAAACGCCCTCGGTAAAATGCCACTTTCTGCGACTTTTTACCGAGGGCTTGATTTTTTTGACCACTTTTTTATCAAGAAATAAGTGGGATAAAAATCATTATTAACCAGTAACGTGAACAGATACTTTATTTTTGGGAGGGTTGGCAGAGTGGTTTAATGCAACGGTCTTGAAAACCGTGGTACTTTTAACGGTACCGAGGGTTCGAATCCCTCACCCTCCTCCATTCATATATTATTGTAAAATAGGCTGATTTTCTTTTGTATATATGCTACGATCATTGTGTAAGCTACCCTTTACCTTGAACGATACAGGTGACCGGTCTATCTATACTGTGGCGTTTATTGTGTTGGTTTAAGCCCTTCTGCGTTTTGAATGTTTTTTTACATTGCTGAAAGGTACAGATGAATGGTTTATATTTGATGTGGCATTTATTATGTTGGTTTACTTCATCTTTCGTTTTGAATTTTTTTCCACATTGCTGAAAAGTACAGGTGAACGGCTTATATTCGGTATGGCGCTTATTGTGTTGGGTTAAATCTTCCTTCGTTTTGAATGTTTTTTTACATTGCTGAAAGGTACAGATGAATGGTTTATCTTCGTTGTGGCGCTTATTGTGTTGGGTTAAGTCCTTCTGCGTTTTGAATGTTTTTTTACATTGCTGAAAGGTACAGATGAACGGCCTATCTTTGGTATGGCACTTATTGTGTTGGGTTAAGTTATCCTTCGTTTTGAATTTTTTTTCACATTGCTGAAAGGTACAGATGAACGGCTCATCCTCGCTATGCTGTTTTAGATGTCGGTCTACTTCATATTTCCTTTTGAATGTTTTTCCGCATTCTTGAAAGGTACAGATGAATGGTTTATCTTCGCTGTGGCATTTATTGTGTTGGGTTAAATTTACCTTCGTTTTGAATGTTTTTTCACATTGCTGAAAGGTACAGATGAATGGTTTATCTTCGCTGTGGCATTTATTGTGTTGGGTTAAATTTGCCTTCGTTTTGAATGTTTTTTCACATTGCTGAAAGGTACAGATGAATGGCCTATCTGCACTATAACATTTTGTACCTGTGTGTACTTGTTCATGGAGTTCTAAAGCATCTGCAGAAGCGTAAGATTTAATGCATTTATTATCCATACATACGAAATGATTCTTGGCTATAGTCCTTAAGAATTCAACCACATCTTTATGCCCAAAAGCGTCTGCAAACTGACAAGCAACTTCTAATTGAGTTTGTTCTAGCCGCCCACTACATACAAGTGCTTTAACACAAAGCAGATAACCCCTGTAAGCCGAAATAATAAGTGGAGTATGACCATTTTTATCTTCTGCCTGTAAAATGTCAGGACAATGGTTATCGTACAGTGGTTCTCTGAATATATTCAGTATATCTGGTTGATTATTGTTGGATGCATCATGTAATATATTCTCTCCGTATTCATTTTCTATACTCAAAATTTTTTTTAGATCTTCAATACCCAACACACCATAATTATTTAAAAGACGTTGGATTTCGTGTAATGGATCCATTCGACTTAATAAATCTTTAATATCATCCCATGATAGTATATCATGCTTACCAACTGAGGTAGTATTGATTTTTCCATTTTGTAAAACAGAGGCAATAGCTCTAGGATTATCATAACCTCCATCCGTCATCATACTAGACCCAACTAGACTACTACAACTATATATAAAGCATTTCAAAAATAGAGAGAAAACAAGAAGCATAACGACTTATTAACCTTGGATATACTACGCTCTGTAAAACACCTGGTATAAAGGCTCTAGATAACACTTAAGATAAAAGTACTTTTACCAGAGACCTGATCACTAATGGGTTGTTTAGCCTGGATGTTTTAAGAATATGAAAAATTTTCAAAACAAACAATATAAAAAGAAGGGGCTATTGAGTAGTTTTATGCATCAATAGCGAGGTTAGAAAGGAGTAAAAAAGTAAGAAAAACAATCAAAAACGGCTGTCCGGCTATGCCCACTTACAAGCTTACAGCTGTTTACCTGGTTATGCTTAGAAAGAAGATAATAAAAACCCTCAAAAGGATTTTATCTGGCCTAGTGACGTGCATATTTGTAACAAAGGGTAAGACGCAAGGTATAAAACCATTCAAAGTATGATCCTGAGATAGGAACGCATCTGACTTGATTTGATGCAATCAACTATTGACTACTATCAAGAATTGATCTAATGTACTACGTCCCAACTTTAGTAAGTAATAGCTTGTATAACAAGTCTTTATACTCTTTTTTCACTATTTATTGGTTCATGCTTTGGAATAGTAAACTGCCCTGTAGGTAGCATACAAGCAATTAAAAATAGTTGTGAGGCTAGCCTAAACAGCTATTCTGTCCAGGCCAAGGTCTAACATTCACCTATATAGATCGGGTGATTTTAATCCATATCAATTGTATAAGGAAATATGGCTTGTACGCCATGTGATTTAGATAGGATTCTATAATGATTCAAGATAGGGTATCCTTGTACTAAGGCATCACATACCTCCATTTTAATCGTATGCGTAGTATAATTTAGCAACTGCTCCAATTTTGTTTTAGAGCGAGGAAAATAACAAATACCATACCCTTGTGGTAATTTTGCTAAAGATGCAGCTTTAGCAATAGCGGCATCTAATCCACCTAATTCATCCACAAGCCCATTGCTTTGAGCTACTGAACCCGTGTATACCCTACCACCCGCTAATTTTTCTACACATGCTACACTAAGCCTACGCCCATCGGCTACCTTACTCAAAAACTCATCATAATTGAACTGTAAAATTTTATACATGAGTTTAGACTCTAGCTCAGAAAAGCTTAACCTAGGTGTAAAACAGTCTGCAGAAGGCGCTGTCTTGACTACATCACGGTCAATACCTATCTTATGCATCAATGCAGTTGAATCAGGAAATATACCGAAAATGCCAATCGAACCTGTAATCGTAGTGGGTTGTGCAAAAATATAGTGACAAGGCGCTGCAATAGCATAGCCACCAGAAGCAGCCACGCAAGACATAGAAGCTACAACGGGCTTAACGGCTTTCACTTCTTCTATTGCTTTCCAGATGATATCTGAAGCCATTACACCACCCCCTGGTGAATTAATACGCAAGACTAAAGCCTTGATCCTACTATCTTCCCGAATAACCTTTAGCGCTTTAACAACATCATGCGCACCAATATAACCAGCACCACTTGATCCATCCACAATTACCCCTTCAGCCATTAGAACGGCAATCTTGTCGACCGAATCAGATGGAGTTTTTAATGCACCATACGCTTTATAGTTGACCAAAGGGGGAGACTGTAGCTTTGCTTTGAGCAACTTTTTAGCGTCTGTTTCGTAGCCCACTTTAGTAATTAAGCCAGCACGAAGGGCATCATTAGGTAAAACAGCTGAAAGATGATTAGCATGTTCTTTAAGCGCTGCAACTGCTATGCTTCTAGAACGGCCTATTTGAGTTAAAAAGTGTTCATATTGAGGCTGAAGATATGCTTGCGTATCCTTTCTACTTTCCTCACTCATCTTAGTCAAACAGAAAGGTTCCACTGCGCTCTTATAGTCCCCAATACGAAAGATAACTGGCTTTACAGAGAGATGCGCACAAAGCCTTGTATAGAAATCAACAGTTACAGAAAAGCCTTTGAATGCTAAGAAACCACTGGGGCTGAGTAGGATCTCATTTGCTACAGAAGCCAAATAATAGGACTGCTGGGTATAAAAATCTGCATAGGCGATGATGGTTTTACCTTGCTTTTTAAAATTCAATAATGCCTCTCTAACTTCCTCTAAAGCAGCTAATCCTGCATTCAGATAGGATACATTCAAGTAAATGGCAGCAATACGACTATCTTTTGTTGCCTGGTGGATAGCATTTTGCACTACTTTAAAATCTATAATTTCTCCATTAGAACCAAACAATGATACAGGCATCCACTCAATCATACGCCCGTGCATATTGAGGGCCAGCACTGAATTATTTTCTACTTGACTCGAGTCCTTAGACGTTAACTTTAACAGTCCAAACACAACTATGCCAGATAAGGCTAGCAAAGAGATCAGAAACCCCACAGCAACCGTAACCACTTGCTTAATAAAATGCTTTAGTCTCATTTTGATTTAAAAAAATAACATGGATTATATAAAGAACCACAAAACCAACAGGGGAAGCTTATATAGCCTTTTGATAAGATTATTTTTGTCTGCATGGGCGTGGGCCTGCGCGGACTTGAACCGCGGACCTCTACATTATCAGTGTAGCGCTCTAACCAGCTGAGCTACAGGCCCTAACATCTATCCTTTCCTATGAGGAACTAGTTGCTATACCAACACAACGTACAAAAAAATATATCAATTAGGCTAGAAATCTAAATTTAATTATAGTAAATTACTACTATAACCATTCTATATTAAATAGGGTAGTAACCCACTATTTAAATGGCACTATTATACTTTTCCATCTAAGCCACAATAGTTCAGCTGCCAACATAGCTAAATTACGCATATATTCTGTATATACCCAAAAAATAGCCGTAAGAAATCTTTATTTTGGTCCACTTTGTATTATTTTATCCATTAGCTATGCGCAAGCCCTCTTTGCACAGATGGGAAATGCCAACTTTAAGCGTAGATTTGTAGCAGACGATCGAGAAATTTAAAGGAATTCTATTTATGTTACAAATTGGAGATTGTCTATTAGGTGATTTTCCCCTTTTATTGGCACCTATGGAAGAGGTGAGTGATCCTCCCTTTCGAGCCATATGCAAAGCACATGGTGCAGATCTGATGTATACGGAGTTTATTTCCTCCGAAGGATTGATTAGAGATGCAACCAAAAGTGTAAAAAAATTGGAAATATATGAAGCAGAACGCCCTATTGGGATACAAATCTTTGGGGATGTAATAGAAGTAATGCGAGAAGCGGCTGCTATTGTAGAAAGGGCCCAACCTACTTTATTGGACATCAATTATGGTTGTCCGGTTAAACAGGTGGCTTGTAAAGGAGCGGGTGCTGGTATTCTCTTAGATCTTCCTAAAATGCAGGCCATGGCGGCAGAAATTGTCAAACAAGTCTCCGTCCCAGTTACGGTCAAAACGCGCTTAGGATGGGACCACCAATCGATTAAAATTCTTGAAGTCGTGCAACGCCTTCAAGATGTTGGTGTACAGGCTGTCACCATTCATGGCAGAACCCGACAACAAATGTACAAAGGATCAGCAGACTGGAGCTATATTGCAGCGGTAAAGGCAGATCCTAGTATTCATATTCCCATTTTTGGGAATGGGGACATTGATAGTCCTGCTAAGGCAGTTGCCTATAAAAATAAATATGGCGTAGATGGTATTATGATTGGCCGTGCCAGTATTGGTTACCCTTGGATTTTTAGAGAAATTAAACACTACCACGCAACAGGCAACCTACTGCCCCCTCCTACCCTAACGGAGCGGATTCAAACGGTAAAAAAACATCTGGTCCATGCCATACAGTGGAAAGGAGAACGCACAGGCATATTAGAAATGAGGCGCCACTATACCAATTACTTTCGAGGGGTGGCTGGCATAAAAGCATACCGATCCAGCTTGGTAACGGCTACCACCTATACAGCGCTATGTGACCTCTTAGATGCAATCATGCAAAACGTACCTGATTAGTCTTTACCGGTACTGCCATGACCTCCCGTTCCCCTATCGGTTTGGTCTAGACCAGATACTACTTGCCACTGAACGGAGGCACAGTTGGCCACTACTAGCTGTGCAATTCTATCTCCATCTTGGACTACAAAGGGCTGATCAGAGAGGTTAATAAGCAATACTTTTATTTCCCCTCTGTAATCTGCATCAATAGTTCCAGGGCTATTTAAAACGGTAATGCCATGGTGTAACGCCAAGCCACTACGTGGCCTTACTTGAGCCTCATAACCTTGTGGTAAAGCCATATAAAGACCGGTGGCAATCAGTACCCTTTGTCCAGGCGTCAAAGCAATAGGGATAGGGGTACAAGCACGTAAATCCATGCCACTAGCCCCTAGTGTAGCATAGGCAGGTAATGGATGGTTGGATTGGTTCATAATTGGAACTTTCATACAATCAATCATTTAAAATGTTACACGCTACAGCCACTATGCAAAATAGACCATAGCTATGTTACGCAATAAAAAAATATACCCATTGAGCCTTTTGGTCATATTACCCAAGACAAGCACAACGAACCATGTTTTTTTGCCTATTGTACAATAGCCTCAAAGTGACTTGAAAAAGCAAGCAGCTTAGCCTCCTCAAAATAATTACCAATGATTTGAATGCCAATGGGCAAATCCTTATTATCTACTCCATTAGGTAAAGAAATAGCCGGCAAACCAGCTACCGATGCTAACACGGTATAGAGGTCACTCCAATACATGGATATTGGATTGTTTGCAAAACTATTCACCCGAAAAGCAGTAGTAGTAGTGGTAGGCAATATGATAAAATCATACTGGTTCAAGATATCTTGCAAAGCCTTTTTAATCAGGTTACGTACTTTTAGGGCTTTAACATAGTGTGTCTCACATTGAGAGGCACTGAGCACAAAGGAACCCAGCATAATCCGCTTTTTTACCTCCTTAGCAAAACCTTCCGTTCTTGTCTTGATATAGACTTCCTCCAGTGTGGTAGCATAACTGCTGCGATAGCCATACCGAATGCCATCAAAGCGTGCTAGATTGGTACTTGCTTCCGCATTCACCAATATATAGTAAGTAGGTAGTGCATATTTGAGTAGTTCAAAATGGACATGGTCTACTTGATGGCCCTCTTTTTTCAAAAGTTCCAAGCCACGCAATGTATGTGCTTTTATTTCTGGCTGTAACCCATCATGGCTAAGTGTTCCTGCTAAGCAGGCTACTTTATAACGTCCTGATTCAGGCAACGCATTGGTATAACGCGGAACTGCTCGATCGGCTGCGGTATCATCAAATGCATCAGGACCCGCTATGACCTCTAGTACACCCGCACAATCTTCTACGGTATGCGCAAAGATGCCAGCTGTATCAAAAGAAGAAGCATAAGCCACCAAGCCATGTCTAGAAACCCTGCCATAAGAAGGTTTAAGGCCCACAAGGCCACAAAATGCAGCTGGTTGCCTAACAGATCCACCTGTATCTGTTCCAATAGAAACATGACACATTTTTGCTTTTACAGCTGCTGCAGATCCACCAGAAGAACCACCTGCTACCCTTGTTTTATCTAAAGGATTAAGCACTGTACCGAAATAAGCATTTTCTGACGAGGAGCCCATACCAAACTCATCACAATTCTGATGGCCAATAATCAATGCGTCAGCTGCCAAAAGTCGTTCTGTAACCGTTGCATCAAAAGGCGATATATAATTGGTCAAAATTTTACTACCCGCTTGCAATGGATGGTCTTTGTAGGCAATCATATCCTTCAAACCAACTACCATGCCTGCCAAAGGACCGCCCTTATTTTCTTTTATTTTCTGGTTGACTACAGCAGCATTTGCTATTATTTCTTGATCATAAACATTTACAAACGCATTTAAATCTTGCTGCGCTTGAATATGCTGCAATAGCTGCCTAACTATAGTAGTAAGGTTTTGCGATGCGAGTAATGGGCGAAGTGCACTAAAAGAGTCAGAGCGCATATAGATACAAAATGATAAAGATTAAGATAGCTGGAAATGAATATCCTCTTTCAAACCTTTATAGTTTGTGAGTTCGATTTCTACTGCACCTACTACAAGGTTAACTTTTAATTTCAGAGGCACTTTGTTGACATCATCCGAAATATATGCTTCCACTGGACGCGTTCCAGAAAATATGCTATCCTCAATAGGTACTAAGGGGGCAAAAACCAATGCAGATGTTTTGCCTAGTTTGGTAGCAATGGTCTTCTTCCCAAGAAATAAGATGTCCACATCTTCATAAAGCTGCTGATCATGTAAAACGGTTAGTATAAGCTTATCACCTGGTTTGAGTTTTGTCGTATCAATGGAACGCAACGCATAATAGCCACCAATTAGATCTTTAATGTCTTTTGCACTAGGAAGTGGATGATAATTCACCTCACGCTCCATATTTTTGCTACTCTCAGTTATTTCTACCTTAGCTTGATAAGACTGATAATCAAAGTCAACCTGCTCTTTTCGTAGGTAGCCGTTTTCTTGAAGGTGCGCAACACATCTATGCGGGCGTAATGGATAGGCCTTATCTACATCTAAATAGGTTTCCCATGTATCTAAAACCTTAAAACCTAAAAGGCCCAATGCCTTACTAGAGGCACCTTGTACGTGAATCTTATAGCAAACATGCTCCTCGAGCTTATGCAACTGTTCATCCACACACATAGTGGCCGTACCAGCATGTATAAAACCACCATAGTAGACCTGATACTCTAACCATTCTCCTTGGCGAAAAGGACGTTCCGCACTATCACTAGCTTCTTGAGCATATACGCTACTTAAAAAAAGACCCATTAGGCAACAGAGAAAAAACTTCTTTAAGTATTGTACAAGCACCATAAGTAAGTATCAAAATGTGAAAGTAATTGCAAAAGTATAATACCTATAGTTTCTAAAACTACGACAAAAAAAGTATACAGACAAATCAACCACCCACTGGATGCTTAGGCCATGCACCCATTCATAAAAATGCAAAGCTAGAAATAGGAAAAAAAGAGATAAAAAACTATCTTGCTTAATATTCTAGATAGGGCATTAAGTAATGCTAAAATAGCAATCGAATAAATCTTTTAAGCAGGGATGAGATACCATACAATGCATTTGAAAAAATATTTCTGTTATACTTTTGTGCTGATTCTTTTCTGTAGATGTACAGATGGATGTAAAAATAAGTCCTACATCTATGAGGAAGAAGAGGGGTATTATACGCAAAATTCCTATAAGTTAGGCCTATTAGATTCATTGGAAGAAGCATTTATACTATCCACACCCGATACCATTACTGATTGGAGCCAAAAACTAGCAAAGCGAAACCCTGAATGGCGTATAACGGGTACAGAGTCAGAGCCCTATACACTATGGAATGACTTCTTTACTAAAGAAATAACAGTAACAATAGTAGCAAAATTAAAAAAAGAACGTGATACCACGCTTTTAGAAAACTGTTATGATGCATTCGGCAACCTATTAAGGGCAACCACAAAAGACAATGAACAAGCGTTGATAGCGGCAATCAAAAAGGTCCAAGCGGATGCTAAGCTGATGCAGGCATTTAAAGCGTGCATAAAAGCACACTATAATAACCCAGGGTCCATCCTACTTACTAAGGAAAAACTAGCATACAACAGGTTCATCTGCTTTATTTCAGAAACATATGATTCACTGCTTAGTAAGCTACAACGATGTCAAGCTAATATAAAAAAATGGCACACAGATTGTCATACTAATGGGCAAACACTATGGGAAAAAATTAAGCAAACGCACCAGAAAGAACTGGCATGTAGTACGCTATATAAATATAAAAAGAACCAGGAAGCCATTGTACAAAGTCTAAAAATCATAGATCAGCTAGCAGATCAGCTGTATAATTTGAGTTATAAGGATCTATTAGAAACGCTCCCACATGGGATTAAGCTATTCAATGATATTGTATATGAAGTAGGGTTAGAGGCAAAAGATAGCAAAGATATACAAGCATTAACAATCTATCTTCGACTGGTATCCAATTTACATACATAGCTATTCTGCACTAGCCCGCTCTATTGTTTGTCATTTATGGTAAAGCAAGCAAAAAGTGTGCTATACATTGCATCAGCTAGGAAGCTATCCCCCAACCATGGACCATATTTATGACCTATTAAGCAACCATTGGGGATATCATTCCTTTAGACCCCTTCAGGAATCCATCATTAAGGGTATATTAGATGGTAAAGATCTATTGGTTATTTTACCTACTGGTAGTGGAAAGTCACTTTGTTTTCAATTACCAGCTTTATGCAAAGAGGGCTTAACCCTTGTGGTTACACCCCTTATTGCACTGATGAAAGACCAAATCACCCAACTTGCCCAGAGAGGCATTCATGCAGAGGCTATTTTTTCAGGTATGTCTAGTGTAGAAATAGAGCGTAGACTAGATAATTGTGTATATGGTAACGTGAAGTTATTATATGTATCCCCAGAACGCTTACAGACAGACCTCTTTAAGCTTCGTGCCCCTACCATGTCTATTACCACGCTAGTAGTAGATGAGGCCCATTGTATTTCCCAATGGGGATATGACTTTAGGCCCTCCTATTTAAACATTGCGCAGTTTAAGCAAATGATTCCAAAGGCCAACACTGTAGCCTTTACCGCTACAGCTACTAAAGCGGTTAAACAGGATATTAAAGATCGTTTACAACTCAATCATCCCCTTCTTTTTGCACAAACTTTTTATAGACCCAATCTAGTCTATTGGGTGCGCAAAACAGCGCACAAAGAAGCACAGCTGCTGAAAGCTTTACAACACACTTCTGGACCGGCTATTATCTATGTAAACACACGCAAAAAAACAGAAACCATCGCTACTTTTCTGCATAACAATGGGATCACCAGTGCCTTTTACCATGCCGGTTTAACCATGGCGGATAGAGCAATGAAACAAGCCATATGGAGTGAAAACAAAGTACGTACCATGGTGGCTACAGCAGCATTTGGTATGGGCATTGATAAAGCAGATGTTTCCTTAGTAGTACACTTAGACCTACCCACTTCATTAGAAGCCTATTGCCAAGAAGCAGGCAGGGCAGGTCGCAATAATACCATAGCCTATGCCATTCTTTGGTATGATTTACAAGATATTGCACAGTTAAAACAAAAATGGAAGGAGAGTTATCCCACTATTGACCAAGTACGAAAAGTCTACCAGCATCTGGTTAATTACTATAAAATAGCAGTAGGTTCACATGCCTTTGTAAGCTATGATTTTGACTTAGCGGATTTTAAACAGACAACCGGACTCTATACGAAAGAAGCCTACTATGGATTAAAAGCATTAGAGTCAGAGGGTTTTATACAACTCAATGAAGCCTATTACCAGCCATCTAAAATCTATATACCCCTATCTAGGGAAGCATTGTATGCCTTTCAATTGCGTCATCCTGCTTTTGATTTATGCATCAAAGCCCTTTTAAGGCTCTATGGTGGTACACTTTTTACGCCTTATTGTACAGTTTTTGAAAAAAAAATAGCTCAGTTGATTCAACTTACAGAATATAAGGTACAAGAGCAATTATACGCTTTACATCGGTTAAAGGTATTGGAATACCTCCCTCAAAAAGCAAGTCCACAAATTACTTTTTTAACATCCCGCTATCTTGCTTCCGAATTACCTTTACCAATTCATAAAATTGAACAAAAAAATAAAATAGCTTATCAACAAATAGAAGCGGTTATACAATATGTTACCAATAACCGGCGCTGCCGTTTGGCTACTTTGTTGGATTACTTCGATGAAACAGAAGCAATTTGTACCCAATGTGATAGCTGCAAAGAAAAGGCAAACCCAACGATAGACCCTAATGATAGGATCGCCCATCGCAAGTATATTATGGATGCCATTAGGCAAGGCAACCAGGACTTAAAAAAACTTACTGCATCGGTGCCTCATGAAAAAGAAAAAGCCCTACTGGATACGATTCGAGAGATGTTAGATGCCAAAGAAATATACTATCAAACCCCTGGCCAATTACAAATCAGTGAAATTGCAAAGCTGCTACGGTAAAATGTAGATAGGCAAACGGCAGCCATGCTGCTTTTCTCTGGCAAAAGAAATAGAGTTTCAACTATTGTATTTTCTATTAATAATGCTTACTGTGTATTACGATTCAATTATATAGTTGTTAACCCAATATAAATTGGAAACTATCGTTATGGTACCTAATACGCATCAAATAACAAAGCAGCATGCGAGTAGTATACTGCGTGCCAAACAGATCATTGCTATGTTAGGCTGCTTTTATTTTTGTACAGCATTGGTTACTTGTACTAGGAATCTAAACAACACTCCCAGTATAAAGCAGGATAGTCTGCCTGATAAGCCTCCATGTGATAGAAGTGATCAGGATGTTTCGGAAGATTATAATGATCTTGATAGATGTCTGTCTGAAGTTTCAAAGGCACTAAAAGGTGATACAGGCGCCATGGATTTCTTAGTAAGAAGAGGAAAATATATAGATATGCATACTCCATATAAGTCTGGATCAGTCAGGGTGGCTATTGTGAAAAATAGCGGCATCTCATTAATACTGGAATATGCGTGTAAGAGTAGTTTATCATATAAAAAGCAATCAAACGCACAACCAGTTACCCTTATGGTAACATCTTTAGATGACCCATATAAAGACCCAACAGCGCCACCACCTTCCTATGAAAAAGCTACAGATAGTGCCCCCCCTTCCTATGAAGAAGTGACTGAGACGCCTGCTTATATCGCATTTATGAAGCGCTTAATCGAACATAAGATAGATTTAAATGGCTGGAATATGCGTGGAGAAACATTGCTTACAGAAGTAATAAAAAATGGAGATAGTCCTGGACAGATAGCGGTTATCCAATTACTACTGGAAGCGGGTGCAAATCCTAATAGCATAAGCAATAAGATGCAAACGCCACTAGAATTGGTAAAAGAGATTAAAAATATTAAGGATCAGGAAAAAACGGTTAGATTATTGATAGATTATGGCGCAAATCCACTGTGGGCTTTGATGGATGAAACTATCAAAAAACAAGTTCGAAGTGCCACCATAAGCCATTTGGAAGTGTTCGATGAACTGTGTCAATTCCTAAAAGAGTTATAAATTAAATAATTAACGACTAAAGGTTTTTAGACATGGAAGAGCATATGAACAATGATTACGTTGGTTTAGTAGATTATAAAGATTTGGAGGAAAACATTTTGTCCTCTATCCGTTTAGGTAAGCCATTGACAGGCAAAGGTGGGGCATTAACCCCTCTGATAAAAAAGCTTCTAGAGGCGAGTCTAGAAGGTGAGATGGCCCATCATTTGTCTAGTGAGAGGATAGTAAATAATCGAAGGAATGGTAAAAGTTGTAAAACTTTTCGTACAAGCTCTGGTTCCTTTGACTTGGTAACCCCTAGAGATAGAACAGGTAGTTTCGATCCACAAATAGTTAAAAAGCGTCAAACAAATCTTCATCCTGAACTGGAAACCAAGATTTTAAGCATGTTTTCTAGTGGTATGAGCTATAAGTCTATAGCCGCTCATATTGAAGAAATCTATGATCATAAAGTATCAGCTGCTGAAATATCGGCTATTACAGATAGCTTATTGCCAGTAATAAATGAATGGCGTAACCGTCCTCTTCAATCGGTCTACCCCATAGTTTTTATGGATGGTATGTTTTTTAAGGTTAAAGAAGATGGGAAATGTGTAAGTAAATGTCTGTATACCTTATTAGGCATAGATCAAGAGGGTAAAAAAGAAGTGTTAGGCTTCTATTTATCTGAAAGTGAGGGAGCTAATTTCTGGTTAGGTGTACTCAACGAGCTTAAGGCAAGGGGTGTAGAAGATATCCTTATTGCCTGTGTTGATGGACTAAAAAGCTTCCCTGCAGCCATTAATAACGCTTTTCCCAATGCACAGGTGCAGGTCTGTGTAGTACACCAGATACGCAATTCCATCAAGTATGTAGCTAGCAAAGATGTAAAACGTTTTTTAACTGATTTAAAGCAAGTATATCAAGCTTCAAATAAGGAAGTTGCAGAACATTATCTATTGGAATTAGAAGAAAAATGGGGAGAAAAGTATCCAATGGTTATCAAATCTTGGCAAAACAACTGGGAGCATTTGTCTGGTTACTTTAAATATTCAGATCCTGTCAGAAGGCTAATTTATACGACCAATCCAATAGAAAGCCTCCATAGACAAATTAGACAGTTTACCAAAACAAAAGGGGCATTTACCAGTGTCAATGCTTTGTATAAATCAGTATATTGCGCTATCAAGAAGATGGAGGATAAATGGACTATGCCGCTCAGAAACTGGGCACTGACCATATCTCAGATAGACATCTTTTTTCCTGGAAGAGTCAAATCTGAGTTGACGTGAAGCCCGAAACTGACACAGTTAATTGAACACTTCCCTATATCTTCAAGCTTTATTTCCCCCTTATTCCTACCTTCATCTTATATGAAGCTTATATTACCACCTTTTTTTTCATGATAATACTTCTCTACGACACACAAGTGGACTATCCCTATTCATAATTGGAGTGAGGCTATGGCACATTTTTTAATTAAATTTGAAAATAGAATTTGACAAACCAAAAAAATAATTTACACGCACTATGTTAATAAGCAAATTTTTTGTTAGAAAAATATTTCATTTTTAAGGTTTATTTTGATTGAGATGTGGATTTATGGATAACTTGATAAAGTTATCCATAAATCCACATCATAACTGTTATATTTTTAATTTATATTCATAATCAAATAATCAACTATTATCTTTCCTGTTTAGGCAGGCTAAGGGCTGACTTTTAGTTTAGATACATGGCCATCTACATAAAAAGTATTGTCGCGCATAATAGCAAATACTTGTCTAATAAGCTTGTTAGCTACTGCAATCAGTGCCACTTTACTAGGCTTACCCCTTGCTTTTAACCGCTCATAAAAGTCCTTACAGGACTTATTAAAGCGTATAGCTGACCAAGAAGCTATATAGAGCAAAGAACGCAATCCCGGGTTGCCATGACGATTAATATGGCCTTTTTTTCTTACCGATGAGCCTGAATGTTCATAAGTAGGCGCTAGCCCAATGTATTTAGAGAACTGCTTAGCACTTTCAAAATGGTGACCGCCACCAGTGCCAACGATAAGCTCCATAGTGGTTCTATCCCCAATACCTTGAATAGAACTGATCTGTGTGTAGAGTTCTTTACAGCGTTCCTGTGTAATAGTAAGCATTTCTTGCTCTAAGAATGCTATTTGTTCTTCTAAAGAAGCTATATTTTGATTGATCACTTTTAAGGTTACAGCATCTGTTTTAGGCAACACACTAAAAGATTCTAACAAATTATAAGACATCGTAAGTTGTTTCTTCAACTGTGCAAGAAGTGTTTTTTGTTGCTTTAAGGCTTGAATACTTGCTACAGGCATTTGGTAGGATTTAGGTTCCATCTTAGCACCATATAAAGCAATAAGTTTCAGCCATTCAGAAAAGGTAAGCCTAGATGCATATCTTAGCGAGGAATTGACAAACATTTACAATCATTTTTCAACCAAAAATATAGCAAACATCATACAGGGCAAGAAAATCTAACTTGTGTAGTATGTCATAAAAAAGAAGAAGTCCCTACTACTATTCAAATTGCTTCATGTGGCCATTATGCACATGGTTCTTGCCTAGTGCGATCGTTTATTAACCAATCTAAGGGACATATCAAGTTTACCCCTTTTCCTTCCTATGTGTATAAACATCTTTGCCCTTGCTGCAAGGAAGATATAACCCACGCATTTATAAAAGACTTAAGCGCATTTTACACTGGAATAAAATTCCAACGGGTGGGTATTACAGTAATCATGCGCTTATTATTGGCTGCTACTATAGCTGTCACCTTAGCTCCCTTTTCGTTCTACGCTATTTCTCTTACCGATTTCTTACTTTTTGATTAGTAAAAAAATAGCCAGTTTCTGCCAGACATGGTACTATAATGGACTGGTTTATTCGGACACCTCTTTTTAAATTTTCTTTCCTATTTTTTTAGGCCAGTATATTTTTTTTGTATTTTTCCTTTTTCCAGTCCCATCTTTTCGCCTTGTTTCTTTCCGACTGTTCTACTTCTAATTTTTTAATTATTTTAGTTATGTCGAAGTTAAAATTTTATATCTATCGCACGTTTGTATTATCTGATCTCTTCATTATATGAACAAAAGTATCATTAACCAAGCTTACCATCAATTACTAAATGATTTAAAAACCAGTGTAGCCAGTGCTAAATATAAAGCCTCTCTTCATGTTAATAAAGCACTTGTTGCCCTATACCATCATATAGGAAGTCGTATCCTACATACGCAAGTGCAAGAACGATGGGGTACTGGTGTTATTGCTGAACTATCGAAAGATTTAAGAGCTGCTTTTCCAGAGATGAAAGGGTTCAGCCCACAAAACCTCAAATATATGCGGAAGTTTGCTCAAGTATATAGTCAAGATGAAATTGGTCAACAGCTTGTTGACCAAATACCCTGGGGTCATATTGTAGTCCTGATCTATTCTGGGCTCGATAAGAGCCAACAAAAGTTTTACATAGAGTATACGATTAAAAATGGCTGGTCAAGAAATAGTTTATCTATACAAATAGAAACTAACTTATATGAACGTCAGGCAGGTGCCATCACCAATTTTGATAAACAACTACTTCCGCCACACGCCGCCTTAGCCCAAGCTACCCTAAAGAATCCTTATTTATTCGATTTTCTAAGCCTTGGAGATGAAACCCATGAAAGAGCATTAGAAAAAGGATTAGTTGCACACATTGAAAAATTTCTACTTGAATTAGGGGAAGGATTTGCCTTTTTAGGTCGTCAATATCATATTCAAGTTGAAGAACAAGATTTTGATATAGACCTGTTATTTTACCATATCAAACTTCGTTCCTTTATAGTTATAGAGTTAAAATCTGGAGACTTTAAGCCTGAATATGTAGGAAAAATGAATTTTTATCTTTCTGCTGTGGATGATTTATTGCGCCACTCAAGCGATAATCCTTCCATTGGATTAATTTTATGCCGATCCAAGGTCGGCGTTTTAGCAGAATACACCTTACGTGATATCAATAAACCTATAGGTCTTTCAATGTACAGGCTTACTAAAAACCTGCCTAGCAAATTACAAACAGCGCTTCCAACCATTGAAGAACTGGAAGCAGAGCTTGCTAAAGATTTAGATCATATAGAAATAGAAGACGATTCATCTCATATTCCGCACTAGAAAATATTTTTATGCAAAATCAGTCTATTACAACGGATTTACATTATAAATCAAGTAGAGTCGATCAATGGCTCATCATTGTAATCAGATGTAGTCAGATTAAAATTTGTAGTAGTCAAGATTTAATTTGACAGGCAGTGAAAAAACTATATATTTAAAGTGTGATAGGATTAAACTTAAGGCATATTAATAATTTAGGTGTTATGAATAAAATTTTACAGAACTATTTTTATAAACTTAGTGGGCTATTTGCAGCTACATTATGTATTAATTTTACCAATAAAATAGTCTATTGCGCACTATTATTTACTTTTTTAACACTTATTTTAAATGGCATTGCAAAGTACCATGGTAGCAAAAAGGCCACGGTAAGTATTGTATTATGTACGGCCACAACGCTTTGCTTATTATATAATAAACAATATTATATGGCTGGTAAGCCTATTAGTGGACTTATAGTAGCCTCTTTATGCGCCATATTGATCGCTTCATATATTGGGTTAAGGCTTTTTGTAAAGCTAGAGCTACGGTATGGTTTTGCACTAAGTAATGGTATCAGTTTACCCATCTCTGCGCTTGTGGATCATTTATTGATGGGCCTATTTTTTATCCGGATATGGCCTATGCATAAGGTTTGTTCGGTCTTGTATAAAGAAACGGCTTATACCTATCTCTTTGCCGTATGTATATACTTAGTTTCGGTGGCCATTTTATATGCCAAACCGATTTATAGTAAGACAAAGCAACGGTTACGCTGGTTAAGCTGTAGCAGATAAGGTAACCCACCCCGTTATAAGCAATAACCTGATTTGGCCTTATGCTTTTGTACAAAAATGGTGCACAAAGCCGCAACACATTCAATCTACGTAAGGATGTAACCACCAGATCGACGTGCTCAATGATCCATAGCCTTTTGAAAGCAGGCTACATAAGGGCATCGATACGCATTATAAATAAGCCTAGTGGCCCTAAATGATTTTAAATAGAGACTTTTTTGTACAAGATACACACACGGTTAGTACCCATTTAATTGGCAAACTACTATGCTTCCATGATTTTCAGGGGATTATTACCGAAACAGAGAGTTATATTGGTGTAGGTGATCCCGCTTGCCATGCGGCTAGAGGTATTACACAAAGAACTAAAGTCATGTTTGGGCAAGCTGGGTTTAGTTATGTTTATTTTATATATGGAAAATATTATTGCTTAAATATTGTTACTGAAGCTTTAAATTTTCCAGCAGCTACACTCATTAGAGGCATACAGCTGATCCATCCGCCCTATACTTACCTAAATGGTCCAGGCAAGCTTTGTCAATGCTTAGGTATTAATGTAACCCATAATGCGATCGATGTAACGCTATCAAAAACATTATATATTAAAGATATAGGTTATCAATTGCCTTATAAGTCAACATCTAGAATAGGGATCTCAAAAGGTTTAGATAAAATGTGGCGTTATGTTATTACGGACCAAGCTTCTATAGCAGCTATGCTACCTAAGCTAGTCGATATGGCTGGCTTATAGTGCTATATTACAACTTAATCATCTGGCTTTTTAAATTTTTGGTAAAAAGCCAGAGAAAACTGATGGAAACTCCCTTACATCAAGGTAGTGGTCTACTTATCTAATAGAACCAATTATGCCTACAAAAAATCATCATGTCATTCTACGTAGTCGGATTGAAGTAACTATTGATCAGCATAGTCAAAATAGCATGCTCTATCACACCGTTCAGCAAGCTGTCCAAAAACGAATTATACCCATTTTATCCAAACTCTTTGCTCAATATGTGCCTAGTGATGTAGTCATCCATTTAGACAAGCTGGTTATAGATGGAGGTGACGTATATCTATCTACCCTTGACAAACAACTCCCTTGTCAGGTAGAACAGGTGTTAATGCTTAAATTACAAGAACAGATGCGTAAGGTCATCCATAACCCTACTGCAGTAATCCCACTACCAGAGGCAAAACGGCAAGCCATAGCACACTATTTATCAGAAGGTCATTTGGCGTGGTGGATGATCGAACGTTCTGAAAAACAAATTGAAAAAATATATCTAGAATTGCTGCACTACACGCCTCTGCTTATAGAACAGCTTTGGTATGATCTGCATAAAAAGGAAAAAGCTGTCCAACGTTGTATGACATTTTTTGCTCGGTCTACTGTAGAGCGAACTCTTTCCTGCTTATTGAAACAACCTATAGCTTACTTTAAGCCTATCCTAACTGAAATAGGAATATTGTTACAACAAAAGAGGGTTGCAACCAACTTGTTAGATACGAAGCAATTGTTTGCAACGACTCTATTGAGTATCATCAACCAACCAAGAGGCAAAGTAGACCGAATGGGTTTTTTGCGCATGCTCCTCAAGCAAGTCGCCCTACAAACCTCTACCAGCTACGAAAAAATGCTAGAAGCATTACAGATTTATTACGCACAAAATGAAAAAAAACCCTCATTTGACTCCACTACGAAAGCATTGGTGCTTCAGTTGCGTGACCTAGCGATAACGCCACTAAAATTCGGGTATGAAAGTATCAAAAATAAGGAACAAATAGTAAAAGAATTGGACAAAATAGCCAATAATGGCATGGCGCCCCATCAACTATCAGCCGCTATAGGTAGTATGAAACGGGCAATGGACCGAACAGGTATACGACCTCTAGTAAAAAGCTGGCTGCAGGAAGCAAAAAATAGGGAAAAGTTGGTTCAAAACTTACCTGATAGGCTCTTTGTTGCCTGCTTAGCCTCTATAGATCCTTCTATTGTAGGTATATTTTCTGATTGTATGCAAATCGCAACGGCTACTACTGCTGCCACCACACCTGCTTGTGCGATTAAAGCTATGACTTTAGCCTATTGTGCCTTTGAACATTCTAAAACATTTTATCTTGAAGAGATGCACGCGTTGTTTAGAACACATATGGCCAATGGTGTAATCAGCCCGCAACAATGCGCCAAATTGCTAACTACTCAAACCTATAACCCAGCTATAAAAGCTATAATAGCCCCACTGGTATCCATATCGACCTTATCATCAGAGATGCCCAAGGAGACCACGTGCCTTTGGCCTGTTATGCCTGATGCAAATAACAAAGCGGCTATGCAGCCGCCTATCATACAGCACAGCTTGCCAGCATCCATTCCTCTTTCAATGGAGTGGCTACCTAAACTCGAAACCGTTCTGATTGCATTCCTTGAATCTACTGAATGCCAAGCAAACATAGACCATCTCAAAAATATGTTTATTACAGCAGCCGTGGATGCGCCATCTACTAGGCAATATATAGGACGTGTGATAGGTTATCTAGCGCCTTATACCTCCTTATCTGCTGACGCATTATGTGACCGACTATCTGATATAGCAGAACAGAAAGCCTATCCAGATCTAGCAGCATGTTTGGCGCGTGTGTCACCTAAAGTAGACCAAGAGAGCTATATAGTACAAACCTATAGCACATCAAAACCGGTTGACGCATCGCAAACCAAGCAGCACACCACTCGTTTAGATGGTACCCATAACCATCCATTGGCAGATGTAGTGGATTTTCTTGTTGATAATGTATTGCCAAATGATCAGTTGGTGCCAGCCTACTTCATAGCTAAGTGTTTGGAGCGTGCCACACCCAAACAGATAAGAGATCAATTAGCACCTTGGTGCCAAGAAGCAACCATTTTAAAAAAGCTCATGCAACATGCTACAGAGATCACTGTAGCCAAACTATTGCAGGCCTTTGTCCCTTGTTCCCATCAGATGCTGGATCGCCTAGAAAGGGTCATGATGCAAGTGTTGCAGCGCACCCAGCAACAGGGCCATATCCGTTCCATTAAAGAAATTTTTATTGCTGCCGCAATTAGAGAAACTCCACCAGAAAAACAATATATAGAGCGTATCGTATTCCATCTGAGCGCACAAACTGCATCTCCCCCAACCCGTTTATGTGATGCGTTAATTGATGCAGCCAGAGAGGAAACCGATTACCAGCTGGTAGAGATTTTTTCTTTCCTCAAAGAGAAGTTAACGCCATTAAAACTAACTAAAATAGATGAAGTGGATCTAATGTTTCTATCTACACATGAAACATTAGACCAAGCTCTTGTACCACTTTACTATAGTAGGCTACTACCAGCTATTAAAGAGATGGTACGCCAATCTGTTGAGCTATCTCCCTCCATCATCGACCAATTGGTTGCACAACACTTACCCAACCTACCATTACAGGAAACGATGCGCATCACGCTCTACAAACAGATTGCCGATGTGATACTAGGCAAAAAAAAGAGGATTATAGAAAGATGGCACCTCTTTTTGCATACGGGTAAGCTTGGAAATTATACAGATGCAACAGCCTTGTTAAGTGATGTGCTCACACACCTTTCTACTTTTTCTTTAGCCCAAGATAAAGCACATGTGCGGCAACGCCTTATCGCAAATTTTACCCATACGCAACTGATGCAATTGATTCAAAGACATAGTGCAATAGGTAAAACGTTAACAACCTTCATACAAGGGAGCTATCAATGGTGGTGTGACACACAAGGTGCACTAGGCGAGCAAAATATGACTAAAAATTTATTTTGGGATGGTGTATTAAAAACACTACCTCAGACATCTATTGCACCAGATGATTGGCTTGCGGACCTTACTACTGAATTGAGTAACGTACTGGAAGTTACACCAACTACCCTACTAACAACTTTTCAACTACTTGATACCAAGGAGATACCAGAAACGTTAACTGCTTCATTGAACAGGCTACAAGAAAAATATAGTCAAGTATTCCAACAACAAGCTAGGCAGCGTGGATACCACGCACCTATCTTAATCAAGCTTTATCTACTGCTTAATGGCAACTTATCTCTTTTTGCCCAGCAGTATCATCTAACAATAGAGCGATTAGGCGATGAGTTGATTCAATTTATGGAAGACCAACCACTTGAATTACCAAAACTTCTAGCAGATCAGGACAATCATCAAGTAACAGCCAGGCGCATAGTCCACTATTTTAGCGAAGAAGTGACTACAAAAATTATAACCTGTTTAGCAAAAGACAACGCTCCATTTGTCATGCACTACCTAACTCTTTTAAACCATCCATTGCTAGATACAACTATACCCTTCCATCATCCATCCACATGGAAAAAGGAACTCTGCATTTCTATTATGCATTATTTAATTTCAAAAAAGTCATTTGCAGCCCAAGAGTTTGTACACAGTACCTTACTGACCACTTGCTATACTCAAGGAACTATTTACAAAATCATTACCTCAATTGTCGATACAAAGGCTACGAACCAGGAAGCAGATCAGCTGATCACCTTACTTAAGCCATTAATTAAGCACATGCACCCATCCCAGTCAGCTTTAGTCCATCAGTCATTAGAAAAAGCGCCACTAAAAACATCACCTCAAAAAGTTCGTCTACCAGAAGCATCGGTTCAGGTATATACAAAAAATACAGGCTTGGTATTTCTATGGCCCTTTTTGTATGATTTTTTCAAGTTAAACAATCTTATGGTTGACGACCAATTTTTCTGTGACCAAGCAGCCCATAATGCAGTCTATCTCTTACAATATTTGGTTACAGGTAAGCTAAAGAGTCCCGAATGGCAGCTTACCCTTCCTAAACTACTTTGTGGATTATCTTATGATGCAGTATTGCTACCCTATAAGCCTATAGATGAAACGGAGGATATATATGATCAAGTAGAAGAAAAGGGCACTACGTCAGACCAACAGCTCCAAGCGTCCCAAGACGGGACTACATCAAAAATAGAAATAGAAACAGAAACATCCACATCTAGTAACACAATGGCAATCCTATCAGCCAATAGCCAACTGCTTATGGAAAAAGTCCTAAAGCGTTGGAAAAGCATAACAAAACTGCAAGAAACCGATGCATTTCAAAACGCTACCCTGGAAAGGATAGTAAAAGACTATTTCTTAAATAGATTAGGTATTTTAACCAGCCACCAAGCTGATGACACTACAGAGAAAAAATTTTGGCATTTAACGATGATGCATCAGGACCACGATACAGGTGATTTACTGCCTCCTTGGTCTATGAATAAGCTTAAATTACCTTGGATGCAAGAAGAAATTATTTTATTTTGGATACCTGAGTAGTACCAAGCCATATAATAATTCTATAATGATATGTTATTCATAATGTCTACTATTTGTAGTATCATCTATCCTACGTACTACCTTTAGGCAAAGGTTAATTTATTTCATTCATGATCAACATGTTGCATAAACACTTACGTTATTTATCATTATCATTTATTTATAGCCTATGGGGAGGAGGATGTCCCCGGTGTACGCAGGCTCCTATTGCATCTATTGTAGATAGTCAAGATTCGGCGCTTCCTAATAAGCCAGTGGTTGCTTGCTCTTTTTGTAGGCCACTAGGCAGTCTCAGTTGTATGGGGGGAGCTAAAACAGATTGGTTCTTCCGGTTTAAGGGGCATATCTCTAATGTAGCGCCTGCATCAAAAGGTCAGGTAGCCTTTATAGGGTGTCTAGATGGTGCTACATGCCATGAACCTGCTACCTTCGATACGGAACTATTATCCTTAGTAAAAAGTGCTATGGATGTTAAAAATGAGGTTGAAAAGTTTATATGGCTAGATAAAGATCGTTTTATCTATTGGAATAAAATCAATAAAGTTGGTGCGGGTCCAATAGAATGGACGATTCAAGCAGAGGAGGAAACCTATAAAAAATTAACCTCAAAAAAATATACCATGCATATGATATATGCACCAAGTGGTGCATCTGCCCAAGATTATGTAGTTTCTACTACTCCCTTCCAAATGGATCGCACAGAAACGCATCCATCGTTGCCAAATTATCGAGGTATCAGACTGGAAGCTATGGATGCTATTGAAAACCAGGGAAAAAATGGTACAGGTTGGTTCTTAAAAGGTGGGCTGACTAATTTTTACCCAAAAGATGAAAAAGTAGGTTTCCTATTAGTTAAAGAAGGGATCAACCCTTATCATTTGGTGCAGCAAATCATAACTTCTGGAGATGAATGGCCTACTCAAGTTACATCATTTAATGATGAGATGATTGTTATTCCAGGTAGGTTAAGGAGAATGGATCCTCCGATAATAGGTACATTGTGCAACAGCCAATCCCCTATTCAAGGGGGTAAGTTTAAGATACTTTGTTATTTGATTCAAGGTCCGCACTATTATTTGAGTCAAATGGGAGATATCCTATCTAATGTTACAGAAAGCCCATTGGTTCAAGAAAGTGTCCCGCCTTCTATTACCTTTACGGGTAATAGTCATAGTTTAAAAGTATTGGATTTAAAGCTTTACCGTGAACAAGCATCAGGCCAGGTTCGAGCTGTAAAATTATCTGATTGTACCATTGAGTATACCGTTAATGATCAAGTCACCCCACTACCTCCAAACGCAGAAGTAGCTTTATTCTTTTTACCAAA
Source organism: Cardinium endosymbiont of Sogatella furcifera (assembly GCF_003351905.1). NCBI lineage: Bacteria > Pseudomonadati > Bacteroidota > Cytophagia > Cytophagales > Amoebophilaceae > Candidatus Cardinium > Cardinium endosymbiont of Sogatella furcifera. Next base: position 110,095 of record NZ_CP022339.1, on the reverse strand, counting down.
AGATACGATTTGGAGGACCGATAAGCTGGAAACTTTATTTGAAGCATCACCTAGATCCCATAGCAATACGAGTGTGACAGATGATGGCACCATCTGTCTTGTAACAGATGTACGGAAACCACTTGATTCATCTTGCATCGACTTTTTTAGTCATGGAACAGATTACGAATATATGGTTTGTCTATTTATAGATCATAAGCTTAAGTTTTACAGACAAAGAGAACCATTAAGTATAGAAGTAGATGAAGTAAACGAAACGAAGCCACCAAAACCGGAATTAAAGGAAGCAGCAAAGCCGGATAAGCCAAAGATAACATTAGACCATACAAAAACGCATGTTACGATCATCAAAACTGGGTTTTTTGAGCCAGATGATGTTTTTTATAAACTTCCTACCGTTCATATAACACCTAGTGGGTTTGATATAGATGCGCGCAGACATCGAGGTTTTATAGTATTTATAGACGATACAAATATAAAGGAAGATATCAGTAAGTATATAACTGAGCATAGTAAGAAGAATCTATATCTAATCAACGAGAATAAAAATAAAGAGAAGGTCGTATTAATCTTTAAAGAGGAGGTTGAAAAAGAGAATCTAGAGAATTATTTACATCGTCTATACCAGAAAGTTAATCCTCGTAAGGCTGATGAGCCTGTTAAGTGTGACAACGTATATATTAGTTATTGGATGCAATATAAAAATGAACTTATATGGAGTGAGCGGGTACCTATAAATATGACTGTCTTACCAAAAAAAATGAAAAACATTGAGGAAAGTTATATACAGGGAAAATGATTTATGACACGCGGCAAAACGGATATTGGCTGCATAGAAGGTTAGGGCGTAGTTTCTTCTAGTAAATAGGTTATAATGGGTTTGTTGACCAATGCTGGGTGTACAACAAAGCCTTTAACAGAATGGCCACTTTTGACCGTAGATTGCGGATCTTTGGTGATCAATGGATGCCAGTCAGGCAATGTTTTTTTTTCTTTAACCAGCCGGTAGGCGCAACTTTTAGGTAACCAGGTGATCGTTTGCACATTGGTAGGATTTAGTTTGATGCAATCATCTACATAGCGAAACCGTTCTTTATAGTTGGAGCACTGGCAGGTGCGCGTATTGAGTAGCCGGCAACAAATCTTTGTGGTATGCAGTTTCTGGGTTGCTGCTTCTTGTATTTTAAGCAAGCAACACTTACCACAGCCATCACATAAAGACTCCCATTGTGAAGGTGTCATTTTGTCCAGCGGTGTATCCATCCAAAAAGGCTTTTTATCAGTTGTATCCATGGAATTTTAAATGGTCAATCATTGTAGGTTAGTTTGTTGTATCTGTCATACGTTCACGATACTGGTTAATAATGATTTTTGTCCACTTTTTTCTTGATAAAAAAGTGGACAAAAAATCAAGCCCTCGGTAAAAAGTCGCTGAAAGTGACATCCTATAGATGGAAAAACAAAAAGCACCCCATTTGGGGCTTCAAAGGAAACTGTTTTTCCAAATCATCTGTATAATGCCACTTTCCATACCGCAACTTTTTACAGGGGTGTTTTTCTTTGCACACAAAAACCAGTGCCTGGAATAGATACAACGGCTCTTTGCGCACTTCACTTAGCTTCCTCCCTATTTCCGCTCATCCAATAGCGTCAACTTAAAGAGTATATTTTACTGACTACCAAACAAATTACTGGTTATGATGTTTTACTAGCTGACCCTGTCATGCCTCATTCGCTATCATTTGCTTTATCTCCTCCCGCTCTTGGTCCAGATTGTTCAATTCTTGTTCCAGATCCTTCATCTGGTCGTTCAGCTTGTTTATTTCATCACGCAGCTTCCCCGACTCCTGCTCTTTGTCTTTTTTATCTCCCTGCAGCTTCTTTATTTCCGTAGACAGCTCCTCCACCTTTTCCTGCTGTTCATCTTTCTGCTTCTTCTGCAACTTCTTCTTCCGCTTATTCATATTCTTCGACTGCTTCTGCCTGTTGATATTATTCAACTTATCCAATTCCTTCTTCTTTTTCTCCTCTTGCTCCGTCAGGTCGTCTACCTCCTTACATACCTTCTCATACGCCTGTTCCTGCTCCCCCAACTTACCTTGCATCTGTTTTTTATTCTCCTCCAACTCCTGCTTTGCCTGCTCATATGCTTGATTGAGCAACTCCTCTTTTTGCTTATAGGTCAACTCCTCTTGATGCTTCTTCTGCTTTATTATCTGCTCAACCTTCTGCTGTAGCATATTATTGGGACCGGCTTCCTGATGCATAGGAAAATAGGTAGAAGGATGATCAGATGGCTGCTTTGGATCAACTGGCTTTTGTTGTTGATGATGCGCATTTACACGTGGAATGCCCTCTGTTTTGTCAGGTTTTAATGGTACTGATGCGGTCTTTGTTTGCTCAGGTTTTAATGGCACTGGTGCGGGCTCTGTTTTGTCAGGTTCTAATGACACTGGTGCAGTCTCTGTTTTATCAAGTTTTAATAGCTCGAATTTCGAACCACGGCGTAGCCATCTACATCCGGATAAGAAAAACAGTGTAAAAAAACAAAGCAACAAAGAGCTCCTTAACATGTTCATTTTGGTTCCTCTTTCGAGCTCCTATAATAAGTCTATCCATTTAAGTAGAAGGGCCTAATAGAGACAAACAGATATACAAGGCTACCACCTAATATTTTTAATATATTAAAACTTTTGCTGGTCTACAAAGCTTTATTGTGCTATACAAATTTTTTTATCTATTTAAGATACTCCAATCTACCTCTGTTGCCCAACCAACAATTGCTTATAGACCCCTCCTTGCGCCAGTAGACTGGCATGGGTACCCTCTTCTACTATCTTTCCTTGTTCCAATACAATAATTCTATCCGCATCACAAATGGTAGTTAACCTATGGGCTACTACAATAGAGGTCTTATCTTTAAGCAGCGCACCTCTCTGTAGGTTGCGCTCAGCAACCATGTCTAAAGCGGAAGTGGCTTCATCTAATATTAAGATAGGTGGATTCCCTAATAGCGCTCTAGCCATACAAATGCGTTGCCTTTGCCCACCCGAAAGCTTGCTGCCATTGTCTCCAATAATGGTATAGTAGGCTTCAGGTAACGCCATAATAAAATCATGCGCACAAGCTATCTGGGCAGCTTGTAGGACTGCTTCCTTATGGAACCCTGTTCTATTCAAAAGAATGTTATTATAGATTGTATCGTTGAATACAATAGATTCCTGCGTGACCACGCCCATTAAATGACGAAGTGATGCTTCACTCATCTGGGAAATGGGTAGATCATCTATCTCAATAACGCCACTATTGGGTTGATAAAGTCCTGACAAAAGGGATAAAAGTGTAGACTTTCCTGAACCAGAAGCACCAACCAACGCGATCATTTCGCCTTTTTGAATCGTAAAATTGATTTGATGTAAAACCTCCTTGCCCTCATTATAGGCAAAAGAAATGTTTTTAAATACAATCTTATCTTTAAATGTGATAGACATAGATGCTCCTGAATAACGCTTAAACGCATATTTTTCATCTAATACATCAAAAATACGTCTCCCGGCAGCTATCCCCCGTTGAATATGGCCAATAGACCGCGCAATCATTTTGATCGGTATAAGCGCTTGGGAGCAAATAATGATGTAAGCAATAAACGTACTGGGCGTAAGTAGGCTACGGTCCAAAAGGATTAAATGGCCACCATAGGCCAATACAATAGACACCGCCACCACACTTAATGAGGCAGAAACTGGTGCAAGCATATAGGACTTTTTAGCTACATCCATATGGGTAGAGGCATATACCTTCCCCTCTTTTTTAAACTGATCAATAGCATATTTTTGAGCACCAAAAAGCTTAATGATACGGATGCCACTGACGGTACCTTCAATTAAATGCATTAAATGACCCAGTGACTGCTGCGTTGCATCTGTCCATTTACGGAGGGATTGTATAAGCTGAGCTATGGCCCACCCTACAATAGGTAGAAATAATAAGGTAAAAATACTAAGACTTGGTGACATGTAAAACAGCACCACAATGTAACAAAAAAGTTGAGTGGGTTCTTTTAAAAATAGACGCAACGTATCAGCAACTGCATGCTCTACCTCCTGAATATCAATAGTAATACGCGCTATTATATCTCCTTTCTTGTGATCAGTAAAATACTCCACAGGCAACGTTAAACTTTTTTTAAAGAGAGCCAGGCGCAAATTATGGACAAGATGGATACGGACTTTAGCCATAGTAACATCTGCTATATACCTAAAAAACCCACTTATGGCATTAGCGCACATAAATAAAAATGCCAACAAACAGAGTGCACGTATTTTACCGTAATCGATAATAATTTTTATAAAAAAGTAATTAAATAAACTCGTAAGGTAGTGCATATTTAGCTGCCATGTGGGCATTACTTGGTCTTCCCATAACAACCGGTTCAACTCCTCTTGATTAAATAGTACCTTAAGCAAGGGAATAACCAAGCCATAGGTCGCCAATCCAAAAACAATGGATAAGAGAATAGCAGAAAAATAATAAAAAGCGCACGGCCATAAAGGCCCTGCGTAACCTAAAATCCTAGAATAAATACGCATTGAAGAGGATTTTATACCATACCTTAAACTTAATCAAAGGAATTTGTATGGTTGGATCAATGGTTATTTTTCTTACCATGATGCCATGGAGCGATCATCCATCTACAAAAAGATCACTCGCTATTTTATCGGCTAGTAATTTACCACTATTTGTTAAATAAAGTATATGGCCGGTCAAATAGGCCAATTTCCATTGCATAATTTTTTCTAAATAATCTTTTTGTATGGCCATAAGGTCAATCCCATATTGTGCATAAATCCAATCAAAATCACATCCCCAACAAGTTCTTAGACTGGTCATCATATATTCATTTACATGATTGGCTACCGTTAAGGTTTCTTCCGTATAAGGTAGCTTCCCATTTTGAATGGCTTTAATATATAATGCATTATGAGCAATATTCCATTGTCTTTGCTGCCCATTATAGGCATGTGCCCCTGGTCCGACACCTATATATGGACCTGATTTCCAGTAATTTGTATTGTGTCTAGAATATTTTTCTGGCTTGCAAAAATTAGAAATTTCATAATGTAGATAACCTTGTTGAGCACAAGCTGCTACAGTTCGTTCAAATTGTTCTGCTGCGAAAGTTTCATCTAGCTCCACCAGACTACCTTGTTTATGCCAATAGCCAAATACAGTTTTAGGTTTAATGGTCAAACAATAGGTAGAAATATGCGCTGGTTCCAACAATAGGGCTTGTGTTAAATCAGCATGCCAATCGCACATAGTAGTACCAGGAATGGCATAGATAAGATCTATACTTAAGTTATCAAAGCCAGCAGTACGTGCCCACGCTACACTATTTTGGGCCATGGAACTGGTATGGGCCCTATTCATATAACGCAGTGCCTGATCATTAAAAGACTGTATGCCTATGCTAAGCCTATTTACACCCATATGGTTCAATCCTTGCAATTTTTCAAGCGTTAAGTCATCAGGATTGGCCTCTAATGTGATCTCTGCTGCTGGCGCTATAGGAAAACAACGTACCACTTGGTTGAGCAGCTGCTCTATTTCTACAAGCGTTAATAACGAAGGAGTACCACCACCAAAATAAATACTGGTAATGGGTATGCCTTTCAAATAATCTTGACGTAATGCAAGTTCTTTTTGGATGCTATGGACCATTAATGACTTAAAAGACAAATTAGTACTAAAATGGAAGTCACAATAGTGGCAAGCTTGCTTGCAAAATGGGATGTGCAGGTAGATGCCCGCCTGGCTATTTGTTTGTGCTTTGCTCAATGGCATCTGATGTGTAGTGAATTGAACAGATACCTTCCCTACCCCCACACTACCCCTATGCCACACTGCTTACCCACTACTTGTATATCCATAGGGCTTGAGGTTAGATCGCCGAATACGATCTCGGTAGCAGCAGTGACCGCTTTAAGGTCTTGATATATATCTTCATCTAAAACTGTACCGCTAATGGTAAGCAACTGAATCGGCGCTTTTATAGAAAGTTGACCATCTGCTTTGGCTTTACGTACCAATCCAATGATTTCCCTAAGGTGCACGACTTGATCCACTTGCGCTTGAGGAATGGTCGTCTCTAATCTCCACGTGGGCCAATTGCCTCTTTGATGAATAGAACCTTTATGGGGATACAATCCCTGAGACAGTTCCTCTGTAATATGAGGCAAAATAGGAGCAAAAAGTTGCAATAGACCATAAAAAGCATGGTAAAGTGTTACCATAGCACTATACTGACCTTGCGGATCTTGCTGCAGTGCATTATAAACCCTAGCTTTACTAAGCTCTAGATAGTCATCACAAAAAACAGACCAAAAGAATTTTTCTACCTGTTCCAACGCCTCTGCATAGCCATAGGCTAACAAATGTGCATGCACCTTATCAGTCAGTGCGGCTAGGGATTCTAAGAGCCATCGATCTAGGGTATGGGTGACTTTTTGCCACTGAAGTGGTTGACCTAAACCTTCTATTTTATCAAAATGGCCCAAGATAAACTTACCGGCATTCCATAATTTAGTCACCAACCGTTTGCCATTTTTCATCACATTTTCACAATAACAAGTATCTGCACCCAAACGGGCGTTAGCGGCCCAATAGCGGATGACATCCGCCCCATAGGTAGTTAAAAGCTTTTCAGGCAGCAACACATTACCTTTAGACTTAGACATCTTTTGCTTATCTGACGCTAGGCACCATCCATGGATCATAATATGGTTCCAGGGCAGACTATCCTCATGCAAATGGGCTTTGAGTAAAGTATAGAAAGCCCAAGTCCGTATAATCTCATGGGCTTGTGGGCGCAAATCCATAGGGAACAACTGCAGGTGCCTATTATAGTCTACGCTAGACTCCTTATTAATCGCATGCGAAGAGAGTTGGGGCGAAATACTGCTCGTTGCCCAAGTATCCATTACATCATAGTCTGGTTCTACCTCTTCACGGGTATAGCCTATGGGTAGATCTTCAAGTGGGTTTACAGGCAACTGATCTACAGTGGGCACCAATATCTTTCCTTCTTCCCCAGAACGTTTAGAATACCAAACCGGAAAAGGCACCCCAAAATAGCGCTGACGGCTTATAGACCAATCCCAAGCGATGCCAGCAATCCATTCCTCCAGCCTATGCTGCATGGCAGCAGGGTGCCATTTGAGTTGTTTGACCTTAGCTAAAAGGGCGGCTTTATGATCTATGGTACGCACAAACCACTGAGGTGTAGTGCGTATTTCTAAAGGTGCACCAGAACGTTCTGCACACTTGACAGATTGCTGCACAAGCGTTTGCTTAACCAACAACGACTGATCCTTTAAGATTTGAATGATTTTTTCGCGTGCTTCTGTTACCTTAAGGCCTTGCAATGGACCAACATGGGTTACCCTGCCTTGTTTATTTAGGATGATACAAGTAGGCAATTGGTGTTTCTTCCACCACACTATATCGGTTTGGTCTCCAAAGGTGCAACACATCACCAAACCGGTTCCCTTATTGGGCTGCACAAGCACATCTGCTAAAATAGGCACCCTCATATTAAATATAGGTGTCAGGGCATAGGTGTGCGCCAAATGTTGGTAACGCATATCATCCGGATGGTAGAATAAGGCCACGCAGGCAGGCAATAATTCAGGTCGAGTCGTAGCAATGGGTAAAGGGGCTTGCGTCGCTTCATGTAGAAATAGAATGTCATTCATATAGGTGGTGCGCTCCTGGTCTTCAATATCAGCTTGTGCCAAAGCAGTACCATCTACTGGATCCCACAACATCGGTTGCGCACTACGGTATACCTCCCCTTTTTTCAAAAGGTCCAAAAAAGACATCTGTGAAAGCTTACGAGATAGTGGACTAATCGTCTGGTATTCTAAACTCCAATCCACAGAAAGCGCCATGGCCTTAAAAAGATGCCTAAACTTTTCTTCTTCCCTATCCACTACTTCCTGACATAATTTTATGAAAGCCGTTCTATCCATATGGGCTGCGCGAACACCTTTTTGTTTTTCTACCAACCGCTCCGTGGGTAACCCATTGTCATCAAAACCCATTGGATAAAAAATATTTTTACCCAACATGCGTTGAAATCGAACGATAAAATCGGCTTGTGCATAGCTACAAGCATGGCCTACGTGCAGCTGTCCGGAAATGGTAGGGGGAGGTGTATCTACCACAAAAGTATCTGGATCAGTTGGGTCCCAACTATATAGCGCTGCTGCTTCCCAAAAATGTTGCCAATATGTTTCTCGTTCTACAAAGTTGTAATGTGGTGGTAAAGTGGGTGTAGTCATTTGTTTCTAATAGAAAAAATGGTTCGAAAATAGTTATAAAGTATAGTGGCCTTAAAAATAGATCAAAGCATGGCGCCAACAGGTCAGCTGACGGTTACCAGCCACCTGATCATAGCTCATTATCTTGATCCTTTCGTCTATGTTTGCCCAGTTCTAATGCCTGTTTGGCTGCTTTTTCTAGTGCCACGCCTATCTCTGGGCCCAAGTAGGCATTGGCTAACTCCACATCTATGGTCAGGGTTTCTTGCGCCATATGTTGTACTTCTGAGAGATGGCTATAACCTGCTGCATGACGTAGGTCATAGAGCCGCTCGGCTAGTTTGATAAAAAGAACGGAAAGCTGTACATGTTCCTCCTTAATTGCTTCTTGCAATCGATTTTGCACATACAGCAAAGAAGGATGATCCAATGCTTGCCGTTTATCTATGCCTACTACATTCAATACAAAAGCATATACGCCTAAATTATAATGTTCCTTGACATAAGAAAGCGGCAAACAGGTACGACGCACCAACTCATAGAGCAAAGCAGCATAAATCACCTTAGGAGAGTGAAATACCCATTTTACGACTATTTCCGCAATACCTACCGCACGTACATAAAACAATTGACCCGAAGCATGTCGCTTAAAGCCAAAATGCTGCCGCAGCAATAAAAGCAACCCTGAAATAATACCTATATCAATAGGATCCGCTCGATGAGAAGATCTACTAACATGATCATGGAACTGCATTAATGCCATCATGGAATCGGCTTGTTCCTTAGGGGTGACAGGGGTCTCTAAGGTTAACTCATCTAGAGGTAAGTTAATCGTTATTTTACTAAGAATATCAGTGACATTACTAGGCAATACCAGTAGCATAGCTGGCTGCTGCTCGCCATCGAAGATTTCTAAATGGCCATAATGCCCCCCCACAATACTGGATATGGTTTCCTGTTGAAGATCTATAGAGGGTGGTGTGTCCTGTTTTCCTTGATGGCCCATCATATCTATCTCATCATCATAGACAGGTTTTACTTTGACCATCACTTCAGGGAGAGTAGTAGCCTGACTGACTACCAGGGCAGTAGCTTGAAAAAGCATGGATAGAGGATAGCTGTTGTCAATAGCATCGGCTTGCTTAAACTGTAAAGCAGTATTATGGAAACGTATATGAACAATTGATGTACCCGCTCGTTTACCAACACGTAACACAGCCTGCACCAGTAAATAGGCAATTTGATTGATATCACATACCATATGCGGAGATGGCGCTCCATTGGAATCGTTTATCTTTTCTATCAACAACCTAGGCGGATGCGCTACCTCTTGGCCTAACGCCAATTCTACCTTACGTATCAGTTTATCTAAAGTAATTTTAGTAGGCTGCAGCAGGGCATGTTTTTTGGCCCTTTCTCTTCTATTAAAATAGGCCACCCAATCATACAATTTATTAATAATACTCTGAAAATCTTGCTTATAAAGTGGCACATTGCTATCTAAAAAAGAAATAGATTCTTCAATCTTACCGACTACTTGTGTTAAAATAGCGCCATAACCCTTAGACTTATTAACTATAGTAGCAGGAACCGTACCCGAATCATAAAGAGAGGCTTTCAGTTGTTGTGCTTCTCTAATCCCTTCTTGATCTTTTAAGTAAAGAATTTGAGTGGTGTAATTGCGTACCTTTACCTTAAAGTAAATAGCCATAGCAAATACCACTAAGCCTGCTATGAACAGCGGAAATAAAGCAGACAATACTGGCAAAGTCAATCCAATAGCCATAGGATAAATGGCTATTAATAAGGTAGTGGTAACAACCCCTATGCCCAGATGGAGTGGCAAAACCCATAGGATTACAGCACAATGGGCCAAAGACAAAGATGCGGTAAAGATCGGATCTACAAGATACCACCAGTGTCCAAGCAGACTCAGAGGCAGATAAACCACTAACCCTATAAGCCAGCCCAAACCAATACACCAGGCGGGAATTGCGCTGCTAAAAAAGGTTTTAGAAGATGTAAGCAGGGCACCCACAAGGCCTTGACATATCGCCCAATAGATATGATCTGGCCTAATAAACCAATAACCTAGAATAGCCGTAATGACCACATAAAGCCCTGTTAAACGTAAGGCAGCATCACTAGGTATCAGCTTAGACAAAGTGGATTTTCTATTGGCCCAACCATTTTTAATCATCTCCCTTCGCTCCGCTCTATTGCGCGCATGGGCTTGTTGTACTTGTTTAAACTCATGATCTGGTTTCACCCACCCAGCACTTTTTGGCTGCTTCAGTAGATAATGGGCCGCTAGCATCGCTAATCCATTGGCCACCATAGCCATAAAAGAACCATCTATCTCTATTGCAGGTTTAATCCATTTGTTCCACGCTAAAATAGTGCATGCACCTGTAGTCATACCTACTAAAGCCGTTCGAGGAGTACCCCGAAAACCAAAAACAGCTAAAATAAAAGGAGCGGTTAGTATAGGTACCCGACAGTTAAGGCCCCAATACATTAATTTTAACAAATCATTATACTTAAAAGTTATGACCATAGATAATAGGCCCACCGTTAGTGTAGTCCACCTGGCTATTTTAAGCTGAGTGGAATCACTAATCTTTTTTTGTTTTATTAGGCTTTTTGCTATATCATGGCTGACCATAACCGCACAAGTATTTAAGCAAGAATCAGCAGTAGACATCACCATAGCGAGTATACTGGCAACAAATCCTTTAAAAAGAGGAGGGATATGGCCCATTATATAGGGCCAAATTTCTACTTTGGGTAAGTTTGATGCCCCGACAAAAATAAATAGACCAATTAAAACTATAAAAACCTGAATAATAAAACTAAAAATAGCAGCATACGAAAAAACTTTTTGGGCTTGAATAGGACTAGCAGCCATATAGACCCGTTGCGTAAGAGGAGAAGCTACTATACTACTCGGTATATCAGCTAACAACAGTAGTACTATATGAATTAGCTGGTTATTAGAGTGAAATAAGTGGGTAAACTGAAACTTAGTGTGACTCTGTAGTATAGGAACAATGGTTGCAACTGGTTTTCCTATTTTTGCAAAGGCAAACCAACAAAGCAAAGGAATAACAATGGAAAAAGTGATAAATTGGAACACATCTGTCAAGGTAACCGCGCGGCCCCCCCCAAAGGTAGAATAAAAAATAAGGATTGAGGTGGAAAGAACAGGAATTACATAAGGGTTATCTAAAGTTACACAAATGCCAATAGTTTGGGAGACAATGACGATTTGAGAAGTAATTAGGAGGATATTACAACAAATGCTAACCAAAACAGTGATAACCTTTGCATACGTACCATAAATACTACCTATTGTTTCTGCCAGAGAGAGGTGTTGCATAAATGGCCCCATACGCAATGCAAATCTGCTAGTGCTCCACATGCCAAGAGGCACCAAAAGCAAAATAACTGTAAACCACAAGCCAAGATCATAGACACATTCTATATTACGTACCAACCCACCCCCTTGAAAAAAAGTAGCCAATACGGTAGCTACCAAAGTAGCCGTCGCAAACTGTTTATGCCCCACTGCATATTCTCGAAAGGTGGTTTTTTTTCTACTAAAGTAGCCACCTACTATTAAGGTTAATAATAAAAAAGCAGCCACTATAAATAGGGACATATTCAAACAGATCATAAAGCAAACAATTAAAAAGATTATAATATAAATGATAGCGGTTGCTACATTTAATGGTACGTATTTCTAGTTAAAAATCAAACATAGAGCTTTATACGCTACTTTTTCCTAGACCCAAAATCACATACACGCAAACCATGATATAAAAAATTACTATACGTACCTCCTCAAAGAAGGCAACTCAGCAACCAACCTACGCAACCTACCAAACTGGACTTCCACGATTTATGTTTTTAGTTTAAGAGACACATAATGTACAACCCTCATAACAAGCCCATTAACTACCATAGCTATAAAAGAACCATTCATAGCTGTAGCTGGCTCAACCCACCTATTCCAAGCCAAAATGGTCACGGTGCCTGCAGCCATGCCCATCAAAGCAGTAGATGAACCACCCCTAAACCCCAAAACAGCTAAGATAAAAGGAGCAATTACGATAGGAATAAAACAATCAAAACGAAACTTCAATAAGGCAAATAGATCACTACAATACAAACTGAATAGCACCGTAATAATGCCTATAAAAAGTGCAATTACCTTAGCTAACCTAAGCTGAATAGGGTAGGGAAATGACTTTTTAGCCATCATACTGCTTGCTATATCATTACTAAACATAACAGCACAACTATTTAAGTAAGTATCAGCTGTAGACATAGCCATAGCCAGCAAGCCTATAACCACAAAACCTTTACAAACAGGTGAAATATGAGCTATGATATAGTGCCAAACCTCTGCCACTGATAGATGCGGTGCAGCGACAAAAGTATATAGACCCAGCAATATGATAAATAAAGCGATAAACAGACTCAAACAACCGGTGAAAAAGAAAACCATACCGGCTTGAAAGCAATCGGCAGACATATAAATTCTCTGTATAATCGGAGGATTGATACTGGACACCAGACTAGAGAGGAAGAGGGTAAAAATGGCCAATTGGTTGGGTTCAAATTGAAACAACGTATGAAACTGAAAACTTTCTTGCGTGCGCAAAAAAGAGAGCACGTCAGGTCTACCCGTTGCCTCAAATATCGAGAAAGCAAGAAAGGGAATAATCAGAAAAAAGACAAAGGTTTGTGCGATATCTATAAAAGTAATAATACGCATGCCGCCAATACGGGAATAGATAAACAAAACCAAGATAACCAAACTGGTGATCATACGCGAATGCTCGACATCTATACACATACTGATGGACCGAGACATTACATTGATTTGAATAGCAATGGTAGCAATGGCAAAACAAATATTAGCTAACCCAGTAATTATTCTCGGATAGGTACCATACACACGGCCTATACTCTCTGACATAGAGAGGTTACGCATAAATGGTGTCATACGTAATGCCAACCAGCTGATTACCCAATGTGGCAAAAAACTAGTAAAAAGTATAAAAAAGACCCAAGCAAGTCCAAAATTATGTACCTGCTCTACGCCAACCATTAACCTCCCTCCTCCATAGATAAGCGTCAATAATGTACCCATCAAAGGTGCCGTATGCCACGTTTGATCCCCTAAAGCATATTCCCGAAATGAAGTAGAGATCTTCGTAAAACATAGCCCTATACCCAAGGTTAATAACAAAAAAGTCGCTACCATCAACAGAGGTAGATTTAAAACACCCATAGATACAACTACTTAAATTCAACAATCCCAACCGATACCTTATGCATATGGTACTATATAGAATATAGTTTTTTATGCTGATAATTAAATTTAATTTTTAGAAATTCATCTAAATAATGACTGACCAAAGTGTGCTTCTTTTTAAGAAGAACCTTTTACACCTATCTTGTTAAATGAACCTTATATCTATTCCTCAGGGTTATTCAAACTACAATTGTAAACATTTTTTACAATAAAATCAAAAACTTTATGAGCACTTACCGGTTCATACGAACTGGCTAGACTACGAAAAAAATAGGCCATACTTATACCAAACTGGCCCAACGGGTTTTATGCTGCTTCATACCCAGCATCATCACAGGCATCTATTGTTGGCAATAGTGTTTTAAGTACTTTTTCCTGATCGACCATACTATTTGTTTTTGATCGCAAATTTGTTTCAAGTTTATTTGCTAGCTTTAATGCCTCATTTGTGGCTGTTTGTATCTGTTTTGCTATGGCTGCTTTTAGTATCTTTAAAGTGGGATCATGTACACGCACTCGTATGGCGCATATATACTCCTTGGCTAAGTCTAAATCTGCTATAATCTCTTTGAGGCGCTTAAGGTTTTTCACCTTCCCTACTATAACGTTTAAGTTTAGCCTCAGCTTGATTCTTAAATCTAATGCGCGTATGGTATGTATTGCATTTTCCAATGGATTACGTACTAAGGTGACGGCATCTTGTATCGCTACTAGTGTTCCTGCTCTTTTTGAGGCTATTTTTCTTACCTCTCGGACCATACTGAGTTGCTCATCTTCTAGTTTTTCTAGCTGTTCTATGATGACTTGCGCCGTTTTGGATTGCCTATCATCTTCAATGTACAATTGTTTGACACATTGCCGCATGCGATCTGTTGGATTCAGAATGTATAAGCGTCTGATGTAAAGGAGTAAATCATACATACTTTCGAAAAATTCTATTACCTGATGCAGTAAGATTTCTGTAGATAAGATTTCGAAATATTCCTCACATATAGCTACTTCTAAATTTCTTAATTGTTTTATTAGTGCACTGCATTGATCGCTAAGATAGGTGGGCCTACTATATTCTATACCGAGTTGGCAACTTTTTTCTAATATCAATGCAGCTTGCAATTGGCTTATCGCTTGCAATACCGGATTGAACACCAATTGTAACGTGCTGCCAACATTTGGTTTAAAGTGGTTTTGCACTATATCATTTAATACGACCTTGTCTAAATTTATTTTTTGTATGGTTTTTATAACTTGCTCGTGGATGATGGTATAGGTTGCTATCTTTTTTACTATCTTATTCAAGGCTTTTTGCTTCATCTGGATGATTTTTTCTGCGCGCATGGCTTCGGATAAACCATTATTGTGCGCTGCCTTATCACTATACAGACCGCCACCTACACCTCCTAATAGGTTGAGCGGAGCGGATTCTATATCATTCGTTTGCATAGACCTATCTGTAACAGCTTCCTCATGAACCATAGATAAGGCAGCCGATGGCGCGTCATTTTTTAAAAATAAAGGACGTACAGGCGGTGCATCTATCCTATTTTCTAATAATGATGGTTGTATGTTTGTTGGGAGTATGCTGTTATACGATGAACCAGCTACTGGCTGTACTAGTTTAACTTCAGGAACGCTATTTTTTAAGGGAATAAAACAGTAATGATCACCTTTTTTAATATAGCAATAGCCATTCGAATAACTATTTAAATCTATAGATCTATTTAAAATAGATTCAGATTGCAATAGATATCCGCTGACAACGCCAGGGAGGATCAAACCATCTTTGATCTGCCTACAGGCATAGGATTGATCAGGACACCCTATCAAATGCTGCATCACATCAACTAGCGTTCGGTTATTTTTCACGAATATAAAACCCAATTGTTCACCATTTTGAAATTTAGCGCCATTCAAATCCAAAGCAACAATATGTTTATCGCCTAAACTTTTGATCTGACAAAACATAAAGGGCGCTATCCCATACGCTTGCCAATTGGGCACTGCACCATCAGGGAGCGCGATGGATTCCTGATCATGCAGATGGAATATTACTTTTGGGGTGCTTTTTAGTTGGTCTTGCTTCCATTTACTTTTTGGATCAAGTAGGCGACGCTCTTCTATAATATAGCCAATTGGGTCATTTGTGCCCAACGTAGTTACAGTGCCTAAACAGTGGGGTTGGGTCACATGATGTCGTGATGGAGTAATATCAGCCGCAGAGGTTGCATCACTATTGTTGCAGTTACAGCTGAAGCCTACAATGTATAACAGACAACTGCGACATAGTACAATGAAAAAAATTGTAGAGAACAACTTTTGAACCAAAGAAGCGATACAACTGGAACAAACAATAGTGTCCTTACGATTGCTTACGTAGATTTTAGAAGCATCATCATAGGTCATATATTCGATTTTACGGATTCAAAACAACATAAACGCTGTTCTTAAATCGTATATTTTTTTATTTAAAATTCCAAATTCTTATACTTGTTTAGTATCTGTCGTTCACGATACTGGTTAATAATGAGTTATATCCCACTTTTTTCTTGATAAAAAAGTGGACAAAAAATCAACCCCTCGGTAAAAATCCACTGAAAGTGCCATCTTACAAGGGCGTTGTTTTTTTAATGTAAAAAACAGTGGTTTGAACAGATACGATAAAAAATGCTATTTGATTGAATAATCAATAATATATCGTTCTTAAATTGAGGCTATTGAGCGCAGCACTACTGGTTGGCTAGTGCCGCTTCTACTGCGTCTATGACGTTTGGAGCTAAAGGATCAGTTACGGAAGAAAACCATGTGATGCACCTGCCATCTTTACCTATCAAATACTTATGGAAGTTCCACTTTGGGCGCCCCAATAAAGAGACTTGGGTAGCAGCCCATGCATAAAATGGATGAATGGATTTTCCACGAACAGCTGCTAGCTGCGTAATAGGAAAAGTAACCCTATTACATTTATTTTTTATAGCAGCAGCTATCTCACAAGGCTGATCAAATTCTTGCTTACGAAAGCTTTGGGAGGATACCCCAAGCACGGTAAAGCCTTGGGCATGATAACGATCATGTAGTTCCTGTAATGCATTAAACTGACGGGCAAATCCACACTGTGAAGCCGTATTGACTACCAAAACATCTTGATTAGAAAACTTAAATAAAGTGCCATCTAATAAGGTAAAAGAAAAATCTTTAGCGGTATTCGTATGCATATCAATATTTGTATTTAACGGCCCATTGCATAGATTTAGAAGGAGTATTGAGATGCAAAAAAATCGTTTTGTACCATCTGCTGCCTAATAAAGCCAAGACAAAAGTTCTATGATTCCCCGCACCCATATCTATACTTTTATCTGGCTCCCCTACTTGAATAGTAGTGCAAACCGAATGAAATAGAAAAAAACCAGTTTATTCTATTTCTATGTTAATTTAAGCTTTATAGATCAAACATACAATACCAACCACCGTAAGATCCATACATATTATGTATATGCTTACATAAACAGATGAAAATCGATAGACAACTGGTTGAGCCAATCCAATAGCTCATTTGTAAGTGCCACACGATATTGGGTAGAAAGGGTGGGAATGGTGATTTGCGCGTCGTGATCTACAATGGATATCTTTATCAAATATTTACCTGGATAACGTTTGATACCAGCTTCCAACTCATGTACCAATAGCGGATTGATATGGTGTTGTTCCAGCGTTAAATGGACACCTTTGGCCATGCGCTCCCGCATCTCTTCCAATAGGTGCATGGTTTGTGGCTTAAAGGTTTGCATGGCTTGGCTTCCATAGCGTGGGGCTACACTACCTGTCAAAAAGAGTAGGGTGCCGACTGCTAATAGATGTTTGTACTTTAAGTAGTCTTCTCCAAAAAGAGCAAAGTTAAGCGAGCCACAATAATCATCTAATGTAAGTAAAGCATAGGCATTGCCTTTACCATTTTGCTTAATGGTAGCAGCGGTAAGCATACCCGCTATGGTTACTGCTTTTCGACTAGTACCCAATATATTTTGTGTGGTGGCATTGCAGAAACTAGCTATATCCACTTTAAATGGATCTAATGGATGACCAGAAATATAAAAACCAACCAGTTCTTTCTCTATACGCAATTGTTCCAATGGCTCATAAGGTGGACAATCAACTGGTTCTGGCCTTTTAATTTGACTATACGCACTCGCTGCAAAGAGTGATTGAAGCGCTTCGGTGCGCTCTTTTTGAATGCGGTTGCGGTATTGTATGACTTTTTCTATAAAACTGCTACCAGATGCCTCATAGACATACTGCCTTCTATGCAAGCCCTTAAAGGTATCAAACGCACCAGATAAGGCAAGGGCTTCCATGGTTTTCTTGTTGACCGTTTTGAGTTGGACCGCTTCTACAAAATCAAAAATATCTTTAAAAGCGCCTTTTTGCGCTCTTGCTGCTATAATAGCGGTGACCGCTGCTTCGCCCGCTCCTTTAATCGCCCCCAATCCAAATCGTATTTCTTTATGGAGACCAGCACTAAAATTTACTTGACTTGCATTGATATCAGGGCCTAATACAGAGAGCCCTTGCTGGCGGCTCTCTTCCATAAAGAAAGTAATTTTATCCATATCACCCTGGTTATGCGTCAATACCGCAGCCATATATTCGGTAGGGTAATGGGCCTTTAAATAAGCGGTCTGGTAGGCAATAAGCGAATAAGCCGCTGCATGTGAACGATTAAAGCCATATTGCGCAAATTTTTCCATAATCTCAAAAATAGCCAATGCTTTTTCTTTAGGAATCTGATGTTTTTTTGCTGCTCCTGTTACAAAGACATCGCGTTGCCTTGCCATTTCTGTCGCATTTTTTTTACCCATAGCCTTACGCAATAAATCGGCACCAGCTAGCGTATAACCTGCCATGGCTTGCGCCGTTTGGATGATTTGCTCTTGGTAAATCATAATGCCATAAGTGGGCTTTAAAATGGTTTCCAAAAGTGGATGTGGATATTCAATGGCTTCTTTGCCATGCTTACGCGCAATAAAATTGGGAATAAACTGCATAGGACCGGGCCTATAGAGTGCATTCATAGCAATAAGCTCCTCCATCGTAGTAGGTTGCAGTTTCATCAACCATTGGCGCATGCCTTCTGATTCAAATTGAAAGGTGCCTTTGGTACTACCGGACTGGTACAATTGAAAAGTAAGTGGATCATCTAATGGAATCAGATCTATATCTATGGTAATGGCTCTATTTTGTTGGATCAATAGCAGGGCATCTTTAATAATACTTAGCGTCTTGAGTCCTAAGAAATCCATTTTCAGCATACCCACCTTTTCCAATACCGACCCATCATATTGGGTTACCAATAAGTCAGCGTTTTTATCTGTTTTTATTGGGATATAATCTATAATATCATTAGGTGCAATGATGATGCCTGCGGCATGGATACCGGTATGACGCACCAAGCCTTCCAGGGTTTCAGCTAAATCAAGTACTTTACCTTCTGGCGTGGCAATGGCTTTTTTAAGCTCAGCGAGTTCCCCTACCTCTTCAAAGGCTTCTGATAAAGTAATGCCTAACCTATCTGGTATCAACTTGGTTAAATAGTTGGCGCGTGCCAAAGGGAGACCCAAGACACGTGCTACATCACGTATAGCCGACTTAGCCGCCATGCTACCAAAAGTAATAATAGAGGCAACTTGGTTGCGACCATATTTTTGAACTACATAATCGATTACCTTTCTACGACCTTCATCATCAAAGTCTACATCTATATCGGGCATAGAAACCCGCTCTGGATTCAGAAAGCGTTCAAAAAGTAAATTATAACGCAGGGGATCTATTTTAGTAATCCCTATACAAAAAGCCACTAGGGAACCTGCTACAGACCCTCTTCCTGGACCTACGATAACCCCTAATTGTACCGCTGCTTCAATAAAGTCTTGTACAATTAAAAAGTAGCCTGCAAAACCGGTTTGAGCAATAATGGCCAATTCATAATTCAGTCTGCTTTCTACTTCCATAGAAATGGCTCCATACTTAACACGGGCACCGGAAAAAGCCAAATGGCTTAGATAGCGATTGGCATCTGAAAAGCCGCTAGGCAGTTGAAAAATAGGCAGCAGCACATCGCGCGTCAAAGAGGGCGTTTCTATTTTTTCTACCAAGGCAAGTGTATTGGTAATAGCCGCGGGTACGTCTGCAAAAAGCAGCGCCATCTCTTCTGGTGACTTTAAAAAGAATTGATCGTTGCTAAAACGCATCCGATTGGGATCGTTGTAATCTTTGCCAGTTTGTAAACAGAGCAATACATCCTGCGCAAGGCTATCTTGTTGCGTAGTGTAATGGACATCATTGGTAGCAATGACTGGTACATTATACTTTTCTGCCCAGCGCAGCAATACGGCATTACAAACTTCTTGTTCTTGGATACCATGCCGTTGTAATTCTATATAGTAATCTGCTCCAAATAACTCCAACCATTCTACAAACAGCTTTTCTGCAGCCGCTTCACCATAACGAATAATGGTTTTAGGAATCTCTGCACCCAAGCAACAGGTAGTGGCGATTAAGCCTTCTTTATACTGCTTGAGCAAAGCCTTATCAATGCGGGGTTTATAATAATAGCCTTCTAAAAAACCCAGGGAAGATAATTTGGTAATGTTTTGATAGCCTATAGCATTTTTGGCCAACAACAACTGGTGGTAGCGGGTTTTATCTTTATGATTATGTCGGTCAGGTGCGATATAAAACTCACATCCTATAATAGGTTTTACCCCTTCCTTAGCAGCTGCAGATACAAAATGAGGCACCCCAAACATATTGCCATGGTCTGTAATGGCCAATGCATCCATGCCCAGTTGTTTATTGGCCGCTATAAGCCGCTCTACCTTGGCGGCACCGTCCAATAAGGAATATTCTGTATGGCAATGTAAATGGCAAAAGTTATGCATCATTAAAGGCAATCAGCAGGTCTTTGTTTGCTTTTACACTAAAGATTTTTTTAAAGGCTAGGTTGACTTTTGGGGTAATTCTTTCCATAGCTTGTTCTTAATTTGGTCGTAATGATAAATATATCAGTGTGGTGCACATTAGACCGCTCCCTATTTGTGATGAGCAATTTTTAGGAGCAGCGGAGTCGCCAGAATACTCAAGCTGTATTTGAGCGCATAGACTACAAGATTGCCATTAGAAATCGAGCCTCGAAAGAGGTATCTGTTCACGATACTGGTTAATAATGCATTTTATCTCACTTTTTTCTTGATAAAAAAGTGGACAAAAAATCAAGCCCTCGGTAAAAAGCCGCTGAAAATGCCATCTTACAGATGGAAAAACAGAAACCGCCCCCTTTGGGGGCTTCAAAGGCAACTGTTTTTCCTAATCATCTGTAAAATGCCACTTTCTACACCGCTACTTTTTACAGAGGCGTTGTTCTTTTAACGCAAAAAACCAGTGACTGGAACAGATACTTAATAAAAACCACTGCGCTGAACATATACAAAAAGAGATCTATTGCAAGATAGATAGTTTTTAAGGAAATATAGTACACTTCAACTGTAGTCTTGCTACCAGCCGCCGATAAAGAAACAGGGCTAATTGCTAATAGCTTAATGAATAGCAAATGTGTCCATATAGCAACACTCCTTACAAGAAAGTACAAAAGCTCCTTGGAACAAGATGTGATCAGAAAGCCACTGAAAGCCTATCTTTACCTTTTACATTATCTGCCTCCAGCACGGACTCTTGAGTTATACGTTGTATCTGATTGCTTCTTCGTGCTATGTATGGATTTTAGCTTTTCTAATATTTGTATACTGCCTTTTTTAATCTGCTCTAATACATGAGCAGGTACTTTAGAAGACTGCTCTTGCATTTGAATAAGGAGCTTTTGGTTTTTTGCACTTGAAGACATGAGTAAAGATCTAATATCTTTCAAATGAGGCAAGTAGGTTGCCTGCTCTTGAGATGAACACCCTGGAAATACTTGTTCCATTTTCATCCATTTAATAATAAATTCATGATCCGCACCTACCTCTTTAGCCGCTTTAATAATATCCTGAAATATAGGGTCAGATCCATTGACTTTTGGACCTATCTCGCAGTTCTCTCCTTTCTTAATAAGATTGTCCAACTCTTTATACTTCTCATGGACCTGTTTGAGCGTCTCACCCAACTGCTTGTTATACTCATCCATGACTTGTTTACACTTTACAAAGCAATCAAGTAGAAGTTTCTGTTCACCAGAAGGCAGGGCATTCAACACCTCCTCCAATAACTTACCGAGTTGACCTTTAAGAATTTTTATCAAATCTTTTATTTTTTGATCGGACGGAATAAGTTCTTGACATAGTGGCCCTATAGTCACCATAGTCTGTTGAATCAAGAATTCCAACACTTTTTTACGTTTTTCCTGATTAATATTCTGTGATGGTGTTGAATGGGGAGGCATAAACGGCTGCTGTAGTGGCTTTATCTCATTTTGTGATGCTTTTTTATTACCACTTTGTACTGGTGTCTTGTCAGTAGTTTTTGCTTTTTCCTTACTAGATACTTTAACCTCCGAATCTTTTTTACGAGAAGACTTACATCCTGGGTACAAGACTGCTGATAAACAAAACAAAGCAACTGCTTTAAATAAACTTCTTATATAGCGCATAACCTGAAATAGAAAATAGCTGAAATAGAAAAATGGGGTGAAAGACGGGATTCGAACCCGCGACCCTTGGTACCACAAACCAATGCTCTAACCAGCTGAGCTACATTCACCATAAAACAGGGTCATAAAGTTATTAAACACAAGAAGTACCCGATTTTCAAAAGTAGATAAAAAAATAAAATTTTCAAAAAAAATCATCCTCATAACGAACGATTACAAAATGGCACCTACGTAAGGACGGAACCATGGCAACTGTTGAGCCATAGGAATGATGCCTACCACTTCCATAACGCCCCTGAACGCTTTACAGTTGTATCGTATTGCATAAATTAAAATTTTTGTATATAATGCTATCTTTTTTAAGAAAGACAATACGTATAACACACCTAATAATTTTAATTAAATGATCACACTATTAGCCACCCTATTGGGGGTGTGGTATAGATTTATTTTGATATGTATATATGCCTGTAATCACACTCATCTGAAAATACAGCCACGCATAAAATGTGAAGCCCTCCTATCCAAGGAACAAATAATCCATAAAGAAACATTTAATAAGCATGCGCAATCGCTCAAGAGACCTAAGATAAAGCCACTCACTGCTGTTCCAGATTCGGGTGAATCTTCCCAAGATAAAAGATGTAAAGTATCTAGCAGTTCATGGCTACCTGGTGCTGCGCCAAATAAAGAGCAACAAAATGAACAGCAATCATCAGATATACTCAGCAAGCACAAAAAAATGGGTAATCAGTTACAAAAACGGTTATATTTGCCTAAAAATTCAAGTGGATCTACCCAAAATAGTAAAATAAAAAAGAAACAAAAGCGTGAAGTAAACAATAATATTAGGTTATATAATCCACAAAGCAGCCTAGACGTATTGGAACGTTTACCCAATACAATTTATTTTAAGTCATTAAAAATTAAAATAAATCATGATCCAAATAGCCTATTAGCGGAAAGCATAATAGAAAAACTTGATGCTTACGATAAACTAAAGCTGCCCTATACTTTTTTGAGTAGTGTCTTAAAAAAATGTACCGATCTATATGTGCTCGACACTTTGCTCAATAAAACTTTAATAAAGTGCGCTAGCGGGGGATATGCCATAGAAAGTAAATTACAACACATACTTAATAATAATATTAGGTTTAATAATCTCTCCAGCATGGCAAATGGAGCTGGAAAGGAAGCAGCGCAAACATTGGAAACACTAATCAATAAGCTAACAGAACAGGAAACCCTGAAAAAACTCCAAATCTTGAAAAAACAAGGGATCACAATTAGAAGTCTCTCCAGCATGGTAATTGGAACTGGAAAAGCAGCAACTCAAACATTGGAAACACTAATCAATAAGCTAACGGAACAGGAAACCCTGAAAAAACTCCAAATCTTGAAAAAAAACAAGGGAATCAGTTAAATCCTTTATCCGCCATGTTAATAAAATCAGCCACTAAAGCATGATGCATTAACTAATACAATCGATAAATTGTGTGAATTTTCAACAGAAACACTACAAAACATACTTTATAAAAATATAAAATTATAGTAGCTTATATGGGATTATGGGTAAGTTGTTAAACTTATCCATAATCCCATATAATAGCGTACGTAATGGAGAATAAAACTCGTAAGGTTAATGCACATAAGACTTGGATACAAGCTTATGAAACGTTAGGCTCTATAAGCAAGACAGCTAGGCGTTGTGGTATTGCTAGATCAACTCTTTATCGTTGTTTAAAAAGGTATAAACTAGGCGGTCTGGCAGGGCTACAGGATAAAACGCAAAGACCTAATAAGCTTAGTAAGCTAAAGTGTAGTATCACAAACTTAATCGGACAACTCAGGTGTAACAACCTCTACGAATCACACACTCTCTAACGATTCGCCTTCAGATAAACAACTAGCTATTGCTAATTTGCCCTCTAACTTGTCTCTCTTTTGACCAAATTGCCTCCCTTCTTCCTTATATTTTTGTGCTATGGTTCTCATCATATCTTTTTTATCTTGTTAATGTACTGGGATAACAACGCATTATAACTACGCTATTGCTTCAATGCCTCTAGACTTGATAATTTTCGATCTGCTGCAATATAGGCCAGCAAGGCTCCTCCTCCTGTAGAAATATAGGAAACTTGATTGACATAGCCTGCTTGTTTTATAGCAGCAGCGGTATCTCCGCCACCTACTATGCTGTAGGCACCATGCGCAGTGGCCTGGGCAATGGCCTGGGCAATGGAAACAGTTCCAAGCGCACATTGATCCCATTCAAATACCCCTATAGGGCCAGCCCATAATATGGTCTTAGCTTGCCGAATCAATGCTGCAAAGCGTGCTTGTGTAACCGGTCCAATATCTACTACATAAGAGTCATATGGTAGATCGGCAAGCGATAAGGTCGATGGTGTAAGCTGCTCATCCATTTCAGGTAGCGCCTGGACATCTGTTGGCAACCATAATTGACAATGGCCATGGCGTATCAGTGCATCAAATAATCTACTGGCAATCCCCTCTGCTTCTGAATCGGTATGTGCAGATGGTGACTGTTTTGCATAGTAAAACGGTAGGATCAATCCTCCACCAATCAATATATGGTCTACGTAACGCATTAAACCTTGAATCGGCTTTGCTTTATCTACAAGCTTATTGCCGCCCATAATGGCCACAACGGGGCTTTGCTCTTTTGAAAAAAGTTTATCAATAGCGGCTATTTCTTGCTGCAATAAGTAGCCCGCATAGCGCTCTTTAAAATAAGTAGGCAATAAAGTAGTAGAAACATGATTTCTATGAATGGTTCCAAAAGCTTCATTGATATAGACCTCCCCCCATTCAGCCAGTGCTTGAGCAAAACCACGATCTTCTAATGTTTCTGATGCATGGAAACGCACATTTTCCAGTAGTAAGATGCTACCTGGCTCTAGCCCATCTATCCGTTCTTTTACCACAGATCCTATACAATCGGGCGCAAAAACAATAGGTTGTTGCAATAAATTAGATAATACAGGCAAAAGTCTGCGTAACGAATAACGTGCTTCATATCCATGTTTAGGCCTGCCCAAATGAGCGAGCAAAATAGCTATTCCGCCATCTGCTATTACTTTTTGAATCGTTGGCAAACTGCTCCGAATACGCCGGTCATCGATAACCACGCCATGATCCGTTATGGGTACATTAAAATCAACGCGTATGAGTACCTTTTTACCCTTAAAAGATATGCCTTGTATACCAACCATAAAAGTGCTTGCTTTAAACAAATAGGGTTACAGGCCCAAGGAAAGCTTTCGATTCATATGCTCCAGAATATCATTCAATTGGGTTGGATAGTCTAATCCATAACAGTATCCCCAAAGGGCAAACACATCCCCCTCCTGATCCGTTTGATGGCATTTAAACTTCCATTTTTTACTTACTTTCCCAAAGTAAATAGATACCCGTGAAGAAGATTTAGATTGGTAATTGCCTTCTACATTAACGGGGTCAAAACCAGAAACAAGATGGCTAATTAAAGAGACTTGATTGGTTCTTTGGAGAATCATCTCTTTTGTTTTGATTGTCTTTTCTTTATTTACACCCTGGTCTACCACAAGTTTTTGCTCTGTTTCTACTACTGGCCTTTTTTCTACTAGCATAATCATCCCTTTACAGTTCAGTATTGATAACTTTTGAACGCTGATGTGAATCTAAGCAATATTTTAGTAGTTCTAAATAGTTAGTGATTTATTTTGCATCTTTTTTGTGGAAGTATACCTACAAAAAAATAACATCTTGTAGCAGGGTATGCGACATAGTTTGATGGAGCATCATCAGGATTCTATCTTTATTGCACTTTAACTCATGCCGTAAAGGAGCAGAAGTTATTTTTAAAAAAATCTTGTTATGGTGGACATAAAGCTTTTCCGTCCTATCACAAACCACTTTAGGCATGGTGGTATGCCATGCAGCACGTACCATAGCTGCTGTTAGTTGTTTCTGAAAAGGAGAGGTTTCAAGAAATCTGTTTACCAATTCTTTAAGACTTTTTGTCTGATGAGCATTGTGCATATGCATCGCAATTTAAAATTATAGTTCATTTAGCCAATAATGGAGGTGTAGGGATGATACCATTGGCAAATGTAATAGGATTATCGTTTCTTTCCATGGATAAGGCATCCATATTATGAATGAGTAGATAAAACAGTATTTTTTCATGGATAATAAGTATACCCTTAATATAATAGCTGGATGGGATCGCAAGTTTGATTAAAAACCGTAGCTTGGCAACAGTAAGTTAACGCCACTGTTTTGTAATCTATAAGGTCAATGGTTACGCATATATTTTAATCGTTCTCCAACTGCTGCCCGCATGTACCAATTATTTTTAAACCTTCTATTGATTTCTTTTCCTGTTATCATCACTAGGTTCTCTGCATTTCTGGTTTGTGCACCATGTGTCCAGTTAAAAGAACCTGTAATCACATATTCATCATCAATAATCATAACTTTATTATGTGCATAACCAACTGTTTTATCAATTATAATAGGCATACCATACCGCAGCAACTCATTCACTTTACTGCCCTTGGTAGTTGGGGCATCTTTATCTATTAACAACTGAACCGCCACCTTATTTTGATGCGCTGCTATCAATGCGTCTGCAATCTGCCTAGAGGTAATGACATAGGCTTGTACAAGAATGGATGTTTTGGCAG
Organism: Cardinium endosymbiont of Sogatella furcifera; assembly: GCF_003351905.1. Lineage (NCBI taxonomy): Bacteria > Pseudomonadati > Bacteroidota > Cytophagia > Cytophagales > Amoebophilaceae > Candidatus Cardinium > Cardinium endosymbiont of Sogatella furcifera. Next base: position 83,128 of record NZ_CP022339.1, on the reverse strand, counting down.
ACAGAACCTTGGCCACAATAAGATCCATACAAGGGTCCTGTGGTGTAAACCAGGCTTGTATGGCTAAGTCGGAGTCGAGTCGATTGGAAGTATGGCAAGCGGTATAATTTACCAATAGACTGCTCAAGACGATGCTAATTGTAGCTAAAAGCTTAACCCACATATGGGTTATATGCGGCAACTTGCCAATGGTAGATTTTTTCATGAATAGTTCTAATAGACTAGCAACAAGGCTGCCCTTCCACTTGCTGGAAAGACAAAAGCAAACAAAAAATATCTTTTGTAAGAAGTTGCGTTAAAACCTTACTAAAAGTTGTATCATTCCACGATGACTACCTCTACTGGGTGAAGGTTTTTTTGTTTGGGCTGCTTCTGTTTTAGGCAGATCTTTAATATAATATATAAAACTATATTTAATTTCCAGACGAATCCATCCCATGGGCTTCCAACAAACCAGCCCGGTAGCAGCGATTCCATTACCATAATAGGGATAAAATTGCGTACTACTATATAATGGATTGGGTAGATAAAAGTATAGTCTAGTAGCATAATTTGGAGTATTAAAATAGATCGCTTTGCCAGCCAATTGCCATTGGCTGGTTTTCCATTTTTGTATGCTGGATACCGCATAACCATGGTGGGTTTCGAATAAAAAAGTATAATGGGTATATTGTATTTCTGCTTGGGTCCACCAATAGTGGGTCAGCTTGTGGTCTACTTTACACTTCAAACTATTTTGGGTAGATGAGGCAGTCGTTGCGGCTTCACCTGCTGTTTTAGGCTTATTACGCGGATTCTTATGCAGTTTATGTTGCAAGGCCAATAGGGTGGTACGATGCAACATATAATTAGAACGTGTAGTAAAACGATAGCCACTACGCGCTGTTGACAGCTGAGGCTTAGGAGATAAGGTGGCAAAAAAGTGCCCACTAGTTGCGAGTTGCCAACTAGGTAAAGGTGTAACTTGCAAACAGAGATACCCTCCTTTTTCATTGGCATGTTCTGTGGTATACCGTTTAAAGGCATTCCCATAGGGTGTATACAATCCCTTACCATAGTAATATAACGCACCTGAAAGATCTACATAACGGGAAAAACTTACTACACATCCTGTAATCAACGCTTTTCCCTGCTTAGCCTGAATAGTATTTGGCATAGTAAACCCTGCCTCTCCAAACAAGATCCAGTTTTTCCATAACAAACGGTAAAATAGACTAGCAGCAGATTGGGACCCATAGGGCTCCTTGGCCACTGTCTTGTCCATAATAGGTATATCATAATGGTAATAGAGCAATACCCACTTCTGTTTGGCCTCTATGGTAGGGTTTTCGTATGGTGCACCCAACCACCTGTTCATTAACCGTGCCTTTTTTGGCTAACTTATGGACAGTATCATATTTCCCTATGCAATCGATTTGATGGATATAGAGCTGGTTATTTGCATTGCGTTGCAAAGTAGCATCTAGGTTATGGTTTGCATAGAACCCTGTTGCCTCAATAGGGCCTAGATCAGAGGTAATGGCTACACCACGCAATCCAATGCGCCTTATACCCTTATAGGGCCTAATGCCCACATTATTAGAACGAACAATAGAACAAATCGCCTCTCCTGAATGGATATACCCTGCACTTAACAATAAGCCTTGGCCATAACCCACTTGATAATCCCCAATGACTATTTTTTTTATCTGCTTTTTACGGTTTACCATTACAAAAACAGACCATAGGTTACATCCATAACGATAGGTTGCATGGTCCCAATAAAATGATTCGCCTGCCTGTTTTCTACCGGTGATGCCCCATGTTATGGCATCATTATGGTTACAGGAAAGTTGCACCATACATTGATCTAGATTACCTAAGGTAGACGACTGAGTCGTTTTATTCAGTGAAGGCGTATAACGACATAAAAAATAACTAGATTTATTTTCATTGATTTTCAGAAAATTAGATGGAAGATGGTAGGTTTCTGTTACATAGACAAATGGTAAAAGCAAAGCTATGGTGGTTAGATCAAAATCAGGAATGGCCTGCAGTTCATATTTGGAATAAAGCGGGCCTGTGGTAGCCAAATGGTTAAAATAATTTTTTATTTGATTTGTAGATAGAATTCCTAATGCTGTCAATGATTCTTCCGTTGCCTTATTTAAATCCAATGGTGTAGCGTAAGCTTCTCGAAGGGCTTGTTTAATAGATTCAAAATCTTCCTCTTCCGTAAAATTTTGCCGCTGGTAGATTGCGTTTACGTAATCGTCAAAGGAAAATAAATAAGGTAAAGCCAAGGGAAAATCTACACCCACCAATAATATAAAAACAATAAGATAGCAACGCATCTTTATCTCTTTGACTCTATCCTAAAAACATGCAACGGCTAAGCCTATTTTTGTACCATCTGTTTGGTCAAAAGTAAGATCTCAATTTGCTAAATTTTTAATCGATTTTATAGATAACTTATTCGGCTGAATAAACAGTTTTTTAGAGGGCTGAGGCATAGAGCAGTGCGTAGAAGTAGGCATGCCAAAGGAGACGATATATGTATCATCTTGTTTGGCTATTTCAAAGCCATCTTTATTGCACCACTGACTAGCGTTTGCATTACTGTCTAATCCACCCTCGTCTGCATCCTCTAATAGAGGATCTGTAATTTGAAACAACTGCTCCGGCCTATGTTTTACCTTATCATTGAACATCATATGATATATATTCCCCTCATCTGAAATGCCCATCTCAAGGATACCTTCAACCGTAACATCACCCATCTTCAAAATGGTAAAAGCTGACTTACCTTTAGGAGTATTAAAAAAGTAGTCTTTATGGTCATCTACACAAAGCAACAATTCTACACCCTTCAGGTCATGATACGCCTTTTGCAAAAGAATATCTTCTTCTCTAAGATCCGTATAGTGTATTTTTTTATTTTTATTATCCATATCAAATTTTTTTATTTGATCGGTAGTTGCCCCAACCCACCGTAATACCCTAGGATGCACTTTATAACCATATGTATCAAAACGCTTTTGTAGCCCCCCTACTGATTGTAGAAGCTTATTTGCTTCCTGTAGTTCCGCTTCATTTTGTTCCCATATAAATGGCATAGATTTTTTAGGTTGGTTTACCTTATCGCTTTCTTGAGCAGAAAAGTTTTTTAGATTTTTTGTCTTTAACTTTTGTTGTTTTGTTTTAGGGTGTTTTTTCCGATGCAATCCAAGGTTTGGATTAGATCGTGGACTAGGCTCTATCTCTAGAACCAATTGATCCACTGTTTTTAGTGGTGTTTCTTGTGCATTTGTAAATGCTTCATTGATTTTTTCCTTAGCTTTAGCTTCGGTTTCTGTTTCTTCCAAAATAGCGAGAACGTCTAAATAAAATCGAGCTGCTTCATCCTTGCCTTTTGTGCGATACAAATCGATTATTTTATTCTCTATATTCAGTGCTTGTAACCTTTTTTTATAAATATGTTGGGCATGTGTTACAGCCAATTCCGCCTCTTTATATCTCTCAAATACAATTTTTAGCACATCCACAAAGCTCTTTCGGTTAGTAAGTATATGACTGTATAGACCACTAACGGTTGCATGAAAATTATCATGTAATTGATGGGCCTGAGAAAACATACGCGTTCTACTGCGCACATATGTAATTATATCTTCGATCGCTTTGTAGGTGACATCTGCAAACATTGCTCCCGCTCTATAACGCCTTTGTGACTCCAAAGCAACTTGCTCTATTTTTATAAACGCTTTCCTTACACTTTCTTCCTGAATTTTGCTTTCATCACCTAGATAAATCGATAATAATTCCAGATTCATCAATAAGTGACCATTGGTTATTACTAGGCTATTGATGAAAGTCAATAACGTCCCTTTTTTATTGTTCTCATAGTCATTCAATCTTGTCAAAGGTGTTATAGAATCGGATTGCCCGTCTCTATTCATACAATAAAATGGCTCCACGATATTATACTTCTCATTGTTCATACCACAATATTCTTTCATAATTTTTATAGTTTGTTTTGCGTCCGCTGTACCGATAGATTTAGCCCCCTGTCCACCACAAGGCGGTTGTAGCACGGTAAAGCTTTCCATCACGATTTTTGTATGCTTCTCTGCAATTTGCTGCGCACGATTGGGAATGCGTAAATGATTCGTTACGCAAGATAAAAGTAGAATCATCTTTAAATAGGACAATAAAAACCATATGATAAACATAACTACTTCATTAAGAGGTTAACATAAACCACTTAGCCATTCAAAATATCCAATATTTATTATTGCTGTCGTAATAACTACAATAGATTATACGGATAAAATAGAAATAATGGAAACGATGAGATGGGAATGAATGGATGCATGGCATCCATTTGCCATGGAAAGGGTCAAGAGTCTATGCTAGCAATAGTGGTTTGTTTTTGACCAATTGGGTGACTGATAAGGTTTTTACATGGTCCACAAAGGGCAGTAGATAGAGCTTTTCTACTACCATTGTTTGGTAGCTGGCTATATCTTTCGCATAGACCATTAACACAAAATCAAAATCACCTATTACTTGATAACAAATGGTAATAGATGTTATTTTATCAACCGTAAGTTTAAATAACTTGATGTATTCAGCGGTACTTTTTTGAAGGCGAATGCCCACTATTACATGGACCAAGAAACCTAGCTTTGCATAATCCATTTGTGCACAGTAACTTGTGATAATGGCATGCTGCTCCAGTTTTTTAACCCGTTCAAGCGTAGCTGCAGGAGATAGGTTGATTTTCTGTGCAAGCGCAGCATTGGTGATTTTTGAATCAACTTGAAGAATATTTAAAATATGTTTATCTATTTTATCTAGTTCCATTTTTTACAAGAGCGTTGTTTTTTTAACGCAAAAAACCATTGACTTGAATAGATACCTAATAAAAACCACTACGCTGAACACATACAAAACCATTGACTTGAATAGATACTGATATTTTATTTAATAATCAATAAAATATACTTCTTAAGTTGATACGATTGAGTGAACACTTCCTATCTAATAATTAGATAAGTTTTTCAATATGAGGCTGGGACAATCCAGTGAAACGCATAATCTTATCTATAGGCTCACCTTCTTGGAGCATTAGTTTAGCGATTTCTATCTTACCCTCTATCTTACCCTCCATCTTACCCTCTATCTTACCCTCTATCTTACCCTCTATCTTACCCTCCATCTTACCCTCTATCCTAGCTTGGTTTTTCATATAGTCTTCTACTGCTTGATTATCCATGATACGCTTGATCTCTTGTTCATAGGTAAGTAATTCCGTTTCTGACCAGTTAAACCGATTTAAAGCTTCATAAGCGCGCTGAATAACCAAATCAGAATCTAGTATTTTGCTAACATCTTTTTCACTCGTAGAGGAAGCATAACGAAAAAAGTAACACCACTTCTCTATCATGGTGGAAAGGTCTTCTATAGCGGTAATCTTAAATTTGGGTAGTTCTATAAAAGTAAAAGAGAAATCTTGTAGATCATGCGCGTAGGTATTAGCGTCTAAAATAATATGATTGGATAGATAATCTTTTTTGTCAGGAAAAACAATATAATCCGTAATAGCGATAAAAATAACTGCTTTAAGATCTTGATATCTAGCGCCTACTTCTTGCCCTGCATTGAGCTGTCTGGAATAGGCTTTTGCAGCATAATACTGTGCCCTTTTTTCAAAGCCCTCTCGGGGAGCAACTTGCATCTCTACGATGATTTGCTTGCCATATTGGTCTGTGCATAGTACATCTACTATACTTTCTTTTTTGCAAGCAATATCCGGATCCTGAATCGTAGAAAGAAAAGTTACTTCTTTTACTTTATCTGGACCATGTAGATCCAGCACATCATTGATAAAGTGAATAAGAATATCTTTATGCTTTTCACTACCAAATATCTTGCGAAAAGCTACGTCGTTCTTCGGATTTAAAAACTTTGAGGTCACCATAGGGGTATATAACATCTATCTTTAATATAGTAACTTTTTATGGTATAGCAAGAATCTATTGGTTGAAATGGGTGAAAAATTTAATTTATTTTACTCTGTTTCCGTATTGTTTTAAATTTCAACTCCTAACCTATCCTCAAAGCAATCTCGATTAATCCTTACCTCGACGCAAGGTTCTGAACATACTAAACGTGTAATAAATAATCTTTTATAAATCCATCAAGATCACCATCTAAAACATTTTCTACATCTTTTCGCTCATATCCTGTTCGGTTATCCTTAATAATTTTATAAGGATGCAACACATAACTCCTAATCTGAGCGCCAAATTCAATCTTTTTTTTGCTCTGTTCTATTTGTTGTTGTTTGGCTCTTCTCTTTTCTAGCGCTTGTTGGTAAAGTTTCGATTTAAGCAGTTGTAAAGCTTTATCCCTATTTTGTAGCTGAGAGCGTTCTTGTTGACATTCCACCACAGTACCAGAAGGAATATGCTTCACACGAACAGCTGTTTCTACTTTATTTACATTTTGTCCTCCCGCTCCACCAGATCGAAAGGTATCCCAACTGAGATCTGCAGGGTTAATTTCAATTTTTATGGTATCATCGACCACAGGGGCTGCATATATAGACGCAAACGAAGTATGTCGCTTACCTGCAGCATCAAAGGGAGAGAGACGAACCAACCGATGAATGCCCACCTCTGCTTTTATATAGCCATAGGCATAGGCACCCACCACTTCTAATGTTACCGCTTTTACACCTGCACCATCTCCTGGTTGGTAGTGAACCGTTTTAACCCCATAACCTTTTTTAGTTGCCCACATCGTATACATACGTACCAACATGTAGGCCCAATCTTGGCTTTCTGTGCCACCTGCACCTGGTTTTATATCTATAATCGCATTTAAATGGTCTGCTTCACCATCCAACATTTTTTTTAACTCAACTTCTTCTACCAATGCAGCAAGAGATGAGGCAATAAGTGATAACTCCTCTTGTGCTACCGCATCTTCTGCAAATAAGGCTTCTAACAAAAGAAGCTCTTCCCATTGGGTCTGTAGGGTATTGAGTTGATCAATTGCTTCTTTTAATACTTTAATTTTTTGGATGGTTTGTTGGGCCTCTGCTGGATTAGACCAAAATAAAGGGTCGGCAACTGCTTCCTCTAATAGCTGTAGTTGCCTATCTTTGTCAGCATAGTCAAAGACAGTCTTTTAAGGCCTTTATTCTTTCTGCTAGATGGAGGTATTTGGTTTTCATAGAGCTTATTTAAAAATAACTTTTATTGTATAAAATGAATACGATTCCCTATAGAGTCTTCTATTTGGTCAGGCGCAAATACATCATGCCTAATACGTATCGTCTTTTTATTTTTGGTTAATTCGCTGAGTGGATTACTACAATCTTTAATTTCTTTAGGAAAAGTATAGATCGTTGTATAGGTGGTTTGTTTGAAAAAGCAAGCCAAATCTAAACTTTTAACCAAACAATTATCATACTCTTGGTAAAAGAGTACCTTTTTTGCAATACCATTCATATCCTGACGGACAAAGAGCCCATCCTGGAGACTAAAATAGGTAATTTTAGGCGGATCCAAACCTTTATTAATTTTTCGCATCGCTTTATTAAGTGCCTTAATGGTATGAAAGTTAAAGCTTAACTCAAATTTAAGTTTTTTTTCATCATAACGCATACCGACTTGGCTGATATCAGCTATGCTTTTTAAGCACTCCTCGGCATTATGCAAGGACTTATATCCAATAGATTTAATTAATTTACAGCTTGTATTTAAATTTAAGCATTTAATAATGGAAAGGACTGTACCTGCCTTCGTTAAATCCACTTCAATACTAAACAGACCAGAGCCATCTTCATTAAAATGGGCTTTTTCTATAAAATCTACCCCTAAAGCAGGGGTCTTGGGAATAGATTGAAAAAAAAACAGCAGTACGAAAACAACAAACCCAACTTTTTTTGGCTGCATCAGCATAAACATAAAGTAAATAAAATCACAAAAACAGATCAGCCCTATAGGCAAGATTTAGCTTGCGCCAGCAATGGTATATAGCCATAATATTTCTATTAAACAATAGTTATATTTTTTGCAAGTTGTATAGCAAGAAAAATAGATGCGCCATACTACACCAATTGAATGGTCCAACGGGCCAAATTTATGAAATTTTTATAAACTTTACCTTGGCTTATAGAGAAGATGCCCAAACCATCCTACCTAACTTCCCCACCCCGATCGATCCAAGCTACGGTATTGAATAGCTTCTGCCAAATGCACTTCTGAAATATAATCACTTCCTGCTAAATCGGCAATGGTTCTAGCTACTTTTAAAATTCTTTCATAAGTCCTGGCCGAGAGCCCCAACTTTTCCATAGCTACTTGTAACAACTTTTGTCCAGCCTTTGAAATAGGACAAAAGACCTTGGTCATAGTAGAAGACATCCGTGCATTGGTATAGAGCTGTGTATGATCTTGAAAACGTTTTTCTTGTATTTTCCTTGCCTGCACTACACGTTCGCGAATCAGATGACTGGCTTCATTTTTTTGGAAGTGTTCAATTAACTGTGTCAGTTTCGGGCTTCACGTCAACTCAGATTTGACTCTTCCAGGAAAAAAGATGTCTATCTGAGATATGGTCAGTGCCCAGTTTCTGAGCGGCATAGTCCATTTATCCTCCATCTTCTTGATAGCGCAATATACTGATTTATACAAAGCATTGACACTGGTAAATGCCCCTTTTGTTTTGGTAAACTGTCTAATTTGTCTATGGAGGCTTTCTATTGGATTGGTCGTATAAATTAGCCTTCTGACAGGATCTGAATATTTAAAGTAACCAGACAAATGCTCCCAGTTGTTTTGCCAAGATTTGATAACCATTGGATACTTTTCTCCCCATTTTTCTTCTAATTCCAATAGATAATGTTCTGCAACTTCCTTATTTGAAGCTTGATATACTTGCTTTAAATCAGTTAAAAAACGTTTTACATCTTTGCTAGCTACATACTTGATGGAATTGCGTATCTGGTGTACTACACAGACCTGCACCTGTGCATTGGGAAAAGCGTTATTAATGGCTGCAGGGAAGCTTTTTAGTCCATCAACACAGGCAATAAGGATATCTTCTACACCCCTTGCCTTAAGCTCGTTGAGTACACCTAACCAGAAATTAGCTCCCTCACTTTCAGATAAATAGAAGCCTAACACTTCTTTTTTACCCTCTTGATCTATGCCTAATAAGGTATACAGACATTTACTTACACATTTCCCATCTTCTTTAACCTTAAAAAACATACCATCCATAAAAACTATGGGGTAGACCGATTGAAGAGGACGGTTACGCCATTCATTTATTACTGGCAATAAGCTATCTGTAATAGCCGATATTTCAGCAGCTGATACTTTATGATCATAGATTTCTTCAATATGAGCGGCTATAGACTTATAGCTCATACCACTAGAAAACATGCTTAAAATCTTGGTTTCCAGTTCAGGATGAAGATTTGTTTGACGCTTTTTAACTATTTGTGGATCGAAACTACCTGTTCTATCTCTAGGGGTTACCAAGTCAAAGGAACCAGAGCTTGTACGAAAAGTTTTACAACTTTTACCATTCCTTCGATTATTTACTATCCTCTCACTAGACAAATGATGGGCCATCTCACCTTCTAGACTCGCCTCTAGAAGCTTTTTTATCAGAGGGGTTAATGCCCCACCTTTGCCTGTCAATGGCTTACCTAAACGGATAGAGGACAAAATGTTTTCCTCCAAATCTTTATAATCTACTAAACCAACGTAATCATTGTTCATATGCTCTTCCATGTCTAAAAACCTTTAGTCGTTAATTATTTAATTTATAACTCTTTTAGGAATTGACACAGTTCATCGAACACTTCCATTACCCAGAAAAGGACAGGAAAAATGTTTCGTTTAATACGATTAATTTTACAAATCTTAACAAGAGTATTCGTATCAATCCTATTGATCCTATATACATATCAGATAGATCCTATTTAGAGGAATATGTGACTGTATTATTAAAAAATCTTAATCCTGGAGGGAAAGATGATTTTTGGTATTTAAGTACTAAATCCCTTCTAAAAGGCATTATCGTTTACTCATCCAATCAGGCAAAGAGTTGTTGTACGTTGCCGCATGTAGTAACGTTAGCTACTAAGCCTAAAATATTAAGTATCATAGAACAAGACTCAGAAGCCTATTCCTATGCTAGGTCAATATTTGATGCTTATAAAGGCGGAGATAAATCATCAGGTCAGTTAATAGGTATTATAGCAAGTTTTAAAACAAGCTTACAACCTTTAATTGATAAGAACTTATTTTGGGTCTTGAGTAAAAATGAAGTACAACTAACTATCAACGATAATATTGCTCCAACCATACTCTGTATAGGCAATTTCCCACCTGCTAAATCAGCTTTCAGTCCAGTTATATCTTTACTGATTACCATATGTTTTAAATCTATGTATGGCCATAATAGAACGAAGAGTTTTGTGGCTATAGATGAGCTACCTACCTTATACATCCCAGGTCTTGCAGAAGTTCCAGCTACGGCTAGAAAATACGGTATTAGTACCATTTCTTGTATACAATCGAATGCCCAATTAGAAGATACCTATGGCAGTATAGGTGCTAAAAAGATACAAGGTACCCTAAGTAATCAATTTATGGGCAACTGTGGTGTGGAGTCTTCTAGATATGCCAGTTCTATATTTGGTAAGGAAGAACACATGATCAAGTCTACAAGTTCCTCAGAAACTTGTCACAGTAACACTCAAGGTCACCATACTACGCATGGTGAAAATATTACTATACATGAACAAGAGTTGATAAAACCTAATGAGTTTTCAGGTTTTGATGTAGGATTTTTTGCTGGGAAAGTAGTAGAAAGTGATAATGTCTTTTTTCAAGAACAGTTCAAAGAAGTATCGTCTTATGACAAAAACTTTAAAAATGAGTTGTTAAAAGATTTACCAGATGTTAAAAGGGTTGGTAATGAAGATATTATAGATAATCAAAGGAAAATAGAAGAAGAGATAGAGTTGATTTTTGGATCTAGATAGATATCTTATTTTTTTAGTTAAAAATTTTTGTATATTTTAAAATAATTTCATATATTTTTGCTATATTTATAAATATAGAAAAAATATATGAAATTATCATTATGTTATTTATATTTTTTAGCTTGTAGCTGTTTAGCTACTACTTGTGAAAAAACGGAAGTCAAGCCAAAGGTTGAATATAATCAGCTGAATCAAAAGAAAGATTTTTCTAAAAATGGCAAGAAAGATTCTAAAAAGGATCCAGGTATCAGTGAAATAGATAATAAATATCTTCCTGTTGTATGTGAATCTGATCCGAAAAAAGGACAAATAAAACCAGAGGATGTTAATAAAGTCAATAGTACAGGATACACGCCTTTATTAAAGGCTGTTATGAAAAACGATCTAGTTATGGCAAAAGAACTATTGCTATTAGGGGCGGATCCGAATATAGCTAGGGGAGAAGATACTCCTATTAGTTGGGCAGTGCATAATAAAAACAAAGATATGGTTACTTTATTACTCTTTCATGGAGCGGATGTAATATTTAGAAAAGATGGAAAATCAGATATTTTAGTTTCTTTTGAGTTGGATAACGACCAAGAAATGCTTGATATAGTTCTGTGTCATTTTACTGATAAAGATAAGAAAGATTCAGTTGGTTTGTCTCCTATCCATTGGGCTTGTAGGGATGGTCACTTAAATGTAGTAAAGCATATTTTAGAGAAATATCCATCTATTGTTCATAATGCAGATAATCCTTATAAGTTCACGCCGATTCATTGGGCTGCTAGAAGAGGATTTAAAGAAATAGTTGAACTACTTATTGCTACAGGTGCCAGTAAAACAGATACGAGCAAAAGCGGATTTACACCTTTGATGTTGGCCATATCTAATAAACATGAGGAATTAAAAGATATTCTTTCTCCAGATGGTTATTCGTTATATCCGGATTTAGTAAAAGAAGATTGGAATTGTAGTATTTGTCTTGGTAGCTTCAATGTTGAGGAAGATAAGGTATGGACGGTTATCCCACTGGAGTGTGGTCATAAATTTCATCTCACGTGTATTACTGATTATGTATCTAGAAAACATGTAGTAAACCATCTTATCAAAATTCCTTGTCCTTATTGCCGTGATAACTTGTCATTTGAGATGTCAGGCCTTTTATTCGGGTTTAGTCATATCAAACGTGATGAAAAAATATGCGACCTAGAACTAGGTAAGTTGGTACATGGTTTATTTGTAGGTGATAAAATTGATTTAGTTACACAAATACTATTAGACCTTATTCGTCAAGGTGCTAGAGTTAATAGGCTAATACCTGGTGGAACGTCTCCTATAGATAAGGCACATGATTCTGATCTTAAGTCCATTCTATCAGAAGCTGGTGGTATTAGTTCAGTTACAGACGATATTCAGCCTGCGTTTGGATTGTCAGGAAGTAAAATTAAAGAAAAGATTTTATTTGGTCGGTAGTTAGATCCGATAGGATATCATTCAAAGCTATAGAGATTATTGCATTTAATTTAACATTGTCATGTTTAAACAAAAAATAATCATAAGTCTGGTTACTTTTTTAGGTTTGACTTTTAGTGTATTTGGTAAACCGAATAGGGTTTATGTCTTGCAAAGACCTATTCATACACATGGTTGTCATGGGATAGAAGTCAATTATGGGGTTTCGCATAAAATGCATGGGGTTTCTGCAGGCTATGCATATCATATTAATGAAATATGGCATATGAAATTATCTGGTGGTTTTTATAACAAAAATCTATTGACGGTATACAATACTTACCACTATAATTTGTTCAACCATTACGAATCTACCTTTCTGAATTTTTTAGTAGGATGTCAAGGGAGCTATAAATTCCACCATGCTTGTTGGGAGCATTGTGCTAAACGTTTCAATATAGGCGCCCAATTAGGTTTAGAGTTGGAAAAATATATCACGGATTACTTGCTGTTGATATTACTAGCAGAGACGCCTATTTCTTTTTTGGATAAAAATGATGTGTTTAATTATCGATTTTCGGCAGGATTACGTATTACCTTTTAAAAAATGGCTATTGATCTAACCGAAACAGTAATGTAGCAAGTAGTTTTACTATGTGTCATTAACCCAGTATAACGAATATATGGTTAATTAATGAAAATGAGAACTAAAATGAGAAAAATAGCATCCCCATTATTTATTGCTGCTTCTTTATTTTTTTGGTCTTGTACAGTAGCCTTTAGACAGCAATTTGCCGACGAAATCATTTGGATACCAAAGCATGAATATGCCTTGTTGCCAGAAAAAGGTGTAGCACCTGTTTTAGCGGAGAAAGTCCCTGTAATCTTGAGTATTAAGTTTGACGACACATGGAATAACGATAAATCCAATAAACCTAAATCTCCACATAGATATGAAAAATGGAATGTTAATCCAGAAGTGATCCAATTTCGTATTAAGGGCATTAGGGTTGAAGGTGGTGAAGGAAAATTGTTCAAGCGTGTTGAAATAGATGGCAACGCTTCTATAGGTGAGCCCTTTAAAGTGGGTAGCATAGTCCAACATGGTGATACGTTTCTATACTATGTTCCTAATGAAAAAGACATTTGTCATACACATAAGGTCAGTATTGATGCTATTATATTGACTTGTGATTTTAACAGAGAAGGAGGAGATCCTATAACCTGTTCGCTAAGGTTAGATGAGCCTCCCTATGATTTAAAGGCTGGTACAAATGTCAAGGTTGCTTATGTAGAAGACAAAGAAGGTACACCTATTAATATTAATATCAGTTCATCCAACGTATTAGCATCGTGTCAAAAATACCGATTGGTTAAATGGTGTGTGACAGATGGCCAGGGAACTATGTATGTAGATACAGGCAGATGCAAAAAACCAATATGTAGCAATGAACCAATTAAATTTGGTAGCAATACACTATTTTACGCTCCAAAACCTGGTAGTGACGGAAATCATACTATTCATTTAACAGTAGGCAATACTAAAGGTGATACCACACAAGACTATTCTTTTTCTGTTAAAGTTCAAGATCATAGAATTGAAAACTTTACAGCAGAACTTTCTATAGTCTCAGGAGAAATACCTTTGTTACCGTTTAAAGATAGGGTATGTAAACTTAAGATCAGGCCATTAAGCGATGCAGGTAAAGTGCTTAAATACCATATTAAGGCCATTAAGCTGAATGGAGGTAAGTTCATTTTAGGTAAGGATTCCATAAAAGAAGGAACACCCCTAACAGTAGGGGTCAATACACTAATGTTAAATCCATTTGGTTATGTTGGTGATTTAACGTCCTCTATCACCATAGTAAATGATAAGGGAGATGAACGCGAAGTAACGCTTAAACATCCATTTATTGTTAAAGATCCATCTTTTAAAGTAGTGGGTAGTTTAGAAGGTAGTGTTGAGAATGGTATCGATAACAGACATATCAACTTAAAGGTTATTGCTCCTTTTAATACTACAAGTGATAAGTTTATTTTGTCAAATTATCGTCTATCAGGCGGTATAGAAGGTGATTTACTAAAAATAACAGGAGAGCATGTTGAACCAGGTGGTATGCTATCAGTAGGCGATAGTGCGTTTAAATTTAGGTTAGGTGAACTAGATACGTTTATGGATAAGATTGATGGTGCACCAAGGATTTATTTTGACATTACCTATCCAGATGGCACAAATCATGAAACAGAACCTGTAGATCTATCTATTTTCTTATTTGAAGCATTAGCCTCTAAATTAAATTCATTGGGTAATGATGGAAAAGAGTTATACAAGCCTTTAGTTGAAGATTACAGTATACCTTCAGCACCAGCTTTGCAAAATTTAAAAAACATAGAACCAGCTTGGTATGATCGTCAGTCTAACCTACATAATTTGCTAGTCTATATGCAGTGTGATACGACTGTTTCTCCTCAAGTAACAGATACACTTTCTAGTCTACAGACACTTAAAAAAAATACAAAGGACAAGGTTAATAAAAGAATATTGACTACTCAGTTGTTCAACCGTTGGTATGATGAAATGAATAGTATCCCTAATAATCAGGATCCAGATGATTGTCAAGCTAGAACAAAAATTCTAGAGGAAGAGATAGAGCGTTTTTCTAATGTATTTGAAGAATGTGTAGAAATGACAGGCATAGAAGACATTCATACAGATTTAGTAAAGGTTAAAGAACGAGTTGAAGAACTCAAAAGAGAAATAATTCAAAAATATGCTGAAAAATATAAAAAAGAAGCAGAATACAAAGATTTTCAAAGAGAAACTAGGCAGGCTATAGATAATGAGCAGAGAGATAGGAAATCTGACATGAAACGTTTAGAAAGAGAGATAGAAGAACTCTGTGAGAGTAGGGATGATATAGAATATAAGATAAAAAGCCATGATGGAGATATTGCAAGGTTAAATAGCTTAATGGATGAGTTAAGTAGGGTTAATAGTAGTCTTAGAGCTAAGTGCAGTAGCTTACAGAAAGAATTAGATATAATAAATACTGAAAGAGCTTTGAAAAAAGAAAGACAGTATTATGATCATCTAGATGATCAAGCAAATAGCTTATCCTGTAAAATTTTGCATCCTAGTATAGCCTCATTTTCAAAAGCAGAATTACCTAAACAGTTATCTAAGATTCGTTCTTTAGAAAAAAAATTCATGGATTTACATAAATAATACACTGAATATGAATATTTTTTTAACTTATAAATCATAAAAAATAACAAACTAATTCTTATCCCATTAGCTTGTTTAGTAAAAACCAATATCCTTACACAGTAAGGATACAATATTAAAATAGAAGAAAAATGATATTACTGGACATAACAGGCGCCCTAGAAGGCTGGATTACAAGTGGCTACCAGTTGTTAACCTTGGTAGCCAAGCTATTAGGTGTAGTAGGCGCTTTTAGATTGGCCTATTTGTATAATACTGGCAGGGACAGAGGCATGATCTTTCATGAATTACTACACTGGGTAACTGCCATTGTATTTTTTTCATCGATTGGCCCTTTGTATGATATGGTTGCCAATTTTTTTAGAATCGGATAAATTATAGGTTTCCCATGCAAAAATTAGTCAATAGCCCCTACTTAAAAGAAAAAGGCTTTTTAGGTCCTTTTTCATTATCAGAAGCCTTAGTGGCGTTAGGCGTTTGCTGCCTGACCTATATGGTCTCTTGCTACTGTGAAGACTGGTTACACTACAACCGCATGTGGACCATCTCTTTAACAAGCCTAATGGTTATTATCTCCTTTTTGGTAAAAATATTGCTGAAAAATAGTAATCCTACCTGGTTATCAAGTCTTTTTGCTTATCATTTTTTGCATGTACCGATAGATAATTTTAGGCTAAAATTTAAGATCAATGCTTTTCTCAAAAAAAGATAAGAAAGAAGACTTACATAGAGTTCTACCATTTGTAGATTTTCATGAAGATATGGCTATTGCTGCAGATGGGACTATTTCTGTTCCATTTAAAGCATCTTTATCCTTTCAGGAACAGTATACCGAGCAACAGTATATAGGTTGGACGGCTACCCTATCTAATAGCATGAAAGAACTACCATGTAACAGTCTGATGCAACAAGTAGATATATATTACCCAGACCAATGGCATAACCCATCTGTAAATATAAATGATTTTTTTGCACAAAAACAGTTCGAACATGCAGAAGGTCGCCCTATACTGCGCCATGAATCCTATATCATCCTTTCCTTTCCTGGTTTTTATAAAGATTATACGCCACTGTCTACTTTTTATTCTAGTGATGAGACCAAGAGCTTTAGCAAAAATACATTTGCTAATCTAGAAAATAGATTAACAATAGCTAAAAAAGATGCTGCCCAATTTCGTCAAAGTGTATCTACCCATCTTCCCTTAACCCCTCTTACTGCTAGTGAATTCTCTCGCCTGGTACATAGATGCTTATCCTTAAACTTTAAAGATCCTAAAGGCACCTTATATGGTGGTTTAGTTAAAGATAAAGAATATGTACAGGTGGCTAACAGAAAAGCCCAAGTAATATCTTTAATAGAGAGCGCTGCTCAGCCTAGTTATACAGTGCTGGATAAGTTTGGCCATAATGGAGGAGTTTGTGCCCCTTTAACAGAGGGATTTGGGCGTAGTCTAAACTTTCCGCATGTTATTTCTAGGGTTATTCGTATGATCGACTCTGAAGCATTCTTAAAAAAACATTTTAATTCATTTGCCTGGAGTGAGGCTACTAAAATCGATGAACGAAAGCTGCAAAACATCAGACATATACGTAGTGAAATGGCCGAGTTTGAACAAACCCTTCTCCAGCGTAACGAACCCATTGTTTATTTATCTTTTTTAGTGATACCCTTTGGTATAACTGATTTGGAAACTCTTAATAACTATAGTGCTCAAGTATTAGCTGCTTTTTCAAGTATAGGCATGAGGGGTTACTTAGAAACCATAGATACCGCTAACTTATTTTGTACTGTTTTACCAGGTAATGGCAATCAAGTCTATAGGCGTATACCTATTCCTTTGTTAACAGCAGTTGCCCATATGAATAGTGCCACTCCCTTTACAGGATATAAAGAGGGTGTTTTGCTAGCCAATAGATATAGAGAACCGATCTATTTCAACCCGTTTAATACCGATTTAGATAATCAAAATGCATTTATTTTCGGTCCTTCTGGCTCTGGAAAATCCTTTTTTAATGGCAAAATGATTAAAGATCGATTTGAAGCAGGCCATATAGTGATTGTTATTGACAGTGGTGGCACCTATCGCCATTTATTTGAAGCTTTAGGAGGGAAATATATTGAACTCAGTGCAGAAAAATCTTTATCCTTAAATCCTTTTTTATTCCCAGCTGATGAATCAGGTAGCTACCTGCCAGATAGCAGTAAAATTATATTTCTAGTTCAACTGATTGGCAAAATGTGGAAGGGAGATTTGAATGAAAATCCCATGAGTGAAGTAGAAACATCTTTACTCTCTCAGTGGATTAGTGATTATTATAGAGATTTACCAAAAGCGGTCATCCCTACTTTAACAGGATTTTATAACTACCTAAAAGAACTAGTTCAAGCTAATGGGAAAGATATAATTGATCTTAAAAAGGAACAGTTGTTCCCTTTTCAGGAATTTTTTATTGTGTTAAAGCCATTTGCGCATGGTATCCATAAAGATCACTTTAACTCCCTGGAACAAGACTACCTATTAGACCATAGATTAGTCTGTTTTGAACTAGAAGCGATTAAAGGCAATAGCAAACTCTATCCATTGGTAGTACAGATTCTATTTGACTTTGCTTTTGAGATGGTATCTAAACATCCAGATGCCATCAAGTTTATAGATATCGAAGAAGGTTGGACCACCTTAGATGATGCATCTAGAGAGCATATAGAAGCCTTTTACCGAAAAGGCAGAAAAACAAAAACCTCTATTCGCATCATCACCCAAGACATCGGGGAGATCAAATCATCTAAGATCGCCAGTGCCATTAAAAACAATGCAGCTACCTTTATCCTGTTATATAATGAAAAAGCATGTAGCAGAGAAGAAATAGGTGATTTCTTAGGTATGAATGCGTTAGACATGCAAAAGTATGCCAGTCTGCGCAGACACAATGGCCCAGTCGGTTTTAGGGAAATCTTTATTAAAGAGATGGGACAAAGCCATGTGTGGCTAGTAGAACCCTCTCTTTGGGAACATGCTATGCTTACCTCTCATCCATCAGAAAGAAACCAACTTGCTGCATTGGCTAAAAAACATGAAAACATAGAAGATGGCATTGCAGAATGGGTGTACCATACTAAACAAAAATATTATGTCTAGTCATTTTCAAGGTATTTTATCATCTTCAGCTAATCTAGAAGCACAAAACCTAATGGTAAATATCACCATTGGCAAGATGGTTGGATTAGCTAAGTTATTACTATTGCCTTTCTTGTTGGTACGTTTAATGGTCTATTATTTTCAGTATCATTTAAGCACTGTCGAGTTATTAAAATCCTGTTATACCAGTCTATTAACACTAACTGTTACCTTTCTGCTTTTACAGTTCTACTTGGATATTTTTCATATGCTAGACAAATTAACCGCTTTGATTATGAATGGGTTTGATTGGCACGATCTAGTTAAACCTGATAGTTTCGAAAGTATAAAAGATCCTGAAATAAGTATCTGGCAGCTAATTAAAAATGGTTTTTCGAATTTAACTACTAAAGCTTTAAAATCGATATCTCGCATAATGGGTTTAACCACTACTATATTTCGTCATCAGGCGATCCTATTTACCTTACAAGTAGGTCCTTTGGCCATTGCTGCTAGCCTCTTACCAGTAAATTTTAGTGGGATAGTTAATTACTGGCTCAATATGCTGATTTCCTTTCTAATGTGGGGGGTGACCATTGATTTATTAGACTATTCATTGATTTCTTTGGAGTTTAATAATGCAGATGGTATCGGCGCTGCTATCGCTACTTGCTTGATGTATGCTATGGTAGGTCCGCTTACCTCCCTATATATAGGCAATACAGTAGGAAATAGCCTTTTTGCGATAGGAGAAGCAAAGACGAGTCAGTTTATGGCTTATGGAGTTAGTAGTTTACAAAAGTTGAGAAAACAAAATGAATAGTGACTAGACAATATATTAATCCTTACTGTGTAAGGACTTGGTTTGGCAAGCTAATGGGAAAGAATACTATGAACACAATACAATATGTTAGATAATAAAGATTATCAGTCATCAACCGTTCAATCGATTCATAAGCTAAACAGCTATCATTACAGGAATATCATTAACCTACTACGATTTTTAGTCGTTTTTCTTTTGGTATCCTTAGGTGGTTTGTCTGCTTTTTTAGGCTATTTGGTATTTAAACAGAACAGAAGTGATTTGGTCTATTTTGCTACCCTTGAAGGGACCCATGTGGGTATAAGAAAAGAGAATCCAACTAATAACAGCAGAGAATCGTTTGAAGTAGAAAACTTTTCCATGCGTTTTATACAAGATGGTTTTGCCCATAGTGAAAACAATTATCAGGAAAACATTGAAAGAGCCTTGACGGTCATGAATAATGCTTCTAGAGTCACCTTAAAAAAACTCTTTTCTGATGATAGTTTGTTTCAAGTATATAAAGAATCGAATGGGGTAACAACAATTACGGTTAAACGCATCGTCACTGATACATTATCCCACCCATATAAAGCAGAGGTCTACTTTCAAACAGATTTAAAATTTTTAACTGGACAAGGGAAAGTCAAAACCCATAGTTACCATCAAGGCATTGCACTAGAAATGCAATCGACAGCTAGATGTAGTAACAATCCTTATGGTTTAATGATTACCGATCTAACCTTTTTAAATCATGAAGAAAAGTAGCCTTTTAGCATTTTTGATCTCTTATTTTCCTGTTTTTGCATTGGATATCAAGGTTTCAGATCAATATCCAACTTTGTTGGAACTCAGTGGTACCATTGAGAAGATTTCTTTTGGCAATGGAGACCAAGAATATGTCTCCAAAGAAGAAGGTAGGTTTTTAGAAATAAAGGCCAAACATCCTGGGACCAGTAAAACCACTATTACGGTCTTTTATTTATCCAACGAAGGCAAAAAAAATGAAAAGGTTGATGTATTTTATGGAACCGTTAGTTATGATGCAGGTATACAGCCAATGTATGATCTTACCCAGCATAAAGTTAAAAACATAGAAGAAGCAGAGAAATGGGACACCGATGAACCTTTAACCGACCCTTTAACAGAAGCTATAGAATATGTATCTCAGGAACAGCCAAATGTTAAACGTTTTCATCAGACTAAACAAAAGGTAAGTTGTTTTTTGAGTAATGCAGTAAGCACAGGAGAAGAGATTGTTTTAAAGTTTATGTTGAGAAATAGCTCTCCTTATAACTATAAGGTAGGAAGCGTATATTTTGTAGGCAACAACAAAGACAAAACCGCTATTCCTATTAAACTAAAACCTAAACGAATGGTAGTAGCACCTGGAGATATCATACCTATGATTTTCGTTATCAAACACAAGGTAGAAAAATCAGGTATAATCGTTCGTTTTGAAGAGAAAAAAGGGCGTAGAGATTTAAGTTTGAACCTACCTAATAGATTATTATTAAGTATACCATGTTTGGTTAAAGAACCTTAATTTCTATGGATAAGAAGCAATTAGGTTTTGGACTCGCTGGATTGTTGGTTTTTACTTGGGTGGTGCTCAGAGATGTGCGCAAAACAAAAAGTTGGCATGATTTTTTTGTAGCCCCTCCACCTAAAACTTGTAAGCTACTCGAAAAAGCAGAACCCTTGTCGATTACTAAAGAAACCAATCAAAGAATTAAAGGTGTTGGTGGCATGAAATCGGAAAAGGTAGGCTGCTCTTTGTTTGAAAATATGGCTAAAAATATCAGTAAAGATGTATCAACAGTTGAACAAGAGTCTGGTGTATCAGAATCGGTTAAAGAAGCCGAACCAGTTACCATTAAACCTAAAAAGGTAATTCAAAACGTTAAAAAGATAGTTTTTACTCCAAAACAGGAAAAAAACTACTTTCCAGTAGCCTTTGAAAGAAAAGGCAGAAAAAGGAATATTAAGGTAAAAAACAGCTTTGCTGCAGGATATGTCTATGGCACGCAGGAACTCAAACATGGCAGAAGTATTAAAATACGTGTCAAAGAAGCTTTTGTTTATAAAGGTCAAGAAATACCAAAAGGTGCGTTTTTATACGGAATCGTTGCTTTTGGAAAAGAGAGAATTCTAGCTAAATTAGAAACAGCTGAATTTGGTAAAAATGTTATTCCGGTTGCTATTGGTTTATATGATTCAGATTACATGATTGGACTATTAGTAGAAAATTTACATCCTTTCATTGATCAAGCGCAAAACAAATTGCTCAGTAGAGCAGCTAGTAGTAGCAGTAATTCTTGGATCAGAGAGATCAGCAAAGTAGTAGTAGATGGTATTAAATCTGTTAAAAATGAACAAAAAATAACTATAGATAATAGAAGAAAGGTGTTCCTTAAACCAATAGAAAAATGAATAAGTGTAAAAAATATGGTCTAGTTTGGTTATGCCTGTTCATTCCTGTAACTTCTTCAGCAAGTATAGGATCTTCTATCAAATCAGGATTAAACAAAATCCTACCTAACGGATTAAAGAAGTGGATACCTGGTCTATCTCCAGAAGAAAAAACAGCTCAGTTAATGGAAGAGCAAGTAGGTACCTCTAGTAATGTTTTAGCACAAATGAAGGATGCGGCTGATAGTATGAGAAAACTAAAAAAGAGTGTAGAAGAGGCTAATTCTATTAAAAATCAAGGTAAATCATTATTCAAAGATCTATCTGATGCGAAATATGGTAAAGTAGCCCTGGGTATATCAGAAAAAATAAGTGGCATTAGTTTGAATCCAAGTGACTATATTCCTAGTTTAGATTGTACTAGAGAGCTTAAAAGATATTGTTCTTTTTCCTGTTACAGAGAAAAATATCTATTAGGTAAAGTAGATTCTTTTACGGGTAGAAGTAGTAATTTCCTAAGCACAAAGCCACCAAAAAGCTTAAATTCCCTTTGCTCAGATATTCAAAGAGAGTTGCGTAGATCAGATCAGATAAAGATTGCCTCTAAAGAGGCCAATAATAGACTGATTCCAGTCTACAAAGAACAGATCAAAAATCTAGAGATTCAAAATAAAAAAATAGATAAAACGCTATCTAATCCTAATTTTTACAAAAATGATCCAGTAAAATACTTTCAACTAGAAAGTATTAAAAACAAAAACATCTTAGATATGGGAGAACTTGTAGAACGTATCAATAGACTGCAAGTGGAATCGGAAGAGGTGTCTAAAAAAGATAAAGAAGCTATTGCAGAGCTATATAGTGAAAAGCTAAACAATGATCTAATACAGCATATCGTTAAAAGTAAAATCAAAAGAAATAGTAAATTTTAAATGAAGATGAGTAAAAAATATAAACTAGAAGAAGTGAAGGAGTTTGTTTATAACCCTTTTTTTAATTACAGGTCAGAGGTAGAATTCGATGAGTTTTTCATAGATGAACTATCAAATAAAGCTAAGAATATCATAAAATATTTAATGTGTAAACATTCATTTAAAGAAGAAAAATTATTATTTAAGCTCAATGAGTTTAATAGGTTTATGATATACATCAATATGAAATATCCATGCGATGGGATAGCAGAACTATGCTCCAAAAAGGTATTAGCCAAAACCAAAGATCCAGATCTATATTGGGTGAATAATGATTTCTTTAGAACTGGAATCTTTCAACCAAGATACATGGAATGTATAGAAGAAGATAGATATAAATAGATCTATACAAGATCCTGAATACGAGAAGAAGGTAAACCAGTAAGAGCAATAATATCCCCTATAGGGTAGCCACGTAAAAGCATGGACTTCGCAAACTCTAAATTCCTTTCTTCTTTACCCTCTAGCTTACCCTCTAGCTTACCTTTTTCTTGCCCTATTTGGATACCTTTTTCTTCTCCTATTCGAATACCCTCTTCCCTATATTTTTGTGCTATAGTTCTCATAATATCTTCTGTATCTTGACTAGGTAGATGCTTCGTGATAATATTTTCTAAAATAGCTTGCCGATCTTCAGGTAATTTACTATCACTATACCATAAAAAGCTTCTTATGTAAATATAAGCTTTTTCTTTATCTAGGACAATACATGATTTAAAGTTTTCTAAAAATTCATCCCATAACTTGATCATATCACGGGTATGTATATATTTCATGAAATATTCCATCATGCCTAGATGCGCCTTCTTTTTGATTTCATCATCTGGCATAGCATACAAATCTACTAGTTGATAATCACCGCCCATAAACTCTTTAGCAAGGCTAGGTTCACTAAATAATTCCCATAAATTTCTTGGGACGTTAAAAGACCTGTTACCGTGATAGAGCACTATTGGTATTACTAAAGGTAACTTTGATTTTTCCTTTGTTTTATGCCTTTCTAGTAAGAGAAAGATGTATTTCCATAACTTAAATGCCGTCCAATACTTAGGACTCACTTCAACTTCTACTAAGGCATATACAAAAGCCTTATCATTATTTTTAGTCTTGATAGAGAATACTAAGTCACTGAATTTTTGCTTTAAATTGTTCTCTACATACGATTCTTTTTCTACCTTAAGCGTGTTTAGATCTAACAATGATTTACACGATTCTGGTAAATAATGGCTAAGAAATTCACGGGCAGCTATTGGATCAGATAGGATTTTTTTTGCTAAGCTGTCGTGCTTTAGTCTTTCTGTCATAAAGATAACTTACTAAAAAGTATTAAATAGTTGGAAAAACAATCTGTAATAATTACTTAAATGTATTTATAAGTACAAATATAATATATTTAAATTCTTTTACATTACAAATAAATATTTATTTTAGTTTCTATTAGAAATTTCTATTTTTTACTAAAAAAGTCTCATATTATGTAGAAATATCCTGATAAATGGAGCAACATAACGTTTATTTACAATAGATTTTGATTAGTTCCCTAGTTACACACTTTCTCTATCAATTTTCTCCAAAATTGCATCTAATATCCAACTATGTCTAGATTTTTTTATGTGATAAGGGTACTAGGCAAAATCGTTCGTAAATACATGCTAAGGCTTTTTTTATTTAACCAGGTTTTTATTTATGACATATTCTCCGTATAGCAGAATATTATCCCATCCGATAGGGCTAATGTGCTCTAATAATTTCAAATTTATTTTTTCAGCTTTAGGATTACATTCCTCTATTACGCGTTTAATTTCTCTGGCTTGCCAATAGATAATGCAAGCTAAAATCAATGTTAAGCAACTACATGTATTTTTCTGTTCTTGAAAATCACGTGCTTTTATTTTACCTCTTTTACCGTAGGCTACTTCTCTAGCAAGTTGATGTATTTGTTCACCTTTGAGTAACCCACGCCGTCGCTTTTTTCGTAGTAATGGATCAGACATATAAAGTAAAATATTCTCAGTTTTAATAATCCTCCCAAGCTCACGATTGGCACGATAGAAATGGTTTTTACTATTAAATGATAACAATCTTTTCAATGCCATTGATGCTGTAGCATGACCTTGCTCAAGGGAAGCATAAAATTGTCCCATCCGGTCCCATTGTTCAGTAATCCAATCAATATGAATCCTATGGTCACCAGATGAGAGCATTGGTGCTAAACTAGCATAGTCTTTTTTTTCATCAATTTTATAAATTTTTTGATGCTGTACACCTCTGATACGAGGTGAAAATGTTCGGCCTAATAAAGCGAAAGCTGCAAAATTAATTTCTGTATAACCATGTGTGTCTGTGTAATGCTCTTCTAGATCTAAATCAGTTTCATTATAGAGTAAGCCATCTAATATGGGTGGCCTCAGAAAAGGGAAAATAAAGCACGTTAAGGAAATGGTAATGTTCTTATCGGCCTTAACCCTCACTAAATGTGGTACAGATTAAAATTTAAAACCTAAAACTAAATCTTTAGCAAATAATTTTATTTATTATCAGACATATTAACATATCGATAAAAGCTTGCTCTGGAAATTTTTAATGTTTTACAGATGTCGTTAATGGACATGCCATGATCCTTGTGCATGTTTTTGGCCATTAATACCTTAGGATCTGTAAAAGATACTTTTTTTCGGCCACCTTTTTTACCACGCGCTCTTGCTGCTGCTAATCCTGCGCGTGTTCGCTCCTGTATAAGACGACGTTCAAACTGCGCTAGAGAAGAAAAGATGTTAAAGATTAATTCACCTGAAGCAGTTATGGTATCAATAGCTCCGTCACACAAAGATCTAAATCCAATTCCTTTTTGACATAAGTCTTCGATAAGACCAACCAAATGAGGCATAGATCTTCCCAGCCTATCTAAGCGCCAAACTAATAGGGTATCACCAGCAGTTAAACTTTCTAAGCATTTTTTTAAACCTGGACGTTCTGATTTAGCCCCTGAGATTTTGTCTATAAAAATCATATTTGTTGCACAACCTGCTTTTTCCAGCGCATCAACTTGCAGAAGAACCTCCTGATCTTGGGTGCTAACCCTTACATATCCGACTAACTTTGCCATACTTTCTCAAATATCCTAAAAATAATGAATTTTTAGCATTTTGTTTTTTAAGATGCCAATATGATATAGTTAATGAATTATTTTAAGAGGCTATTGCAGGTATCTCATAAAACGACCGTTTAATGAGACAACTAGACGTATCTAGTTTCAGGGTTTAGAATCTTGTTCACGGGTGGAGAATAAATGTAGGGTTTAAATCGAAACCGTAACTTTCTGTCTATTCGCTCCCGCTGGTCCTATCAAACAGCATCTAGATTTTAATCGACATGACCTTAATGCAAAAGTAATGGTTACACTATTCTCATTTTTTGGGGAACTTGAACGAGATTTTATCAGATTAAGAACAAAAGAAGCAAATGGAATTAAACTTAGTAAACCCCAAAGGAACACTCCAAAAAAGTCAGTTTGATGTGGATCGAGAGAAAATTATAGAATTAACGTGAGTTTTGGATTAGATTGTTTTTTTAATTTGAAAATCAATTGTAAAATATTTAATAAAATTTATTTTGTATATAGTCTAATAAAAGATACTGATATATAAATTATTCTGGTTATCATATTTTTATGTTGTAGATTACTTAATAAAATCAAGTAAAATAGCTGATTTTTTAGTAAAAATATCAATAACATACCATATTAAAATTCCTGTAAATCAATTAGATAAGTCCAAAACTCACGTAATTACTTAGTTTAGGCCTTTCCGTTAGAAAAATCGCTAAATTCTTCAATTATAAAAATCATATTTCCCTAAACACATACATTAAAAAAAGAAAATTAATTGAGAAGAAATTATGAATTATATAGAAATATAAAATCATTGATAGTCAAATGATTATAGGAAAATTGGTAAGGGAAAATAAAAACCATTTATATCCTAAATTGGTTGATTAACAATATATTTATAAGAAAAATCAGACAAACCGGGCTTTTAGTCAAATGACCACTAAATGGTCGGTTTTTTAATAAATCTTAAAGGTCTATTGCAACGGTCTCAGTTAGTTTGTATATTTTAGTGAAAAATGTAAATAAAATGTCTATGACGTCACGAAGTAAATTAATATTACTATATACCGGTTTATTTTTACAATCTTGTAGCTCTTTTGGAGCGAAGAAGTTAAATATTCACCTTGAAAGAGAAGATCTATTAAGAGAAAATCTATTAGAAAGAAGAGAAAGAAACATTCAAGAAGGCGATCCTATTACAGTAAGAGAAGAGAATCAGCCAATGATCCATGAGGTAAGAGGGAAACTTGGAAGATTACGTAATGACGGTTTTTTAGATCATCACATTGATTTTACTGATATGAAAGAACATTTCATGTTTGTGTTTTCTAATTGGCTCAGATGTAAACAAAGTAGGGATATGTCCGTTGAGCAAAAAATAGCATATTTTCATCAGCTTAGAGATGGAGAAGGTTTGATACATCCACGTTTATTTTGGAATCTTAGATACAACAGGGAAAATGATACGGCAGAATTTCAGATCACAGGTCTTTATATACAAGGTATTGATGAAATATGGAGAGCCAATTTAAATAGATCAGGAAGAACAGGTGGTGCTCCTTATTTCGATTTTGGAACAGGAGAGGAAAGGATAGACATAGACCACTTGGTTAGAAACAATCATGTGACAATTGAATTACCGCAAAGCTTTCATAACTATAAAACTAGATTTATAGACAGTCTTACAAATATACCTAAGAGAACTGTGGATAGGGACCCTCAGCCTTACTGGATGGCCAGAGCGAGAGCTAGCGGATATGTACCTAGACCAGTTGGGCGTCCTCCTAGATTATAGACTCATAAAATTAATAGGAAATGAGTTTATAGATGAATTAATAATAATATTATAACTTTTATATCATGAATTCTATAAAAATTTACTCTATGTTTAATATAAATAATGTATGTGTTTTATTATCCATGTGTTTAACACATTTAGGGTGTATGTCACACTATCGCAATCAAATGGATGAAGGAAAAGGCGATGAGTTAGGTGTTCAATCTACTTCTAGAATGGAAGGTATCTCTAGTGTATCTGAAGGTGATAGTATACAGTTGGATAAAAAAGTAAAAAAATTCTTGGAAAAAGAAGATTTTGAAGTAGGGTTACCTATAACTAATATAGAAATAGCTTCTGTAATTACAGAATTAGGTAGGAGTGTAGATATGTTCCCAATTGATAGTATAGATAAAGAGTATATATCATTTTTAAATAAATACGGATCTATAGATGGTGGAGGGTTCGATGTACGTGGACCTGATATATATACTAGTGATAAAGTTAAGCGTATGTTATCAATCCAACGCGGATTTGAAAATCGTTGTAAAATGCATCAAATGAAGGCATCACAAATAAAATCATGTTGGCTGATAGCAGGAATAGATCAAGGTGACGAATATTACATCAATTTGTCTAAGACAAATAAACATTATGTATATTCTATCAGCCCTGATGGAAAATCTAAAATTTTTGCTAAAGATTTTTTAGAGTTTTTAGATAAATTCTTTGAAGCTTATGAAAGAAAATCTGAGGAAAAATCCTACGAAGAAGATCTTTATGAAAAAGAAGAAGATGTAGAATCGAAAGAGTTCCATAGTATGTATGAAAAATGAGATAGTTTTTCTGATCAAACCCCATCCATAAATATGGGTTATACTTAAAAAATAACCTTCATGGGGGGCTTTTGTTTTAAGAGTTTGAGGGTAAATAAATATAAAATCTAAAAAATATTTACACGACATCTAAAACAAAAGCCCCAGTACGAATAATGCATTCATCCCGTAATCTTAAGCCTTGTACTTGAAATACATGGTGAATTAACTTGCTTTTTAATAAATATTTTTTGGAAATTGCATAATCTTATTCATTAGTGAGAATATCCGAAGATGTTTATGTGTTTATAAAAAAATTAAAAATTATCCTATCATGAAAAAGTATTTAGTTGCTTTACCTATTATCATATCTTGAAGTCAGTTTAGTAATAAGTCTAATATGGGCCCTGAGAAAGGACAAAGTAACGAAGAGTCAGTTGCTAGCAGTATAAGATCAGAATCTTTAAATAAAGATCGAAATGTAAAAGAAGATCCAGTTTTAGTATGTTTTGATGTTGATGGTACTATTCTTGATAAGAATGGTAATTTTATTGATCGTGAAGGGCTAAAAAATTTGATAGATAATTTATTAGAACATGGTCATAAAGTTGCTATTACTACTCTTAGCACCATATATGATGAACTATTACTAAAACAAATAGGACTAACTGAAGATCAGATAAAAGGTATACCTATAATGGCGTATTCTGATCCGAAAACCACAGGTGGTGGTAATAAAAAAAGACATATACAAGAAGCTATGCAATCAACTAATGTAAAAGATGTCAAGCGTATTATACTAGTAGATGATGATGGAAACCAAATCATAAGAGCAAAATTTATTGGTGCTACGGGAGTCCAAGCAGGGTACGAAGGATTCTCTTGGTCTAAAGTGCAAAAAGCAGTAGATAAGCTAAATCAAAAATAGTCATTTAGTCGAACAAGTTGGCTCTTTCTCTTTAAAAAAAGGGTAGTCAATATTTAATCTTATATATACTATATTTTTGATTTATAACCATCAGTTTGGTCTTTTGAAGAGAACACAATATTTTCAAAAGACCACCAATCGTTTAATATCATAAAGGATCAGCATTTAAAATCTGATTACATATATTTTCCATTTCTGATACCCAGGTTAAAACATTATTTTTTTTAGACCATGGAATGTAAAACTCCATAGTATCTTTTGCTATTCTTTTTTGGTCTTCTAGTTTTCTTGCAGCTATAGTTCTTAGATTATGCAGTCTATCAGCTAGTTTAATATGAACGACACGGATGTCCTTACAATGATTCAATATATTTTGATTATCAGACTTATCTAATTTCCATCGAAACCCATAAGTATTATAATGCGTAACCATGTCTACTATATAAGCCACTTCCATTCCATATAGTAATTCTATTTGCTCTAATGTAACGGTTGTATCCTCTACTACATCATGTAATAGAGCAGCCAAAATGGTGTCATCGTCTTTTGTAGCCTCTAATACAATCTTAGCTACCCCCATAGGATGGGTATAATAAGGATCACCTGACTTACGTATAACACTTCCATGCGCTTTCTTAATAAACTGAATGGTTTCTTTTACCTTTTGTTCAGTTAAAGTTGTGCTGCTTACCAGTAAACCAATGAGCTCTTGTTCTTGAGCTAAACTTTTATCCGTTTCTGCTACCTTATTAGATAAGTCATCGGTATGGTATCGTTTAAATTGCATAACTTTTTTACCATCAATAGGTAATATGTAGAGACAGGTTAAACCAGTTTCTGTTTCTATGGTTTCTATATATCCTGGAAGTGTTCAATTAACTGTGTCAGTTTCGGGCTTCACGTCAACTCAGATTTGACTCTTCCAGGAAAAAAGATGTCTATCTGAGATATGGTCAGTGCCCAGTTTCTGAGCGGCATAGTCCATTTATCCTCCATCTTCTTGATAGCGCAATATACTGATTTATACAAAGCATTGACACTGGTAAATGCCCCTTTTGTTTTGGTAAACTGTCTAATTTGTCTATGGAGGCTTTCTATTGGATTGGTCGTATAAATTAGCCTTCTGACAGGATCTGAATATTTAAAGTAACCAGACAAATGCTCCCAGTTGTTTTGCCAAGATTTGATAACCATTGGATACTTTTCTCCCCATTTTTCTTCTAATTCCAATAGATAATGTTCTGCAACTTCCTTATTTGAAGCTTGATATACTTGCTTTAAATCAGTTAAAAAACGTTTTACATCTTTGCTAGCTACATACTTGATGGAATTGCGTATCTGGTGTACTACACAGACCTGCACCTGTGCATTGGGAAAAGCGTTATTAATGGCTGCAGGGAAGCTTTTTAGTCCATCAACACAGGCAATAAGGATATCTTCTACACCCCTTGCCTTAAGCTCGTTGAGTACACCTAACCAGAAATTAGCTCCCTCACTTTCAGATAAATAGAAGCCTAACACTTCTTTTTTACCCTCTTGATCTATGCCTAATAAGGTATACAGACATTTACTTACACATTTCCCATCTTCTTTAACCTTAAAAAACATACCATCCATAAAAACTATGGGGTAGACCGATTGAAGAGGACGGTTACGCCATTCATTTATTACTGGCAATAAGCTATCTGTAATAGCCGATATTTCAGCAGCTGATACTTTATGATCATAGATTTCTTCAATATGAGCGGCTATAGACTTATAGCTCATACCACTAGAAAACATGCTTAAAATCTTGGTTTCCAGTTCAGGATGAAGATTTGTTTGACGCTTTTTAACTATTTGTGGATCGAAACTACCTGTTCTATCTCTAGGGGTTACCAAGTCAAAGGAACCAGAGCTTGTACGAAAAGTTTTACAACTTTTACCATTCCTTCGATTATTTACTATCCTCTCACTAGACAAATGATGGGCCATCTCACCTTCTAGACTCGCCTCTAGAAGCTTTTTTATCAGAGGGGTTAATGCCCCACCTTTGCCTGTCAATGGCTTACCTAAACGGATAGAGGACAAAATGTTTTCCTCCAAATCTTTATAATCTACTAAACCAACGTAATCATTGTTCATATGCTCTTCCATGTCTAAAAACCTTTAGTCGTTAATTATTTAATTTATAACTCTTTTAGGAATTGACACAGTTCATCGAACACTTCCATTTTTTTCGCAGCTGTCAACTCTTCAAATAAGATAGGTACGACCTCTACATGTAGATCAATCCTATCTAACAATGGCCCACTGATCTTATTGAGATAACGCTGCACATGCACCGTACTACACACACATTCTTTTTCAGGATGGTTGTAATACCCACAAGGACAAGGGTTCATGCTTGCAATAAGCATAAAGTTAGCAGGAAATTCAATCGAAAATTTAGCCCTTGAAATCACTACTTTACCATCTTCTAACGGTTGACGCATGACTTCCAATACACTCCGTTTAAATTCTGGTAATTCATCTAAGAAAAGAACACCATGATGGGCCAAAGAAATCTCACCCGGCTGGGGAAAAGCCCCTCCTCCTACCAACGCTACATCACTAATCGTATGGTGAGGCGCTCGAAAAGGTCTTGTGGATAATAAGCCATATTGACTATCCATACGACCAATGATAGAATAGATTTTCGTGGTTTCTAGGGTCTCAGCTAAAGTAAAAGGGGGTAAAATAGAGGGCAACCGTTTGGCCAACATGGTTTTTCCTGCA
The DNA here is from genome assembly GCF_003351905.1 of Cardinium endosymbiont of Sogatella furcifera. NCBI lineage: Bacteria > Pseudomonadati > Bacteroidota > Cytophagia > Cytophagales > Amoebophilaceae > Candidatus Cardinium > Cardinium endosymbiont of Sogatella furcifera. The sequence continues at coordinate 50,725 of NZ_CP022339.1, read as the reverse complement.
CCAGGCGGCCCAATCATAATAACATTATGACCACCAGCTGCTGCAATTTCCAAGGCCCTTTTGATATTGGCTTGCCCCTGTACATCTGCAAAATCTACTGCATATGTATCTGATTGCGCTTCAAATAGTGTACGGGTATCTACTTCTATTGGATGAATGGTACGTTCGCCTGACAAGAATTCAATCGCTTCTGTAATATGATTGACCGTGATGACCTCTATTTTACGCACAATACCCGCCTCTGGCCCATTCTTTTCTGGCACAATCATTCCCTTAAATGCATGCTTATGGGCCTCAATAGCAATCGGCAATACACCTTTTACGGGTCTTAGGGCGCCATCCAAAGCCAATTCGCCCATAATAACATAAGCAGACAGCTGGGACAAATTATATTGTTCTGAGGCATGTAAAATAGATAAAGCAATCGGCAAGTCATAAGAAGCGCCCTCCTTGCGTATATCGGCTGGCGCAAGGTTTACAATTACACGCTGCCGAGGCATCGTGCATTTAATCTGTTTTAATACCGACTCTATTCGGTGCTGACTCTCTTTAATGGCACTATCTGGCAGCCCTACCATAAATAGGCTGGTCCCACTCACAATGCTTACCTCTATGGATATAATAAAAGCATTTACACCATATACCGCACTGCTGAAAGACCTAGTGATCATTTTTTAAAAAATTATTGAACAACAATAAGGTAATAATTTTTTTTACCTTTTTGCACCAATAGATATCGATTATGTAACAAAGTAAAATCGGGTTTTTGGTAAGGGTCGGTGATTAATACCTTATTGAGCTTTATACCACGTGCAGCGATCATGCGTCTGGCTTCTGACTTAGAAGGCATAATAAGGTTTTCTGTAGCTACCGATAATAAAGAGACTATATTGTCCACTGCGCTTAAGGCAATGCTTGTGATGTAGACCTTAGGTATAGTGGCACAGACATGCAGTAAATCATCTTCAGTGAGTACATAGAGGGCATCTACTGAATCGGTATAGTCAAAAAGAATATTGCTGCAGACCATAGCCTGCCTACAAGCCTCCTCTGAATGGACCATAGTGGTTACAAGTTTAGCTAATGTTTGCTGCAACAGTCGCGTTTCAGGTTTGGCTTGATGAGCCACAATAAGCGCGTCTATCTCCTCTTGTTTGCAACAAGAAAATATTTTAATCAATTTTTCTACTTCATGATCGCCCGCATTCAATAAAAACTGATACATTGCATAAGGGGAGGTTTGCGCTGGATCTAGCCATATATTGCTACCAGAGGCTGTCTTCCCAAACTTTGTTCCATCTGAGCGGGTCAGCAAGGGAGCAGTTATAGCAAAAGCTTGACATTGCGCTTTTTTACGAATCAGCTCTACACCTGTAGTTAAATTGCCCCATTGATCAGAGCCACCCATCTGTAGGGTTACACCTTTATGTAGATAGAGGTAATAGAAATCATACCCCTGTAACAGCTGATAGGCAAATTCAGTATAAGAAATACCCGTTTCTATACGTTGTTTCACACTATCCTTGGCCATCATATACCCAATAGGTATGTGCTTGCCTACCTCACGCAAAAAACCCAGAAAAGAAATGTCTTTAAACCAATCAAAATTATTTAATACAACTGCCTTGTTGGGTCCAGGAGAGAAATCTAAAAACTTTTCCAACTGTTTGGCAATAGCCGCTTCATTGTAGCGCAATATTTCTTCTGTTAAAAACAGACGTTCTTGACTACGCCCAGAGGGATCTCCAATCATACCTGTAGCACCACCTACTAGCGCAATCGGCTTATGACCCGCCTCTTGAAAGTGCTTTAACAACATAATGGCCACCAAATTGCCAAGGTGTAAAGAAGGCGCAGAAGGATCAAAACCCACATATCCTGTAGCCATACCCCTTCCTAGATGTTCCGCTGTACCTGGAACCATATCATGGACCATACCGCGCCATTGTAAGCTGGTAATAAAATTTTTCATAGAATCAAACAATAAACAATTTCAAGATAGGTAATCTTATATAAAATGGCAATGCTGATAGGTTGCTATGATCAAAAATTATTATAAACTACGTGATAGATAGCTAAAAAATTATAAACGCCCCTTTTGTTGCCCTGTTGACAAAACAAATTATTTTATTTATATTAAAATTCAATAGTAAAAGCCAGTTTATAAGCACTATAAAATATAGATAGGTTGATGTTCTTTAATAGATCGCTTGCGCAGCCCATTTGGGGGGTGCAATTTTTAGTAGCAACGCGGTCGGGTACCGCAGGATGCTTAAATCTATTGAAAGGGCAGAGGCAAACTGCAGCATGGCCATTTACAATCGAGTTTCGCAAACGCCCTAATAAGCTTATCACATGGTATGGCCGTTTTTTGATACTACTGCTTTTGGCAAATGCTAGCTCGTGTAAAAACAATACGGCTAAAAATCAGGTAAAATATATACTTAAAAATCAAGCACAAAACACTTATCGTACCACTCATTCAACAGAAATAGATCCACTAGATCAAGCAGACCAGGCCACAACTTCCACAGCCAACCAAATGACAGACCCTCATCCGGATGAAAGCTTGAAAGCAGATGCGGAACCAACGCATCCAGTAGATGTGCCACCTAGTTTTAGCTTAAAAGATATCTCTATAAAAGCAGGTACGCAGCAATCTACCATGCTAGAGGTAACTGGCCAGACAGAAGGATATGTTATTAAGTCTATTTCAGTCAAAGCAGCCAAACCCAAAAAAAATGCAACCAAACAAAATAGAGACTACTACACAAAGGAATTTCAAGTAAAACAACTTGAAGGCACGTCCATACCATCTTCTGGTTTGTGCATTACCGTAACGGCTGATCCAGCACTACAAGCTAGACGTTACCTACTCAATATTAGAATAGGCAAAAAAGGCAAAGGTAGCCGAAAAACAGAACAATCGGTACAATGCATTATTGATGTTATCAAAGATGAAGCCAAAGACGACAAGAAAAATGTATCCAATAATGAAATACCGCAAAACGATTATGCAACCGACAACGAACACGATTGCCTAAACCAAGACGAAACAGATACTTTAAAGGAGCATTTGACGCAAAGCTATACTATACCGGCTGAACCAAGGTTTACCTTAAAAGACATGACCATACAAGCAGGAAGTACGCATCCTATTATGCTAAAAGCAACAGGGATAACAGACAAATATTTCATTAAATCTATTTCAGTCACATTGAATAATCACTCTTATACAAGCGAATTCGGTATAGCCCTAGCTAACAAAAAGCCAATACAGCTTTCTGACTGGAAAGCTATTTTAACCACTAATCCAACTTTAAAACCTGGGAATTATGCATTAAAAATTAACATAGGCCAAATAGGAAAGGGTAGCAAAAAACAGAACAATGGCTACAATCTACCCTTCATTTTATTGATGATGAAAAAGCACAAACCAAATAGACTTTTGATCGGTAAGGTTTTTAACGAATAATTGTCTCATGATTACCCATCACTGTATAAAGTTCCATTTTCTCTTTGCGCGGATCTTTGTTGTCTCTACCATGCTCCATGCTGCATCATGTACAAATTCAAATAAAAACAATAAACTATTAAGTAGATCAGGCAGACCTCATGAAAATAATAGATACAAAGCTTGCAAGGATAGTACACCACCCACAAGCAAAGCAGCTATACAACCAACGCTTCAATATACTGAATCATGTACAAATGCAGCTAAAAACAATAAAAAATATCGCGCAGGTAATGCAACAACAACGCATAAAAATAATGCGTATAAAGATTTAACGGGTAAACCAACACGAAAAGTAGCTATACAGTCCATACCGCTGCTCGAAAATAGGGAAAACCAAACAGGAAATAGTTGTATACTAGACGAATCATCGCTGTCTCTACAAAATATGACCTTAAGCAAGGAAATGCTTGACCAAGTGGAGCAAGCTTTTAGCGCCCCACCTGGAACACTGTTGACCCATGTAGAAGGTATAGAGATTAGACAAGAAGATCTGATCCGTTTAAAAGCGTCCCGTTGGCTTAATGATCATATCATCAACGCATATATGGGTATGATTCATAAACGCTCAGAAGATCAGGAGAATGTCGTACTGCCAAAAGTTTATGCATTCAATACTTATTTTTTCACAAAACTTTCCCAAAAAGACCAAAGTTATCAAACCATGAAGAATTGGATCAAAAAAATAGATCTATTTTCTTATGATATAGTGCTTGTGCCTATCCATCTAGGCAACCATTGGTGTTTAGTAGTGATTGATTTGCGTAAAAAGACTATTCGGTATTATGATTCGCTAGGAAACGCAAACGATGGTGGTCTCAAGAAACTCCTACAATTCTTTACGGATGCAGTGGCCAATAAGCAAGCAACAAAAAAGGATACAAAAGCATGGAGATGTAGTTACTTGAAGGAACCAGCACAAAGCAACGGAAGTGATTGCGGTGTCTTTATATGTCAATTTGCTGACTACGTGTCACGAGATCTTCCAATCAATTTTACGGAGCATGATATGCCCTACTTTCGTAAGCGTATGGCTATTGAAATCCTTAATGGAAAACTTATTACAATTGGTAAAACAATTAGGTGATTGACTGGTTGCCAACCACCTAATTGCAACAATAGGCTACTCAACATGTTACATCATACCACCCATTCCACCACCCATTTGAGGCATAGGAGCAGCTTTTTCATCCTCAGGATCATCTGCTACTACACAAGCTGTAGTGAGTAAAAGAGAAGCGATAGAAGCCGCATGCTCTAATGCAAGTCTAGTTACTTTAGTTGGATCAATGATGCCAGCTGCATAGAGATCTTCAAATGTATCTGTACGAGCATTATATCCAAACGATTCTTTACCTTCTTTGACACGTTGTACCACTACAGATGCCTCACCACCTGCATTTTCCACAATAGTCCTTAAAGGAGACTCTAATGCAAGCTTTAAAATATTGATACCAGTCCGCTCGTCTTCATTCTCTACCGCTATAGCATCTAATACCCCAGATGTAGCTACACGTAACAAGGCAACGCCCCCACCTGGAACAATACCCTCTTGTACCGCTGCTCTTGTAGCATGCAATGCATCCTCTACACGGTCTTTTTTCTCCTTCATTTCTACCTCTGTAGCTGCGCCAATATATAGAATCGCCACACCACCAGCTAACTTTGCCAATCGTTCTTGCAGTTTTTCTTTATCGTATTCAGAAGTAGCATGGGCTACTTGCGCCTTAATCTGAGCCACTCTAGCTTCGATATCCTTCTTCTGGCCCCCACCATGCACAATAACGGTATGGTCTTTATCGATATTAACTTTTTCTGCTGTACCTAAGCACTGTAAAGTAGCGGCTTCAAGCTTACAACCCTTTTCTTCAGAAATTACGGTACCCCCTGTAAGCACAGCAATATCCTCCAACATCGCTTTTCTTCTATCGCCAAATCCAGGTGCCTTTACAGCAGCCACACGCAATACACCTCGGATTTTATTTACAACCAGTGTAGCCAATGCTTCCCCATCTACATCTTCAGCAATCATCACCAACGGTCGTCCACTTTGAGAAACCGCCTCTAGAATAGGTAACAGATCTTTCATTACAGAAATCTTCTTATCACAAATGAGGATATAAGGATTGGAAAGCTCTACTTCCATTTTTTCTGTATTAGTGGCAAAATAAGGAGATAGATAGCCTCGATCAAACTCCATTCCCTCCACTACTTTAACTTCTGTTTCCGTACCCTTCGCCTCTTCTACGGTAATCACACCATCTTTACCCACTTTATCCATAGCATCTGCCATCATTTTACCGATTTTGCTATCGCTATTAGCGGAAATAGTGGCTACCTGTTCTATTTCTTTGGAGTTGTGAATCTTCTTAGAAATCTCTTGCAACTTTTTAACCACTGCTTCTACCCCTTTGTCTATGCCACGTTTGATACCCATAGGCTTGGCACCTGCTGCGACATTTTTAATGCCATGTGTAAAAATAGACTGTGCCAAGAGGGTAGCAGTAGTCGTACCATCTCCAGCACTATCTGCTGTTTTAGATGCTACTTCCTTGACGAGCTGTGCACCCATGTTTTCTACAGGGTCTTTAAGGCTAATTTCTTTTGCCACCGATACACCATCTTTAGTAACACTAGGAGCACCAAACTTTTTATCTACAATGACATTTCTACCTTTTGGACCTAACGTAATCTTCACAGCATTGGCCATGGTATCAATCCCTCTCTTCAATTTTTCTCTTGCTTCTGCATCAAAAATTATATTCTTTGCCATAGTACATTATTTTAAGGTTATAAGAACTGACTCACTATTGCCATGCTACTAAGCAATGGCATAAATATCAGATTCTTTCATAATAAGATAGAGCTTACCATCTATTTGTAACTCCGTACCACTATATTGCCCATAAAGCACCTTATCCCCTACTTTAACGGTCATAGGTTCATCCTTCTTTCCTGGGCCTACTGCAATAATTTCACCTTTTTGAGGTTTTTCTTTAGCACTATCAGGAATAATAATCCCGCCTACTGTTTTCTCTTCCGCTGCTGCAGGTTCTACTAGCACCCGATCAGCCAATGGTTTTATATGAACTTTGCTCATAACGTATATTTTATAATAATAGTTGATCGTATACATCTCAATTAAAACGTACACCATATAATCTGACTGCACGGACTTTAATCTGATCTGCATTACAGCATATTTCATGCCAAACAGCTTGATGCATGGAATCTATCAAGTATAGCTAGCCAAATACTGACAAATAGTCAGTGCTCATCTATCCTAGGTGAATGCTTTACCCTATGGAAGCCCTCTTATATAGGTTACAGCCCTATCTGGCTACCCAATAACACCTTGTGATGAGCGCGCAAAAAAGATCTAATCGTTATAGGTAATGAATTAAAAAGCATTTAAATTTACCCATGAAATAGAGCATTGATCATCTAGCGTAGCGATTGTAACAAGCATATGTTTAAACCCTTATCCATTACGCCTACTGAAGCATTGACTGACTACCGCATAGCCTGCGAAAGCAGAGCAGCAAGTCTATTGGCACGCAAAGAGGTTTTTGCAGGCAAGGCCAAATTTGGGATTTTTGGAGATGGTAAAGAGGTTGCGCAACTCGCTATGGCTAAATATTTCCAAGCTGGAGATTGGCGCGCTGGTTACTACAGAGACCAAACCTTTATGGTTGCCATTGGTGCGTTAACCTGGCAACAATACTTTGCCCAATTATATGCACACGCCTCTATAGAGGCAGACCCAGCTTCTGGGGGGAGAATGATGAACAGCCACTTTGCAACCAGATTTATAGACCCAGCGGGCAATTGGCTCAATCAACTAACCAGTAAAAATGTCTCAGCAGACCTATCCTGTACGGGTGCACAAATGCCCAGACTATTGGGACTAGCCTATGCTTCTAAACTCTATCGTGCTACTGCCTTTCAAGGCATGCAAAAAAATTTCTCTAATCAAGGGAATGAAGTTGCTTTTGGAACAATTGGCGACGCTAGTACCTCGGAGGGTATGTTTTTTGAAACCATTAATGCAGGAGGGGTTTTGCAAGTACCCATGTGTATTTCCATTTGGGATGATGGATATGGTATCTCTGTACCCCAATCGTATCATACCACCAAGGGAGATATTTCTGCCGTTCTAGCAGGCTTTAAACGGACCAAGCGACAACCTGGTTATGCCATATTTGTTACGAAGGGATGGGACTATTTAGACTTATGTAGCACCTATCAGCAAGCAGTCGCCATCTGTAGAACGGAACATGTTCCTGTACTGATTCACGTGAAAGAACTCACGCAGCCACAAGGTCATTCTACCTCCGGGTCTCACGAACGTTATAAGTCAGTAGAACGATTAAGATGGGAAAAGGCATATGATTGCCTACCCAAGATGGCAGCATGGATGGTAACAAGTGGCATAGCCACGCAAGACAAACTCAAACAAATTGCTTTAGCAGCAGATGAAAAAGTAAAATCAGCGCAACAAAAAGCCTGGCAGGCATTAATAGATGAAAACCATCAAGAAAGACAAGCGTTGTTGAATTTGTTAAATGATATCGTATGGCCCAAAGAGGCAGCAGGCCATAATGCGCTTCCAACCATTATGGATGCACTAGCTACCCTACCACACCCCCGTCACTTAGATACCACCCAAGCAGCCACGCAAGCCCTCTATACCTTACGGGAAGTACCTTATATGCATAAAAAGGGTATACTGGCTTGGTGGCATAAAAATAGAAGGGACAATGAAAAAAGATTTAGCAGCCATCTTTATAGCAGCTCTAGGTATGCTGCTTTAGGTATAAAAGGGCATCCACCTACTTATATAGAAAACCCTGAGCAAGTAGATGGGAGAGAAATCCTATGCAGTTGTTTCAAATCATTATTAGAACGTGATGGACGCGTATTCGCTATTGGACAAGATTTAGGCAAAATAGGTGATGTAAACCAAGGTTTTGCAGATCTGCAAGCGTTATATGGGCCATTACGTGTGACAGATACCAGCATTCGAGAATGCACCATGATTGGTCAAGGTATTGGTGCTGCTATGCGTGGACTAAGGCCCATCGTTGAAATACAGTATTTGGACTATCTGCCTTATGCCCTTCAAATTATAGAAGATGATTTAGCCACCCTACATTATAGAACCAAAGGAGGTCAAAAAGCACCTATGATCATTCGGACAAGAGGTCATCGCTTAGAAGGCATTTGGCACGCCGGTTCCTATATATCGAGCATTATGCATGCCATCAGGGGTATCTATCTACTTTTACCGCGTAATATGACCCAAGCAGCCGGTTTCTATAATACGATGATGCAATCCGATGATATTGCCTTAATCATTGAGTGTTTAAATGGTTACCGCTTAAAGGAGCCTATGCCTAGTAATGTGGCAACCATGACCATACCTATAGGTGTGCCCGAGCTACTACGTGTAGGCAACGATGTGACCATTGTAACCTATGGTGCAATGTGTCGTATTGTTTGTGCTGCAGCAGACAGGCTTTCTGCTTTAGGTATTGCATGTGAAGTCATTGATGTACAAACCTTATTACCTTTTGATGTGCATCATACTATTGTACAATCACTAGCTAAAACCAATCGCATTGTTTTTGCAGATGAAGATGTGCCAGGTGGTACGACCGCCTATATGATGCAACAAGTCTTGGAAACACAACATGGCTATGCCATGTTGGATGCGCCACCCATAACCATTAGTAGCCAACCCCATCGCCCCGCCTATGGAGATGATGGCAACTATTTTTCTAAACCTAATATAGAAGAAGTAATGGGTAAAATATATATGATGATGCATCAAGTGGACCCACTACGCTACCCAGCTATTGCTTAAAGGATGATGATAAACAGCCTGATATCCCAGCTTAGCACCCCTACTATTAGGATTTTTAAACAGTTTTAAATAAACTAAGCAGCTGTCTATTTATTTTGACCTGCATAGCTGTCAATGTAACTTTTTGTATGGTAGTTTTTTTAGGTCAAAGATTCATCTAGCCAAGGAATAATCCTATGCTTTATAGTATGGTCTGGCTATTCATACAGTTACTCTATACCTCTTGTAACAAGCTGCCTAACCTTAAGTCCAATGTACATCTAGATGGGCAAACAACCACCTCTTATATGGATAGAGATCCATACGGAAGCAGCATTTTCCCCTTATCCATTGCACCTTGGTGGGAACTATTAAAGGAAAAAGGATTATTCGATGCCAATGATGCATCACATCATTAATTTATAAGCTTAATCATGAGACATTTATATCCCATCCTATAGAAAATTGGCTGGGTATATTGCATCTATTTGATCTAAACCAACGCATTGAAGTTATCCTTCAATACGTTGAAAAGTTTATAAATTGGGCATTACCTCAGAGTGATGCTGCATGATTTATAGCTACACCTAGGTCTGCTTGGGATCCCTTAGCTTCTATTGACAGCTGTGTTGCTCGAACAAACCACTATACTTTGCAATCTAAACTTAGGGCATTCCATAAAAGAATAAAGAATTATTATCAGTTGTGTGATTCGTAAGAGTTGTTACAATAAAAATGTAGCATTAAGTTTCGACTGATATTAAGTTTAAATAATTTAATTATTTAATTCAGGTTTTGAAGTTTTTTATAAGGTCAATAAGCCTGTATATTTTCACAAACTGTTCTATGGTGGTTTCGTTTGCTTTAGGACTCGTATGGATTGAAGGGAAGCCTAAGTGAGGTGTGCAAAGAACCGTTAAAGAGATGCCCAAATGATTGCGCATTAAAGGCTATTAAAAAGGGTCTATTCACGCCATGGTTAGTAAGGCATTTTTTTACTTTTTGTTTGATAAAACAGTGGGATAAAGTTCATCATTAACCAGTAATATGAACAGATACGAATTATCCATTCAATGGAGCATGGATAAAAAGCACAAGATCCATAAACTATCTTCTTGCATCAAATGCTTCAGCCGTAACCGTTTCAGTTACTACAGTTATTTGTTCTTTTATAAAATTTATAGCCTTATCTCTACTCAACTGATTATGCAATTTGGAATAATATTTACTCCCTTCATTACCCTGTAGAAAAGAAAGAGCACCTGCATGAATAGCAGCATCACTGGTGTCGATTTGTAAACCATTGTTATGGGCATAATCAAGATATGCGCGTTTGGTCTCATCTACTACATCCGATGACGTAACAGCTAAGCCATTCTGACGCACTATACTGCCTAAGAGGATTTCCCATTTTAAGCTTTCTTCATGGGCATGATAGTAGTCTTCTACCTCTTTAAGCGTAGCCTCTGGATTATTGAAGAAAAGCCATCTTTTAAGATAATCCTCTGGCAGGTTAACTACGTTATGCTTACAAAACGCCTCTCGTAGCTGCGCATAGAAGGCATGACGCGCTTCTGTACGTTTGTCGAATAAGATAATTTTACCAATAGCCTCTCTAAACTCACTTTCAGAACCAGCAACTCCTTTGCCTAATACACGATCAAAAAGCTCAGGCTCAATAGGCGCTGGGGCAACACGAAGGATGCTACCAACCGTAAAAATAGCTGGCCAAGCAGACGGACATCTTTTAAAGGTAGCAAGCTGACCAAAACTTATACCTAAAAGGGCAGAAAAATGCCCCTCCAACATTTCCTCTGTGACCATCACCTTATCACCCACACGAAGCCCTATAAATGGTGCACGTAAATGCTCAGGAATATGCATGATAGCAATACGAATATCCAGACCAACTGCCTCGGTACTATCTATAAGTGTACCCTGTAATATAGCGTCTAGTGCACTCGCTTCAAGCTGAACAGATTGACCATGCACAAGTTGCAACCCTATTAAAAACTCATCCACCAACTTAGACTCAACACGATCTATTTCAAACTCAGTAACAAAAATATCAGGACCTAATACAATAGAACGCTCTTCCATTAACCCAACTTCATAAGAGAAGGTAAACGTATGTTGATTTTGAAGATCCATCGTTTTAGCAGGGGTCGTGCAAAGTGGCTCTATAAAAATGGGAATAGACGATTGGGTAATGTAATCCTTTAAAGCAGCTCCAGCCACTTTATCTAGCTCCTCAGCAAGAATAGAAAGACCATACATCTTTTTAATAAGATCTGCAGGAACAGCCCCCAATCTGAAACCTTTCAAACGAACATGCTGCGCATAATGCTTCAGCTGCTTATCTACAAATGACTTATAATCAGGTTCATATAACGTAATGACAATAACCCCATAATTAGGATTAATTTTATTAAACTGGATATCCAAGGTACAAGAGATTTAAAAGCTAAAAAACGAATGTTTTAACATATATATACAGTACGGATGAAGGGACTCGAACCCCCACACCTTGCGGTACTAGATCCTAAGTCTAGCGCGTCTACCTATTCCGCCACATCCGTAGGATAGCAAGAGAAAAATATTACCTCCCCTACAAAAATAGAAAAAACAAGTTTCTCAAGCAAATAACAAGGAAAAAGGTGTGCGCATACCTTACGCTTCTCTCTTCAGCCACCCAACCAATCATTAAACCCTTGCTGCACGGGCAGTTCCTCAAAAAGCATGCGATAAATGGCTGCTGTTATAGGTGCCTGTTTCCCATAAGACTGCATCAGTTGGTGCATGGCTTTAACCGTCTGCACCCCTTCGGCAACCTCATTGGTTGTACGTAAGATATCGGCTAATGTTTCACCTTTAGCCAACCGATAACCAATGGTATAATTTCTACTAGCCGTGCTGCCACAAGTGGCGATTAAATCTCCTAGACCTGCTGGCCCTAATAAGGCACTTTTGCTGATGCGCATTGTGGTCATGATGTAACGCATTTCTGAGATGGCCATGGTTATGAAAAAAGCATAGGTATTAGATGGATAACCCATGCCTCCTATGATACCAGCACCAATGGCAAAAATATTTTTTAACACACTACATACTTCCACACTGAGCAAATCAGGAGCCAGGTAGACATAAAACCAATCATTGGTTAAAAGTTGTGCACCTACCGTTAACACCTTTTGACTAGCACTGGCAATGACGGTAACAGCAGGATACTTTTGCGCCAACTCCGCGGACAAATTAGGACCAGCTAAACAACCAACCTGTTTTACCACCGTCTCTTCCAGCATTACGCCACTCATAGTAACCCCATGATGGTTAGGCAATCGACCATCTTGAGAAAAATCCAATCCTTTGGTGCCATGTATCAGGATATGGTCTGGTCTAAGCGCTGCAGCGATCTGTCGCATCAATCCACGAAATTTAGCAGCAGGTACTACTGGAAAAATAACAGAACAGGTGCGCAAGACCATTACCCAATCATTCGTAACGACCACATTAGCTGCGAGTAGCTGATCCGCAACACTGCGACTGCTTTGCGCAGCAAAAGCCTGTTCCGATTTATGCGTATATAAAAATACACGATGCGCATTAGGTGCCACTATATTGGCAATGGCAGTGCCAAACTTGCCAGCTCCTAAAACCGCTACCATTTTATTCAATTGCTTCGAAGCCATAGCCAGTTAGTCTATTATGGTAATAATATAATGTCAAAAGATCTTGAATCAGCAAATCGCCACCTTCCATTACCACTAATGGAGCCTGGGCATGATAGCTCCCTAATTTAGTCCATCCATCTTGGGCAATCGCATCCAACGAGCCATCCCGTACAATCGGGCTAAAATCTATTTTTTTCGCTATATAAAGCTGTTGTAACGCTTTATAGGTATGCGCAAACGCTACCATAAAATCAGCATGGGGAATGATGATATCCCTCAAACCCATTGAAAAACTCGCTCTTTTTTGTGCCAACTCATAGGCTACAAAGGCTACTAGATGGCTGCTTAATACGGGATTTATACGATGATAGGCTGCTACAATTTTATGACTAAGGGCTCGTACATAGTCATCTGAACGTTTCCTAGTAACTGTTTGTATAGGAAGATCAAGAAACTGTTGATATAAATCTATGACTTGACCTTGTGCATCATAACTACGGCCCTCCTTGTCTACCCTATTCCCCATAACATCTAAAGGGCTACCTATACTAATAAATATTTCTGAGCCTTTAAACAATATATTTTTGCTGAATAAAAGGTTCGTATAACAACAACCTTGCTGCGCCAGAACAGCCCCGGAACCTTCTACTTGAACTGATTCACGTATCAATTGATAGGCCTCTAAAACACAATGGTAGTTGAGTACTATGGGTACAATAAAAAGTTTCTTCGCACCAGGCCCGTGGTTGTGAAAGTTATTTGCCTGTGCATCAAACGGGGTACCCAAGAAGCCTAATTTCAAATCGGACTCTAAGGCACCTGAGCGGCTACGGGTCCCACCTGGATAAAATAGCATATGGCAGCCCCATTCCAGTATCAGGCAGGCATAATCTTTCTGTACTTGTAAGTAGGGTATCATCTTTTTACGACGATCTACCTTATAGGTGCCTAGCTTATTAAAAATATAACGAAACCCTTTATGATTAAACAAATTCAAGCCGGCACCCCAGGTCAAAGGAGGCAAGCCTAATTGTTTCATAGCCAATCCTACTACCACAGAATCCCAATTACTGGTATGTGTAGGAACTAGAACAAGCGTGCCGATTTGGGCCAATGCACGAAGCATATCTGTTTGACCCATCAAATGAAACTTTTCTTGTAACCTTTGGTAGCGAAAAGTCCAACGTTCTACTCCGGAGCCAAAACAAGCAGGCTTGAGTAGATTAATAAAGGTATGGTGGGTCATTGTAGCTATAAACCTATAGTGGCGCACACTAAAGTAACTACAAATCTCCTTTACGTAACGTTCTATAACCTGTTGTAATAACTTAGTGGCTGCCACTTTACTGGCAATAGAATCGGACATGGCCTCCCAAAAGCGTCGGTCATCTTTAGGATCACAGGCCCATGGATCTGATGCTATTCTTGCCAATTCCCTAGAAGTAGTCTGTTCCAATACCCGGTAAAGCGCTGCATCTGTAGAATGGCGTGCACACAAAGATTTAAAGCTTTTATCCACTACTTCCCGCAAAAAAGCTTTATGCTGTTTATGAAGTAGAGTAATGGGCCAATGACTGGATTGAGAGACAATAGGTATCAACAGATCTTGGGTAGACATATGGTATCTATATTTAACAGAATAAGCCGTAATTTACGGCCAAATAGGTGAGATGCAAAAGATTTACCGAACCGCTTGGTATGACAAGATAATAAGATCAAAATGAATATTTATTATTTCTCAGAAAAAATTAACTTTAGATTAAAACAAAAAAGAAAAATTTCTACTTGGCTACAAAAGGTTATCCAGCAAGAAGGATATACACTAGAACAGCTTAACTTTATTTTTTGTACGGATCACTATTTGCATGCTAAAAACTTAACCTATTTAGGTCATGATACGTTAACAGATGTGATTACCTTTCCATACGCCACGAAGCCCACAACCATCTGGGGGGATATCTATATAAGCATTGAACGGGTCCGTGAGAATGCAAAGATATATAACCGAAAAATGATAGAAGAACTCTATACAGTAATCGTACATGGTCTATTACACCTCTTGGCCTATAATGATCATAAACCAGAAGAACGATTGATTATGAGAGAAAAAGAATGTTTTTATCTAAACCAGTTAAAAGAAATTATAAACATTTAATGGTAGGCACGGAAACGTATCTGTCGTCGTACGTTCAAGTCACTCTTTTTCCATCTGTCAGATGATAACCTCAGCGACTTTTTGCCGATGGATTGATTTTTTGCTTATTTTTTTATAAGAAAGAAAGTAAAAATAAAATTGCCTTACCAAAACCAATGTCGTGAATAGAGAGACGAAAATAGGTATTTTTGGTCTTACTTTTCACTTGGTTACCGCCTCTTCATCCTTTTTCAAAGCACATCTGCAATGCCTCTTGGGCGGCCGTTTCCAAGAGCTCTACTATGTCGCCATCCAAATATTTCTTTGCCAAGCAAATATCTACTGTAAGCGTCTCTTTGGCCATATCGGACACCTGTAACTTATGGGCATAACCATAAGCATGTCGTAAGTCATACAGCCGCTCAGCCAATTTAATACAAAGCACAAAAAGCTGATCTCTGTTCACCACCTTATTCCGCTGATTATCGACATAGAGGCCAGATGGCTCTATGTCTCGACGGTCACCTATAGATACAATAGATTGTACAAAAGAAAAAATATCTAGGCTATAATTCGCCTTAATATATGAAAGCGGCAAGTCGGCATAGACTACTAAATCATACAACAAAGCAGCATAGATGGGTTCAGGTACATAAGCTACCCAATCTGTTACCAAACGTGCAATACCTACCGCACGAACATAGAACAATTCGCCCGACAGATGACGCTTAAAGGCATAGCAACGCCTGAGCAATAGAAATATTTCATCCAGCACACCTATATGGATATTACACATTTTGCATACATAATCATTAAATTTTCTTAATACTACCATGGAAGCATCTATTTCACTTCTGTTGATAAGCCTATTTGCAACCGTTATATTGGCGAGCATCTCATCGCGAACGGCGGTTACCTGGCAAGGCAAAACCAATAAGATAGCCTTTTGTTTAGAAGCAGGAAATTGGAGATAACCATAATGGGCCCGCACCATCCTTTCTATGGGCTGCTTTTGCACATTTACACTTTCTGAAATAACCTCATTAAGTGTGCCTATGAGTTCTCTTCCCTCTGTAATATCCTCATAATGCGTATGCACTGAAGGTAGTGTGGCCAATGGTACCTCCGCACTGCTCACTACTAAAGCTATGGCTGGAAAGGTAATGTCGGGGAAACGTTGTTTCTTAATAGGGGCATATTTATGATATTTTAACTGCGTGGTATGGAGTTGAATGCGTATAGATGCACCTTGACTTACGTGAGCAGTACGCAAAATAACAGCTACCAATAAATGGGTAACCTGGCGCACATCACATATGACCTTAGTAGTCAAATCAAGATTTTTTGGTGCTATGATCAGCTTTGGCGCAGCGTCGCTTGAGCCGCTTAAAGCCACTTCTACTTCCTGGAATAATGCACCTAGAACTATTTCAGTGGGTAGCAATGGTAAATGTATTTTAGATTGAGTATAATGTCTTAAAAAGATAGACCATGCAGAAAACTTATGCACAATAGTACCCAAATTCTCCTTATACAGGGGCTCATCTTCTAAAAACAAAGGGGATTCCATCACTTCTTCCACTACTTTCTGCAAAAAAGTCATATCCCTTTCTGAATAATCCTCCGTAGCATTAAGATGTAGATGACGCCTAATTTGCTTTAGCTTGAATGTATAATCTTGCGCTCGTTTCAACTTAGCTTTATGCTTTAAGTGACGATTGTGGGCTCGGTAATCAGCTATTTGGACTTTAACGTAAATAATCATGGTAAAAATCAATATGCTAAACCCAAGTAGAGCAATCATATCATCCGTCAATTCGATCACATGATCCACAGAATAAAAGACATATATAATGGCCCACAACATAACTGCTAAAATAGCCATCCCTAAAGGCCAGGGAAAGGCAGATAGGATTACAGAGCAATGCGCTAGAGATAATTTTAATAAAAATGGATAATCGGTTAGACGCCACCAATGCCAAAGTAAATTAATGGGTAGGCAAAATAGAGCACCTATTAGCCAAAATCGCGTCACTTCCCAAGCTGGCACTTCTTTCTTAGAAACAATGGCATAACCTATCAGCCAAACACCTGCAGCGAATTGGAGGGTATACCAATAGATCAAACCCTTACCTATATAGCTTAATACCGCAGTAGTGATGATCACATAACAACCGGTATAGCCAATTACAGCATTACTCGGCTTAAGCTTGATGAGCTTTTCACGTGCATAAGAAGCGCGCAATAAGAAAAAAGAGACGACTATAAGGGTAAGAAATAAAGCTTGGAATGATAACATAAACAATATAATATAAAAACTATAAAGCAAATCTGAAAATGCAGACCATGATAAGCATTTTTTACAACACAGTCAAAGATTATGATGCACAAGTGCATCATCTATCCATCTGACCAAAGATGCATCACCACGCTACTATGCTTATCTAAATAGCCTCAAAATAATAGACAGATTACCCCTGCGCATCCTGTACGTTAAAGTGCATGACACTTAAGGAGTTAATTGTATTGATTATTAAACATAATAATAATTTTTTCACAAGGATTACTTTTTATCAAGCAAAAAGAAAGACTATAAGCGCCTTATATTTTAAAAAAAATATCTACATTTCATAGTTTTTTACTCCATAAGTTGGATATTCCTGCACAACCAGGGGCTAGCTATAAATGATTGATATTCATTCTTAGGGGTAAATGTATTATATTAGTACAGATTAGAATATTGATCTGGAAAGGCTTTTGTATACCTGTTTTAACCCATGTAAATGGTCTCCATACAACTTAAATTTGCCAAATACCAAGCTGCTGGAAATGATTTTATTATCATAAATAATTTAGAAGATCAGCATTATACATATGACCCTATTGTAACCCAACAGCTATGCCATCGACAATTTGGTATTGGTGCAGATGGCATCATTACCATTGAACAAAAAGCAGGTTGCGATTTTTCCCTATTGCACTACAATGCAGACGGCAGCCAAGGGGGTGGACTGTGTGGAAATGGCAGCCGATCAGCGATTCACTATGCACAGCAACTAGGCATCATAGATCAAAAAGCCCACTTTATGGCTATAGATGGCTTACACACAGGTTATATAGCTAATGACCTGGTTCACTTAACCTTACAGGATATAGCTGTCATCCAACCACTAGAGAACGGCTATTTCCTAGACAATGGTACACGCCATTATGTAGAGATGGTAGATGCGATTCAGGAGGTCAATATGCAAGTAGTTGGTTTTCCAAGGAGAAATATGCACCCATTTGAAAAAGAAGGCATTAATCTTAATTTTGTACAACTAGTTGAAAAAGATACGATTGTAGTCCGCACATGTGAGTGTGGATTGGAAACAGAACCCTTATCTTGTGGCACAGGGGTTGTTGCTAGTGCACTGGTTACCAGTGCTTATCATGGATTAAACAGCCCCATAACCGTACGCACTAAAGGTGGCAAACTGCAAGTAACCTTTAGGCGATTATCTGATGGCTGTTTTAGCCATATTCAATTGGTTGGGCGTGTCTATCAGTCTTTTCATGGCATGGTGCATGTAACCACCCCCCTTACCGAATGGAATACGCTATAACAATTTGTTTTTATTTGACCCTATACCTACAATGATTCATTTTGAAAAATTTACTTTATCTAATGGCCTACAAGTTATTGTGCACGAAGATCCAACCAGCCACATTGCGGTAATGAACCTAATGTATGATGTAGGTGCCCGAGATGAACACCCTTTAAAAACAGGTTTTGCCCACCTATTTGAACATTTAATGTTTGGCGGCTCCTGTCATATTCCTGTTTACGATACCCCTTTACAACAAGTAGGCGGTGACAACAATGCCTATACGACTACAGACTTAACCAATTATTATTGTTCCCTACCTGCTGTTAACCTAGAAACAGCTTTTTGGCTTGAATCCGATCGCATGCTTGGGCTTGCATTTAACGAAAAATCACTTGAAGTACAACGCAAGGTAGTAGTGGAAGAGTTTAAAGAACATTACCTCAACCAACCCTATGGTGATGCATGGCACCATTTGACCGATCTAGCCTATACGACCCATCCTTACAAATGGCCCACCATTGGTCAATCAGTAAGCCACATAGAAAATGCTACTATGGATGAGGTCAAAGCCTTTTTTTACAAATTCTATAGACCCAACCATGCGATTTTAGTAGTTGCGGGTAAGGTAACCAGCACACAAGTAGCTGCATTGTGTAAAAAATGGTTTGAACCCATTCCAGCTGGCCCTGCTTACCATAGAGCTTTACCGCAAGAACCTGAGCAAGTATTCCCTAGACGAAAAGTAGTTCAGGGGGATGTCCCCTTTCCTATTTTGTATAAAGCCTACCATATGCCAGGAAAAGGCATGCCTGGCTACTATGCAGCAGAAGTAGTATGCCACTTACTCAGCGAAGGAAAGTCCGCTTTGCTACATGCCAACCTGGTAGAAAAACAAGCCCTTTACACCAAAATAGATGGCTATACCACAGAGTCATTCGACCCTGGTCTATTGGTACTTAGTGGTAGTTTACCCCAAAACATTCCATTCGAATTAGCAGAAAACGCTTTAATAAAAGTATTAAAAACCATTCAGCATACCACCCCTGTTGCATTAGAAAAGGTAAAAAATCAGATGGAAGCACAACTAATCTTTGGTCAAGTAAGCCTGATACATCGTGCACAAGAATTAGCAATAGCTACCCTACAGGGCGACACCAACTTGGTAAATAAGAAAATTGAGTATATTAGGCAAGTTGACTTAGACGCGATTCAAGCAAGTGCTGAAATGATTTTACAAGAGCAAAATTGTAGTACGCTCCACTACCAAACCATTTCGTAAACCAACAGGCAGACAAATTAGATATACTTATGTTTCAGAGCCTTAGCAAAAACCTAGAAAAAGCAATAAAGTCCTTAAAAGGGCAAGGTCGCATTACAGAAATAAACATTGCTGCTACCATAAAAGAAATCCGTAGAAGTCTGGTTCAGGCAGACGTACATTACAAGATAGCCAAGCAAGTTACAGATGCGATTAAACAAAAAGCCATTGGCACCAATGTGCTTACATCTGTTTCACCGGGTCAGCTCTTTACAAAACTGGTTCAAGACGCCTTAACCGATTTAATGGGTGGCACACATAGTGAAGTACGTCTTACGGGTCATCCAGCTGTTATACTAGTAGCCGGTCTACAAGGAGCCGGGAAAACCACCTTAACAGGCAAACTGGCACATTACTACCAAAAGAAAAATAAAAGACCCCTCTTAGTGGCTTGTGACGTCTACAGACCTGCAGCAGCTGAACAACTTAAAAAACTAGGTGCAGGGCTTAATATAAGTGTTTATACAGAGCCAGCAGAAACCAATCCCTATACGATTGCGCAAAATGCCATTCAAGAAGCTAAAAACAAAGCCATGGACCTTGTGATTGTAGATACTGCAGGTCGTTTGGCTATTGATGAGGTGATGATGCAAGAGATTCGCATACTAAAAGAAAACTTAAAACCCTCTGCAACGCTTTTTGTAGTGGATGCCATGGCAGGCCAAGACGCGGTTACCACCGCACAAGCTTTTAATAAGCAGCTTAATTTTGATGGAGTAGTACTTACCAAACTAGATGGAGATGCCCGTGGAGGTGCAGCCCTTTCTATTCGTAGTGTAGTAGATAAGCCTATTAAGTTCATCAGCACAGGTGAAAAGATGGAGGATCTAGATCTTTTTCATCCTGATCGTATGGCCAGCCGTATCCTGGGCATGGGGGATGTGATTTCCTTTGTAGAACGTGCAGAAGCCGTTTATAACGAAGAACAACAACGTAGTTTACAACAAAAAATCAAAACCAATCAATTTAACTTGGAAGACTTGGTGAACCAAATCAAACAAATTAAAAAAATAGGGAGCCTAAAAGAAATGGTGAGCATGCTACCTGGGCTAGGAAAAGCAGTGCAAGACCTACCGCTAGACGACAATATGTTTAACAGTTGTGAAGTAATCATAGCCTCTATGACGCCTAAAGAAAGAAGGAATCCACCTATTATTGACCAAAGTCGTCGGGAACGTATTGCACGTGGCAGCGGGAAAACGATCCAAGAGGTGCATCAATTACTTAAACAGTTTGACATGATGCATAAAATGATGAAAAAAATACCTAAAGAAGGATTCAACTTATTCGGCAGCTTGCCTGGGTTCCTTAAAAAACCAAGGTAACCATAGATCCGCTTTTTTCTAGCCTCCACTATAGGTAGAGGCCATACAAATAAAGTAATGTATATAACTCCAATTTAAATTTGCAAGTGGATGATTTTATGGTTACATTTGTCTAGGCTAAGTTTAAATTTACTGTAAAACACTATGAAGTTGACCAATCAAAATAAAGAAAATAAAGCAGAACAGGCATTTGTATTTAACCACTCGGAAAAAGGCAATCTTTTTAAGACTTTTGGGTTTCAAAAATCTGAACAAGACAGTGGTTCTTCTGAATCACAGATTGCACTATTTACATACAGAATTAAACATTTAACAGAACACCTCAGTATTAAAAAAAAAGATCATGCTGCAAAACTAGGTCTTTTAAAGTTAGTCGGTAAGCGCAAAAGGTTATTAGCCTACCTTAAAAAAGAAGACTTAAGCCGTTATAGAAATATTATTACCAACCTTGGTTTAAGGAAGTAGTAGTGCGTTGTTTCCCTTGCATCGCATTTGTTTATTTTCAATACTTTTCCTATATCATCTTATGAGGCACAAAGTGCTATGGACAGCATCTTATTATATATTTTTTCCTGCTCTTTAAATGAATTTGATGCCGTTGTATATCATCATTCCATCATACGTATATGCTCAGAAAACTAATTTCAAAAACGATACCATTACCAGATAATCGGGTCATTACTATAGAAACAGGTAAATTAGCCACACAAGCTGATGGTTCTGTTCTAGTCCGAATGGGTAATACCATACTGTTGGCCGCTGTAGTAGCTAAACCCACTGCAGAAGAAAGTACTTTTTTACCCCTTTCTGTAGATTATCAAGAAAAATTTGCTGCGTCCGGTAAAATACCTGGAGGGTTTCTAAAACGAGAAGGTAGGCTAGGAGACCATGAAATTCTCATTGCTAGATTGGTTGACCGCGCCATTCGTCCTCTTTTCCCAAAGGGATTGAATATTGAGATTCAGGTAAATATATCGTTAATATCTGCTGACGAGACGATTTTACCAGATGCATTGGCTGCCTTAGCAGCTTCTGCGGCCTTATCTATTTCTTCTATTCCATTCCATGGGCCCATTTCTGAGGTGCGCGTAGCACGTGTAGATGGTGTTTTTCTAATCAATCCATCTGCTCACCTGCTTGAAAAAGCGGATATCAACCTGATGGTAGCGGCTAGTGATGATCATATACTTATGGTAGAGGGCGCCATGCATGAAGTGCAAGAAGCGGATATGATAACAGCGATTCGTCATGCCCATGATGCGATTAAGCTACACTGTGCAGTGCAACGAGCGCTGATGGAGGCAGTGGGCATTGAAAAAACAATAGATATATTTAGCCAAACTACATTAGGTTACCCAACTGCTCTACGTGAGGCCATTTATGCCAATCTATATGCAGTTGCCAAACAACATATACCTTCTAAAACTGTGCGTAAAGAGGCTTTTATGGCGGTAGCGCACCGCTACACTGAGCAGCTTGCCAAAGATCAAAATGGCGAGGAAGTAACTGCTGCGCAGCAAAAAGAATTTTTACTTGAACTCCAAAATCAAGCCATTCGCGCACTGGTGTTAAATGAAAACATTCGTTTAGACGGTCGCCGATTAGATCAAGTTAGACCGATCGAATCTGAAATAGACTTCCTACCCTCTGCACATGGTTCTGCACTTTTTACAAGAGGCGAAACGCAATCACTCACTACCGTTACACTTGGGAGCAAATTCGATGAGCAAATCATTGATCGGGCTATGGAAGATGGCTATAATCGTTTTATGCTCCATTATAATTTTCCTGGCTTTTCTACTGGAGAGGTGAAACCCAATAGAGGCCCTTCTCGTCGAGAAATAGGGCATGGCAACTTAGCGATGCGGGCCTTAAAAGCTGTCTTACCACCTGATAAAGAAAACCTCTATACCATACGTGTGGTATCTGATATTCTTGAATCAAATGGTTCTTCTTCTATGGCTACCGTTTGTGCCGGCTCTTTAGCCCTAATGGATGCAGGCATTCCTATTAAAGCAGCGGTTTCAGGTATTGCTATGGGCATGATTACAGATCCAACTACAGGACGCTTTGCTGTTTTGTCTGATATTCTAGGCGATGAAGACCAGATTGGTGATATGGATTTTAAGGTAACAGGTACCTATCAAGGTATTACCGCATGCCAAATGGATATGAAAGTAGCTGGTATTTCCTATGAAATGTTAGAAACCGCCCTGCACCAAGCCAAAGCAGGTAGACTACATATTCTTCAAAAAATGGAAGAAACCATAACTGCTCCTCGTCCAAACAGCAAGCCACATGCGCCTAAAATCATCACTATAGAGGTTGAAAAAGAGATGATTGGTGCCATTATTGGACCAGGCGGGAAGGTCATACAAGAAATTCAAAAAGAGACCTATACCACTATCGATATTGTTGAACAGGGCTATAAAGGTATTGTGACCATATTTGCTGGGAATCAAGAAATGTTGCAAAAAGCAGTTAACAGCATAAAGACGATTACCGCTAAGCCAACCATTGGTGAAATATATATGGGAAAGGTTAAGTCTGTGCTAAACTATGGCGCATTTGTAGAGTTTATGCCTGGTAAAGATGGGTTTTTACATGTTTCAGAAGTGCGCTTAGAGCGCATTGAAAATTTAGAAAAGGTATTAGAAATTGGAGAAGAATTACAAGTAAAGCTGATTGGAGTAGATCCTAAAACAGGTAAATATAGGTTATCACGTAAGGTACTACTGGATGTGGGAGCAGCTGGAGGATAAAGGATCGTATTTTTCATATTTATATTTAACGTAGCAAACTATGAGACAGCTAAAGATAAGCAAACAGATCACCAATCGTGAAAGTCAGTCCTTAGATAAATATCTTCAGGAAATCGGTAGAGTGCCATTGCTTAGTGCGGATGAAGAAGTTGAGCTTTCCAAAAAAATTAGAATGGGTGACAGAGCTGCCTTTGAAAGACTTACCAAGGCCAATCTTCGATTTGTGGTATCCGTTGCCAAGCAATATCAAAACCAAGGGCTCTCCTTGAGTGACTTGATTAATGAAGGCAACCTTGGCCTAATCAAATCTGCGCAACGGTTTGATGAAAAGAGAGGGTTTAAGTTTATCTCTTATGCTGTTTGGTGGATTAGACAATCCATATTGCAAGCCCTAGCCGAGCAGGCTAGAATTGTACGCTTGCCCTTGAATCGCATTAGCTCACTCAGTAAAATTTCCAGAACGTTTTCTCGTTTAGAGCAAAAATATGAAAGAGAACCCACTGTAGAAGAGTTGGCACAGTTTTTAGAGGTTGATCCGGAAGAGGTACGTGGTGCGTTAAAAGTGGCAGGACGTCATATCTCTGTAGATGCACCCTTTTTGCAAGGTGAAGAAAACAGCCTATTGGATGTATTGGAAAGTGATGTAGAAAAAAAGCCAGATAGTGAGTTAATGAATGATTCTTTATGTAAAGAAATCCAACGTGCATTGGCTGTACTGACCCCTAGAGAGCGTGATGTACTCTGCTATTACTTTGGCCTGAACAATACAGAAATACTGACGCTAGAAGAGATAGCTGCCCGATTTGGTCTGACGCGGGAACGCGTGCGCCAAGTAAAAGAAAAAGGCATTAAAAAACTAAAAGCAGCCGTCAGCAGCGAGACCCTCAAATGCTACTTAGGGTAATGGATCAACCTATGTCTTCTATACCACTCATTATCATTGGAGGCGGTCCAGCTGGTTATACTGCTGCGATTTACGCTGCCCGAGCAGGCCTGCATCCCGTTTTGTACCAAGGTCCCAACCCAGGTGGTCAATTAACCATTACAGGGGAGGTGGAGAATTATCCTGGCTATAAAAATGGCATAACAGGCCCTGCTATGATGGAAGATTTTCAAGCGCAAGCAGAACGGTTTGGCGCTATAATCAAAGCGGGCACCATCACCAAGGTAGATTTTGACGCCTATCCACGACGGTTAACGCTAGACAACGGCGTCAGTATACTGGCTCAAGCCGTTATCATTGCAGCTGGCGCTTCTGCGAAATGGCTAGGTTTACCAGCAGAAAAAAAGCTATATGGGAAAGGGGTTTCTGCTTGTGCCATTTGTGATGGCTTCTTTTTTAAAGACAAAAACGTTGTCGTAGTAGGGGGAGGAGATACTGCTGCAGAGGAAGCGTTGTATTTAGCCAAACTTTGCCACAAAGTCCATCTATTAGTACGTAAGGGCCAGATGCGTGCCAGTAAAATTATGCAAGAACGGGTATTTAAAAAAGCAAACATTCAAGTCTGGTTTCAAACAGAAGTGAAAGATATTATAGGCCAGGAGGCTGTAGAAGCCATAGAGGTCATCCATGCAACGGCCATTACCCATATAGAAGCAGCTGGTTTATTTGTTGCAATAGGCCATCAACCCAATACCTTGCCCTTTCTACCCTATATAACCGTAGACCACCAAGGGTACATTCAAACCAAGCCAGGCACTACAGAAACCAACATTCCTGGGGTCTTTGCGGCTGGAGATATTCAAGATCCCCACTATAGACAAGCCGTAACCGCTGCTGGCACAGGTTGTATGGCTGCACTAGATGCAGAACGCTTTTTGCAACAACCCTATAGCCATTTGCAAAGTGCGCACAATCATTAACCAGCAATGCACCCACACACCTACTTGCAATCATTGTTTTGGTTATTGCTCAGTATACTTTCAAGTTGCTTGAATGATTTGGTAACCAAATACTTAATCACGGAACTAAGCGCTTGTCAAATCTGTTTCTTGCGTTTTGCATTTGGCAGTTTGGTTTTAGTACCCTTTATCTACCATAGGGGGTCTTTTAAAACACAACGTCCACTGCTCCATCTATGGCGGGGGCTATTTTTATCCGTTGCCATGGGTTTGTATGCCTATAGCCTCACCCAAATGACCATGAGTAGCGCAACGGTAATCGGATTTACCAATCCTATTTTTGTACTGATCCTAGCAAGAATTTTTCTTAAAGAAAAAGTAGCCTTCCCGATATGGATGGCCACACTATTGACTTGTATAGGTATGGCTTTAATATTGCGTCCTACTATGTACAATAGTTCATCCTTATCCTGTATATTCGCAACCCTTGTTTTTGCCTCACTAGACGTTATTAATAAAAAGTATGTTACATGTGAGCCGATGCTTTCCATGCTTTTCTTTTCCAACTTAGTCGCCTCCTGTTGCACGTTACCAGTAGCCTACTACTATTGGCAAACCCCTACCCTATTTGAGTTATGTTTTGCAACCCTATTGGGCATTGGGAGCAACCTTATTCTTTACTTTCTATTAAAAGCTTTGCAGCAATCAACTGTAGCCTCTTTAGCACCTATGAAATATACCGAATGGCTACTTTCTATCCTATTGGGTTATCTTTTCTTTCAAGAATGGCCAACTCTTAGTACTTGTTTGGGAGCTGCTATTATTATTTCTAGCACCTGTTTTATTGTTTATTACCAGAATCGATAATCAGAAGGTTGGAACCTACAAAAATCATATCCATTCAACCAATGGTATCAATTTAAGGAAAATCGTATCTGTTCAAGCAATGGCGTCAACTTAAGGAATATCTATTCTAACACAGAGATAGAAATGGCTAATTCGTACAGCGCTGCATATGTCCGCCAATAAAAAGTTGGCACATAGTAAAAGTAATGAAACGAACGGTTGTGCAACGGGAAAAACAGAAAGCGCGCACTGCGTGGGCTTTAAAGGAAACTGTTTTTCTAATCCGCTGCACAACCGTTCGTCTAAAGATTACAAGTTTACTGAAGCGCCAAGTTTTTTTATCGGCGGACATATGCGCCTTAACTTGACGAAATAGCAGCACATATATCTATTCAATTCACTGGTTTTCATTTAAAAAGAACAACGTCCCTGTAAGATGGCACTTTCAGCGACTTTTTGCCAAGGGCTTGATTTTTTGTCCACTTTTTTATCAAGAAAAAAGTGGAATAAAGTTCATTATTAACAGATACAACAAATACCCATTAAAATGATAGTTTACATGCGCATATTACTAGTATATTAATTATAATATGTATACAAAATGTATCATTTTAGTCAATGGTCACATCACACTATTTAAAAATATAGGAAATAGGAAAAAGCCAAGAAATATTATTTATTTTTCGTATCATTATCTTATAAAAATGATCACCATGCAACACATTTTATTTAAAAGATCGCTTCTATACCTCATTTTAAATTTTACATTATGCTATGCTATAGTGACTGGTTGTGATCGGTGTAAAGGAACAGTCGATAAATCGACGAACATAACCATAGCACCAGAGTCTACAAAAACACCACAAAACAACACAACAATAGATATAAAAGATACTGATTCTGATGTAGTTGCATCCAAAAACCAAACTGACGAAAATAAAAAGAGGAAAGAAAAAGATAGTGAAGCACAAGAAAAAGATAATAACGATAATAACGATGAAGAGGAGGAAGACGATGAAGAAGAGGACGAAGAAAAAGATCTAGAAGCAATGCTTAACCACCTAGAAAGTGTGCTACAAGAAGACATAGGGCCAAATAAAAATAGTTTACCACAAGAGACATTCAATGGTACGCATTTACCTTCTGCGCCTCCATATGACGAAGCTTGGGCTCAAGACGACTATCATCGTACCCCTCCTCCTCCATATACGCTAAATCCAGAAAACGATAGATATGATCCAGACTATACGTCTCTAAACAACGCTCCTAACCCTATTCCATCTGCTCCAGATAAAAAAGATAGCAGTACATGGAAGTCATTGATTAAATGGTGCAAAGAAATAGTAGCAAAAGATAGACCTATTCTACGCGATAAGATCCAGAAGTTCAAGGTTAACATAAAATCCTTTACAAAACCTATAGATGAACTTACAAAAAACTGTAAGAAATTAGAAGATAAAAGGGATAAGTACCAGCAATTACTAGAAGTACGCAAGAAACAGAAAGATCATCCAGAGCTACTTAATGAACAAGAACAAGAGTTACTTGCGTTGTACCAACACACAAGTGATGCACACTGTAATCTAAAGGTCCAAAAGCTAAGATTGCATATAGGAATTGTGAAAACAGTGATTAAAAAAAAGCAGCAAAGAAATAAAAAAAAGGAAAAGAAAGTATCTAAGTATAAAGAAACATTAGAGGCATTAGAAAAGAAAAGAAAAACTTACCAAGATCTACAAAACGTCAGAAAGATGTATGGGTCCTATTCAAGTGCTTTATTTCATTCAAGGGAACGCAAGATCATTGCCAGTTGCGAACACATAACTGAGGAGTATCTTGAAGAAAATATTGAAAAATGGAAAAAACTATTTGAAGATTACAAATCCGAACCTGATGCAAAAATCGAGTCAAAGATCAAAGAATTAGACGAAAAGATGGAGACAACACGCAACAAACTAAACAAACTGTAAGCGAAAACAGAGCCAGTCCATGATCCATGATTGCCTTATACAGGCTATCTATTCAGCCAATAGTGCCGTATAAATAATATATATGGCTGATTATAAAATTTATTATATATACCTTTTTTGGCTTAATTAAAAAATGGACCAAAAATCAAACCTGGTGCAAATGGGGGCTACCGATATAGCAATTTAACATTATACAAATAAACATCATGCAAAATAGTTCACTCCAAAGAGCTATTATATACACCATTGTACATCTGGCTATAGGGTATATGCTAAATGGTTGTTGGGGTTGCAAACAAGCGAAACATAAACTAAAAAACATAAAACATTATACAGAAACGTATAAATTAACACAAAAAAAAGAGCCACAAGGAACAAATGATCAAAATCTTGCACCCGTACATGCTGCGTATAAAGATAAAGATGATCAAAAAGGCATAGTGCACCTAGAAAAAAACGATAATAATAATGAAGAAGAAAATGATGATGATGAT
This sequence comes from Cardinium endosymbiont of Sogatella furcifera, assembly GCF_003351905.1. Classification (NCBI taxonomy): domain Bacteria; kingdom Pseudomonadati; phylum Bacteroidota; class Cytophagia; order Cytophagales; family Amoebophilaceae; genus Candidatus Cardinium; species Cardinium endosymbiont of Sogatella furcifera. The sequence continues at coordinate 21,414 of NZ_CP022339.1, read as the reverse complement.
GAGGAGGAGGAAAATAACCCTTATCACCCGATCACTAAGCACCAACTAAATGTACCCAAATCTCTACGCTCTGCTATAAAAAATTGTATCCATTGTAGCCAGGACCATAACGATGCATGGGGTACACTAACTATTAATAAGCTACTAGCCAAGCCATCAAAAAAGCATACATTTCTACTGAATAAGGCGATTATGACATACAAGCAAAAAAAACTTTTCAGCGAAAAGCTTGATAAAAGTCAACTTGAAACGCAGGCAGCACAATATGAAAAAGAAGTAGACAAGCTACAGCAACAAAAAAAGGAAATAGCTGAGCTTCCATCGTTATGTAACCGCCATAAAAAAAGGTGGATAAGGTCTATCAATAGAAAGAAGCAATTCGCTAGGTATAAATTCCAAGATGTACAGCAGGCACTAAAAAATAGGTCATATCCAAAGCAACAATATGTGCCAGTACCCGTTTATAGCTCAAATGGTACAACAAATCCTATACCCCCTCCATATGAACATAAATATGAACATGAAAATATAAAAAAATTATACCCATCTCTAGACGGCTATTCTTGAGATCCTATAAATAAAGTGATTCCATAAGACTAAAAATTATAGACTGCCTCTTGCAATAAAGGCAGCGCTGCATCTTTGGCCGAAATAATCTGGGGTTTTGCATAGTCTTCCCAAGGAATATGTAAAGTGGGGTCTTGAAAATGAATGCCTTGTTCTGCATCTGGGCAATGATAAGTGTCACACTTATACGCTACGATTGCCTCGCTACTTAACGCTATAAAGCCATGCGCAAAGCCCCTAGGCACAAAAAGCTGATGGCTATTTTCTGAAGAAAGTACAAATCCCCGCCACTGTCCAAAGCTACCCATTTCTTTACGCAAGTCTACTGCTACATCCCATATAACACCTTGTACCACACGAACCAATTTGGCTTGTGCATAGGGCGCCAATTGATAATGCAGCCCACGAACCGTGCCCTTTTTAGACAAAGATTGATTCTCTTGTATAAAAGAAACATCCAAACCCATGGCTTGATATTTTTCTTGATGGTACGTTTCAAAAAAATAACCTCTGCTGTCGTAATGTATCGTCGGTCTAAAGAGTACAAGGCCTAAAAGAGGTGGTTGCTCTAATTGCATAACATATGGGTCAATATATATCTGTTCGAGAACAGTGGTAAAAAAAGCATCTATATTGCACTTGTTTCTTGGTAAGTAAGCTAGTAGCTTACGCGGTAAATTATTGTACTAGTAGTACAAAAAGAAATAGTGACGCCATAAAAGTAAAAGAGAAAAGTGTTTATCCAACTGCTAATCCTTATGCGCATAAATGATGATAAGTAAATTTACTATTATCGTAAGTTGACTATATTGATCATAGTGATGATAAGAGTGTAGTAGTTAAGATTTAATCTGACACTTGTTAACCTTGTGTGGATACAGAAGAAAAATTCTCCTGTAGTGTATATGAATTTAATAGATTTATGAGATATATCAATATGCCTGATCCGTCTGGTGGGCTAGCGGAACTTTGCGCTAAAACTTTATTAGCAAAAAAACGAAAGAGGCAGATGGACTTTGGATCAATAAAGACCTGTTTAATAACGGAGTGTTTCAACCGAAATATATGGTATGTATGGTAGAAGATAGTCCTACTTAAACTTAGAACCTATAGACAGGCACAAAGGTCTATACAAGATCCTGGATATGAGACTCAGATAAACCAGTAAGGAGGATAATATCCTCTAATGGGTAACCCTTGAGAAGCATAGATTTGGCAACCTCTAGCTTGCCTTTTTCCTCTCCTATTTGGATACCCATCATTTTTCCCTTCTCCTCTCCTATTTGGATGCCCATCATTTTTCCCTTCTCTTCTCCCTCTAGTCTCCCCTCTTGTTTTAATTTTTCAGCTACTGACATGACGATCTGTTTTAATTTTGGATTAGATTGTTTGATGGTTTCTAGTAAATGTGGGTCATCATCGACCTTTAACATATACAAAAAAGCTGCATCAGCATAGCTAATATAATCTTTTTCTAAAAAATCCACAATTAAACCTATATGATCAATAAACCATTGATTAAATGAACGATAAATCCCTTGTTTAAGTACCATCGCTGCAAAAGCAGCCTTCTTATACCTAATCAGCTCATCTTCAGACGCACTATATAAATCAACCAAATGAAAGCTGTCAAACATATAAGACTTAGCTAGTTCAGGGTCTGAAAACATCGACAATAAACTATTGGAACCTTTATAGGGTTTACTACCATTATAAATGCAAATATTTAATATGATCGGTAAAGGGACATTGCCATTTTCTTTTAAATGCTGGCGTATTAATCTAATGTTATACTCTAGAAACCTCAAAGCCATATAAGGATCCTCAGTAGATTGGTGTTCGCATAAACAATACAAGTATCCTTTTTGTCCATTTATATTGGTTCTGAATACTAAATCAGACTCTCCTCTTCTACCAACTGGATCCACAAAGCTTTTATTGGTTAATTCTAAATTTTCTTGATCTATTTTGACAAATAGCTCTGATGGTAAATTCGCAGCTAAAAAATCTAGCATCGCTTCTTTATTACAAAAGGTGTTTTTAAAAGCCATGTCATGCGGCTGATGCACCGCATTTTTCTTATGCTTTCCCTTGGTTTTTTGCTTAGACATCTGATCAATACACTACAATAAATTAGTGGTATTAAAGCTATAAATCTTTTTAATAAATAATATATTTAAGCTAAGAAAGTTGTTTTATGTCAGATTCAGATAAACCGATAAAACGGATAATCTTGTCTATAGGCGCACATGCTTGGATCATTGCCTTCTCGATTTCTTGTTTCTCTTCTAGCTTCCCTATTTGAATACCCCTTTTCTTGTCCTTAGATTTGTAATATATCAAAGAGCGATTTATCCATAATAACGCACATTGTCTTGCCTTGGATAAGTGGGAAAGCTTGGATCTGACAAGACTTTTCTTACTTAGTAAATCCAAGCTCTTTAGCTTTCCCACTGCCTAATCTCGCTCAACGGTAGACTTGCCTAAGGCCTTAGCAAGTTCATCACTTTGATGCTTAAGTACGCTAATTTCCTCCTTATATACACTAGTTTTTTACTCCATAACAACCTTGGATGGATCAAAGGCTGTGGAGGCATGCTCTAAAAACTGACGTTTCCAATTTTGAAGCGTTTGGCTCGTGACGCCATATTTGGACGACAGCTGGGCTAAGGTTAAATCTTCTTTTAGTAAAGCTAATACTATTTTAGTCTTCTATGCGGAACTAAATTGCCTAATCTTTTTCCTTCCCATCTGATTAATTTATTTTATGATTGTAAAACTAAACCATACGAAAAATAAACTAAAAACTTTTTGGCCTATTGTTTTAGGCCAGTATATTTATTAACAACCAAAAAAAGAAGGTAGAACTTGCATGGTAAGATCATAGCTTTTTGCCGAGGGCTTGATTTTTTGCCCACTTTTTTATCAAGAAAAAAGTGGAATAAAGTTCATGATTAACCAATAATGTGAACAGATCCGTATAACGACCTGCAGCACAAAATGATGGAGCAGATGGCTGTTACTTGACAAAATCATAACCCAATACAAAACCTAACCCATTGATACCTATTACAAACCCAGAACTTCCCCTAAACTCAAAACCAAAATCCCAAGACCAATCCCAATAACAAGTCATGGGTGGGTTGGGACTCCTATCAGGTCTAATACCAAAAATAGAGTGATACATCTCCAATAACCCTTGCTCAGCTATATTTTGTATATCCTGAATCGTTACACTACGTTGGTCACTAATATATTTACCTTGCTTTACAGTATCGTATAATATACCTTTGAGGATAGCCGTATCAACATGGACAGGACAACATTGTCTTTTTGCTAAACCAGGGAGTATCAATAGGAAACGAGGGCCTACATAGCATACTAACTTGCGACTTTTTTCCGGATACAGCCGCAAAAAAAGCGGCAAACTAATGGCATGAAATTGTATATGGTCCAAACCAGCATGTGCTATATACCCCTCATCTTTAGTAGATAAAGCATTAATTTCATTGATCACACGAGGCCCAAAAGAAAATAAACTTGTATCCAGCAACTTTCTACGGTCAACAGAAAACGCTATCGTAAAAAAACAGCTATAGCTATAACACAACCCAGTTTGCAACCCTACGCCATGTAAAGGATGCCATTCTACAACGGGCCCAATGGCTACTTCACCACCAATAGCCCAATGCTTTTCAATAATCTTTTTAGTCCCTTTAACCCAGCTTTTTATACCAATATGTAAAATTGATTCCGTTTTTTTATCAAAAAAACCGTCTGGTTGCACGAGATCCGTGCAAGGCTCTAACGCAACAGCTGGATGATGACTGACTACCCCTATCCATAACCCAAACAACAAGGCAACCGCTTCTCTTTTCTTTACCACGTCTATCGAAATGTAATATTGAGCACACCATGCACCAAATAATTCTTTATAGCCTGCTTTACCATATATGCAAAAGTTAAATACAGGAAGGTGGTAGGACGGCTACCGTTATCCTTATCATTACCGTTTTAACACACCCTTCTGACTTAAATATCCCCTATTCATTCCATAACGCTACATCTGTAATCCTATACTTAGACAATAAAGTTCCCTTTGCTTTAATCGTCTTAACGGCAACTTTTTCCAAATCATATATAATGGACCGTTTGTCCTTACCAGTAGAATCTACTAAATAGTGCAATTGCAACTTGGGTGTTGCAGAAGAAGTAACCAATGTTAACACACAATCATCGAACTCTGAAAGGAATAGGTTATACCGCTTATCTAAAACCCGCTTATCAACCACAAAACGTTTTACAAAAAAGTTTTGCTGTACACGATTATAATAAACCACTGACAACAAATGGGTAGCGCTTAATTGCTCTATAAGGGCAATGCGATCAGGCATGAGCTGAAAAGGAACAGGATAGATAGTGACTAGATAATACCCCTCCTTAAAGACCAAAAATATGGGATCCGTTGGACCAAAAACGCCCAATAATTGGCCTTTCTCGTTAGGTCCTATGCGACCTGTAGCCGCATCATACCAGAGCTTCACTTCAGCCAACGTAGAAGGCCCCTGCCCTTTCCGTTGCACCTTATAAATGGCATGTTTGGTTAAGATATTGCCTTTGGCACTACGTCCTTTTATAGACAAATCAGCAAAATTAAATGCAAATTTTTTTTTGGCTGTTCTACTGATAGGAGAAAGTAAAATAGTAACGGTTTCTGACGCCCCATTGGGATGCACACTGAAATAAACCACTCTAGAACCCGGTGTGCCTAAAGTTAAATCATAGGTTTTATCACGGGTCACACCCAATACTTGAAAACGTTTGGCAAAGGCAATACCAGTGGCACCATCTACATAAATAAGATGATAACAGCGCCTACTGTCTTTTTTCTCATAAACAGCAACATGTATAATATCTTTGCCTATAAAAAGCTTATCTGCTATTTTAGTGACCACATATTTCCCATCTTTACCTATTACAATCACATCATCTATATCTGAACAAGCCTCGACAAATTCTTCTCCTTTCAGCCCATAACCTATAAAACCTTGCTTACGATTTACATAAAGCTTACAATGCTTCATCACCACATCATGGCGCTCAATAGGATCAAAACTGGTTAACATCGTTTTTCTTTCCCGACCTTTGCGATACTTTTGAAGTAAACCACTATACCAAGCTATGGTGTAATCCTTTAGGTTCTTTAAATGGTGTAGGGTACGCGCTAAATGGGCTTGCAGCTGGGCTAATGTTTCCTCTGCACGAAGGCTATCATATTGTGAGATACGTTTGATCTTAATCTCTGTTAAACGGACCAAATCTGCTTCTACAATGGGACGATAAAAATCATAGGGCTTAAGGTGATCTGCTATAGTCGTCAATAGATCCTCCCAAGTCTTACACCCCTCTATTTCCCTATAGATACGGTTTTCAATAAATATTTTCTCCAAACTGGCAAAAAACACCTTCTCTTTTAATGCCTGCTGCTCTAAAAGCAACTCTCGCTCCAATAAATCAGTCGTACGGGCTACGGTATAGGCCAAGAGCTCAGGAACCGTTATAAAAACAGGTTTTTCATCTTGAATCACACAAGCATTGGGTGCATAGCTTACTTCACAATCTGTGAACAGATAAAGTGCATCTATAACGGTCTCTGCCAATTGACCAGGCAGTAAATGCATGAGGATTTCAATATTTTCTGCAGTGTTGTCAACTACATTTTTAATTTTTATCTTACCCTTTTCATATGCTTTTAGAATAGAGTCAATTAAGCTAGTAGTGGTAGTACCATAAGGTATTTCGGTGATAACCAATGTTTGTTGATCCCGTACGACGATACGGGCACGTACCCGTACCTTTCCTCCTCTTTTGCCCGCATTGTACTGGGTACAATCTGCCAACCCACCTGTGGCAAAATCTGGGAATAAACGAACAGATTTCCCCTGAAGCAGGTCTATAGAGGCTTCTACCAATTCTATAAAATTATGGGGTAAAATTTTAGTGGCCAATCCTACGGCAATGCCTTCTACACCTTGGGCAAGCAATAAAGGAAATTTAACCGGTAAGGTACGGGGCTCTTTTTTTCTGCCATCATAAGAGAGTTGCCAACTGGTAATCGATGGACTATATAAAATGTCCTTTCCGAATGGCGCAAGACGCGCTTCTATATAGCGCGCAGCAGCCGCACTATCCCCTGTGCGCAAATCGCCCCAATTCCCCTGGGTATCTATCAATAATTCTTTTTGGCCTATAGCTACAATAGCCTCTGTAATAGAGGCATCCCCATGCGGATGGTATTGCATGGTTTGCCCTACAATATTGGCGACTTTATTGTAACGGCCATCATCAATTAGGTGCATCGCATGAAGAATCCGACGCTGTACAGGCTTCAGACCATCTTCTATAGCCGGTATGGCACGCTCCAAGATGACATAAGAGGCATATTCTAAAAACCACTGCTCATACATTTCCTCCATAGGAGCCCCAGCAGAAGCGTCATGACTTGGACCATTAGAGCCATTTGTTGCGTCGTATGTTTGGTTCATAGCGTTCAAGAAAGTAAACCTAGGAATCGATTGACTAGTGCCTTTGCGCAGCTTCGGTTAAAAGCTCCATAGCTTTCTCTTTCCCTTCAAAGCCCTTCACTTTAACCCATTTTGCCGTATCTAAATCTTTATAGTGACTAAAAAAATGTAGGATACGCCCCTTTAAGAGGGTACTTAATTGCTCAATATGGTCAATATGTGCAAACTCAGGTGCTACTTTTTGTATAGGCAATGCAATAATTTTTTCATCAAAACCAGCTTCATCCTCCATCAATAATACGCCAATAGGCCTAGCTTTAATAACCGCACCAGGTATAATAGGATAGGTGGTTACCACCAACACATCCGTAGGATCTCCATCTGCAGAAGATGTATGCGGTACAAAGCCATAGTTACAAGGATAGTACATAGCTGTTGGCATGAATCTATCTACAAATAAAGTACCAGAGTACTTATCCATTTCATACTTTACAGGATCATGATGCATCGGAATTTCAATGATGACAGGTAGCTCATTGGGAAAATCATCTCCTAAGGATATTTTTTCTATATTCATTCCCTTTTAGATTTAAATAAATAACGCGTTACAAGCATGATGCAAACGAATGGTCTCATGCGTGGCATATCCCTACAAATTACAAATTTGTTATCAATTCAGTAACATATTGCAGCCTATACTTAGATTTTTACTGCCCCTACAGATTAGATAGGTTGTATAATATAGTGTATCTTTATTGCTTATTAGACTTCTTGCGGAACATTACTGGTTATTTGTACATCGATCCCATGCTTCCATTCCTAACGCACATCTAGTTCGTTTCGGTTTTATGCGTTATTTTTCAGGAATAAACGCGTAGAAAAAGAAGTTTGTGCTAGATAGCATAAAACCCACAACCTATATGGCAGAGCAAAAAATGGATATACCACTGATTGGTGCCCACACCTCTACGCAGGGGGGGCTCCACAACGCGTTACTACATGGTACAACAATAGGTGCTACTACTATCCAACTTTTTACCAGCAACCAACGCCAATGGACAGGCAGACCCATGCACAAATTAGCACTAGATAGATGGCACGATACATTAGAGAAGACCGCTATGCGCGCAGTGATGAGTCATGCGAGTTATCTCATCAACCTGGGCTCTAACCAAGAAGCGTTATTAGCCAAAAGTCGTGCGGCTTTTGTAGAAGAAATAACACGTTGTTTAGCTTTAAAAATCAGTTATTTAAACTTTCATCCAGGCGCTGCAACGGGTGATAATATGGGCGCTTGTTTAGACCGCATTGTGCAAAGTTTATGGTCCCTTGAGCCACTTTTCCAACAAGAAACTACTTTACGCTTGCTGATAGAAACTACTGCAGGCCAAGGTTCCACGGTCGGCCATTCCTTTGAACAGTTGGCCTATATCATCAATCGGGTCAAAGAGCAAGTACCCATTGGGATTTGTATAGATACGTGTCATATCTTTGCGGCAGGATACGATATTCGTACATTGGCTGGATGGGAGGATACATTGAACCAATTTGACGCAATCATTGGCCTCCACCATCTCTATGCCCTACATGTAAATGACTCCATGACCCCACTTGGCTCAAGAAAGGACCGACATGCAAATCTAGGTGATGGGACCATAGGCATGGATGGTTTTCAAGCTATGATGCAACACCCAGCCCTTCGGATGATGCCTAAATATCTAGAAACACCCAATGGGGAAATCATGTGGACAAAAGAAATACAACTATTGAAAAGTTTATATGGGGACCATTAGCTGAACAATGCATAACGCCCACTTAAAGGCAATCTATTCTAGCACAGAGCTAGAGATGGCTCATGCGTATATCGTTGCCCATGTCCGTCAACTTTTTTATCGGCGGACATGAACGCCTTAACTTGACGAAGTAGCAGCAAATATATCTATTCAATTTACTGGTTTTTATGTGAAAACAACAACGCCCCTGTAAAATGCCACTTTTAGCCACTTTTTGCCGAGGGCTTGATTTTTTGCCCACTTTTTTATCAAGAAAAAAGTAAAAACAAAATTGCCTTACTAATCAAATACCTTACTAAACAATGGCATTAATAGACACTTTTATTTGAAAATCAATAAAATATACTAATTAAGTTAATATCATTATAAAATTTACATCATAAGATCAAGCATAGAAAGGGTAACGAAGCACCCGTTAGTATACAGGAACACATGCGGCCTTGTCTCGTAGCTTGTAGGTAAAGAGGTGTATGCCCCGCATGGTTTACCCTATACATGTCAGAACCTTGCGTGCATAAAAAATCCCATATACCCTTCCTGCAAGACAATGCTGCTATATGTAAAGGAATAGAGCCCTTATAATTGGGTTGATTAACGTTAGCCCCATGTGAAATTAATAACTGTATCCCTGCTAGATAATGATTTTTTGTTGCTAGATGCAAAGGAGTATTGCCTTTACTATCAGGTAGGTTAGGATCAGCGCCAGCATCAAGCAACAACTGCATTGATTTTAGATTTTTCTTCTCTATTGCTACAGACAAAGGTAGCCAGTCATAACCATCACGTAGATTAGGATCAGCGCCAGCATCAAGCAACAACTGCATTAATTTTATCCCTTTTTCTCTGCACTTACTCTCTATTACTATAGACAAAGGTAGACAGCCATAACCATCACGTAGATTAGGATTAGCGCCAGCATCAAGCAACAACTTTCCTAGATCATCCATACTACCATTTTTGATTACTTGATGAAAAGAAGTATCTCCCTTACTATTACGCAAATTAACATCAACGCCAGGTTGAAGCAAACAGCGAACTAGGGGTATGTTAAGATTCTCCGGTTTTACTGCCAGATGCAACGGAGAAGCAGTAGGCAAAGTCTCATCAGGATCTAAAAACGCATCAAGATTGGAAAAAAAATTACCAGTAGGCTTTAATACGTTAATATCTGCAACATACGAATCAATAAAAGAGGCAATACATTTGTCCTTCAAGGACGGAATCAGTGGCAAACTGTCAAAATATTTTTGCACCTGTTTAAAATATTTCACAAACGTATGTAGAGGATACTTCATCTGCCTACTTTCAGATTTTTGAATAAGAGGCTTAAACCATTTGCCAAAAAGTCGATAGGTGGAATTTTCAGAGATTTTATCCAGACCTATCTCAATGATTGTTTTGCTGCACAAATCAAAGCATCGGCTAACCGATCCGGCTGGATGACGTGTCTCCACATGATGTCTAAAGGATGTACACCCGGAAAAGACGATACTAAAATAAAAGATAGATCGCAAAATAGCATATTGTATATTATATATAATTTTCATAATAAAAATGTTTAGGTGATGTAAAACACAATAGACGTATATGTATAGCTACCTATCAGTATATAGATATAAGCAATGACCTATTGTTTACATACAATATGTGAAAGATGAAGAATGCCGCTGTATAAGTCTATAACCACCCCATAATGTATACAATGCAGCACAAATTATCATTAGGAATGGCCTATAAAAACTTATTTAATAATCAATAGATATACAAATATCTTATCATTTCGTAGGTATAGTTTGACGCAAAGAAGTAGAGCCAATGGCGGGGGGCTTAAAGGAAATCGTATCTGTTCAAGTCATCGGTTTTTTGCGTTAAAAAAAACGCCCCTGTAAAAAGTAGCGGTGTAGAAAGTAGCATTTTACAGATGATGTGGGAAAACAGTTCCCTTTGAAGCCCCCAAAGGGAACTGTTTTCCCATCTGTCAGATGGCACTTTCAGCGGCTTTTTACCGAGGGCTTGATTTTTTGTCCACTTTTTTATCAAGAAGAAAGTGGGATAAAATTCATTACTAACCAATGGCGCGAATATACACTTTTATTTGATAATCAATAAAATATAATTCTTAAGTTAACCTCATTATAAAATTTAAATCATAAGACGAAGAGTGTCAAGGGGAACAAACCAATCATTACTATACGTAAACCTATATCAACTTGTCTCGTAGCTTGTAGGTAAAGAGGTGTATGCCCCGCATGGTTTACCCTATACATGTCAGAACCTTGCGTGCATAAAAAATCCCATATACCCTTCCTGCAAGACAATGCTGCTATATGTAAAGAAGTAGAGCCCTTATAATTGGGTTGATTAACGTTAGCCCCATGTGAAATTAATAACTGTATCCCTGCTAGGTAATGATTTTTTGTTGCTAGATGCAAAGGAGTATTGCCTTTACTATCAGGTAGGTTAGGATCAGCGCCAGCATCAAGCAACAACTGCATTGATTTTAGATTTTTCTTCTCTATTGCTACAAACAAAGGTAGCCAGTCATAACCATCACGTAGATTAGGATCAGCGCCAGCATCAAGCAACAACTGTATTAGACCTATCCTACCATTTTCGACTACGTTATGAAAAGGAGTAAATTGAATATCATCACGTAGATTAGGATCAGCGCCATGTTGAAGCAACAAGTGAACTAGTCGTGGACTAGGCTCCTCTTTTTTTATTTCCAGACACAAAGGCGAACAAGGAAACAAATACATATCAGAACTAAACAAATTACCAGGAGGCTTTAATACGTTAATGTCTGCAGCATACGCAGCAATAAAAGAGGAGATACATTTGTCCTTGAAGTACGGAGGCAGTGCCAAACTATCAAAATATTTTTGCACCTGTTTAAAATATTTCACAAGCATATGTAGAGGATATTTCATCTGCCTACTTTCAGATTTTTGAATAAGATGCTTAAACGATTTGCAAAAGCGTAGATAGATGGAATTTTCAGAGATTCTATCCAGAACTAGCTCAACGATTTTTCTGCCGCACAAATCACGACATGGGCTAACTGATCTGGCTTCATGACCTGGTTCCATATGATGTCTAAAGGACGTACACCCGGAAAAGACGATACTAAAATAAAAGATAGATCGCAAAATAGCATATTGTATATTATATATAATTTTCATATAAAAAGGTTTAGGTGATGTAAAACACAATAGACGTATATGTATAGCTACCTATCAGTATATAGATATAAGCAATGACCTATTGTTTACATACAACATGTGAAAGATGCAGGATGCCGCTGTATAAGTCTATAACCACCCCATAATGTATACAATGCAGTACAAATTATCAGTAGGAATGGCTTATAAGAATTTACTTAATAATCAATAGATATACAAATATCGTATTTGTTCACACAATGGCATCAACTTAAGGAATATCTATTCTAACACAGAGATAGAAATGGCTCATGCGTATACGGCGCTGCTCATGTCCGCCAATAAAAACTTGGCACACAGTAAATATATCTATTCAACGCACTGGTTTTTATGTGAAAAGAAGAACGCCCCTGTAAAAAGGCGCGGTGTAGAAAGTGGCATTTTACAGATGATTAGGAAAAACAGTTTCCTTTGAAGCCCCCAAAGGGGGCGCTTTCTGTTTTTCCATCTGTAAGATGACACTTTCAGCGGCTTTTTACCGAGGGCTTGATTTTTTGTCCACTTTTTTATCAAGAAAAAAGTGGAATAAAATTCATTACTAACCAATAGCAAGAATCGGTATAGACCATATACCTTTATGTAATGCTTGCGGAAGAGTTGTACTGGGAGCAGACTCCCTAAACCCTGTCAGCAACATAGCTATAGATACAATGGATAAAAAATTTGCTATATGACTAATTTTCATGCTATTGGTGTATTACGGATGGGGCTGCAATGCCTTTTTAATCAGCACTTCCAACGTAAGGGGGGTACTCACCTGTTCTCGTACCGTTGCAATGGCCTTTTCTGCAACTTTTTGGGTAAGTCCCAACTTGGTTAAAGCCATTATGGCATCTTGATCTACCTTGTTATCGGTAGGTTGTGGACAAACCGTATCTTGGATATACGCCAACTTTTGGGCCTTATCAGACAACTCCAGTATCAATCGTTGTGCCGCTTTTGCCCCAACACCTTTAATGGAAGTAAGCAACCGTGTATCCTTACCTAGGATAGCCTTATGTAAGGCTGCTGGCGTCAAAGAGGATAAAACCGTCAAAGCAGTTTTGGGACCAATGCTGCTAACCGAAACAAGGTGCAACCACCAAGCCTTTTCCTCTAACGTATAAAAACCATATAGGGTAGATGCCTCGCTTTTTACCTGCATAACCGTTAACAAGGTACAATGCGCTAAGTCCTTTATTTGATCAAAAGTATATAAAGAAATATGTAAGCCATAACCCACCCCACCTACATCTAAAATAACGTAAGTGGGTTCTTTATACAGTAATTTTCCTATAAGTTGCGCAATCATAGATTGAGTAAATCACCTCCTTGTTGCCTGATCACTACAAACAGACCGTAGACCCATTTGATCCCATGATGGTCATACCACCGTAGGATCTATTCTTTTTTCTTATTGTTGGATTCAATAGCAGCAGCAACCCTAGATTGAAAAGAAAGCTTACTATGCTGCTTTACCTTTTGTTGCCTAGCCATCAACTTTTCCTTAATGCTATCTACATTCACCCAATAATTGATAAGCTTCTGTTGAACGAAAGTCATCACATTAGAGACACAATAGTAAAAACTCAACCCAGCAGGAAATGTATTTAGAACAAACATAAAAGCAAAGGGCATAATATAAGATAACCCCTTCATAGGGCCATCTTTTGGACCACTTTGATTACTAGACCGGGTATACAAAATGGTTGATAACACCATTAATAAGGTAAACAAACTGATATGATTGCCATAGATCGGTATAGTAAAAGGTAGCCGCATCACGCTATCATAGGTTGATAAATCCTTTGCCCATAAAAAAGAGGCTTGCCGTAGTGCAATGGCATGAGGAAAGAAATGAAACATAGCCATTAAAATAGGCATTTGGAGCAGAATAGGCATACAACCACTCAAAGGATTAATACCGAATTCTCTATAAAAAGCTACCTGCTCAATCTGAGCCTTTTGTATATCATTTTTATATTTCTCCTTAATCTTATCCAATTCTGGCTTTAGGAACTGCATCTTAGCCATAGCAATAAAAGACTTATAGGAAAGGGGTACTAAAAGCAACTTGATGATAATAACCAATAAAAAGATGACCAACCCAACATTAGCAATATGCTTTTCCAAAAAACTAAAAAGGGGAATAATCACACCCTGATTCACCCACTTTACAACTGGCCACCCCAAAGGTAGGTTTTGCTCAAACCCCTTTGTAACCTGCTTAAGAATTGTATAATCATTAGGTCCAAAGAAAAAAATGAATGCACCCCTACATTTTGCGTTTCCATTACTACCTGAAGATAGTGGAAGAGATAGATGAACCGACTTGGTGACATCAGGTGCGGTTACTGGTTCCATACAAAGTTCCCCTGTAGCAAAAGCATCGCCAGCAATAATCGCAGAAGAGAAAAAACGTTGCTTGACACTAACCCATTTGATAGGCACTTCGATTTTCTTTTTTTCACACTCAGTTGAAGATTCCTTGAGCTTATCAAAAGTCTGGTCTAATAAATAATAATGCACCGTGCTTCTGGAAGCATCTGCTCTATCATCAGCCTCTAAACTTTTCATATCTATATTCCAGCAAAAAGAAGGATGCGCAGTGGTGCTAAGCATCCCAACCGCATCCCAATCATAGTTGATTTGATAACTATTGCCAGAAAAAGTAAAGACCTGCTCCAAATATTGCGATGGGGTTAGCTCCAGTCGAAAAACTATTTTAATCTCTTCAGCTCCTTTGAGTTGATAAACCGAACTAGCTTCGGTTTGGAAATATAAAGCCTTGGTCTCTATAAGGCTATTTTGATAAGGAAAAACAAGCCCCATATGACTACTCTGCTCATCCAATAAGACCAATGCTGCACCATGCTTATCTTTGAACTTTTTCAGTACAACCTTTTTTATAGTACCACCCTTTGTACCAAGAACTACTTTAAGTAACTCATTCTCAACTGTTATATATTTTTCCTCTCCCTGCAACACAGGCGCAAAAGGGGTAGCCACTACTGGACTAGGTGCATGCATGCCACCCACTGCGGCCTGGCCAGTAGCCGCAACAGAAGGTAGTGCAGGTTGAGGAACTAATTTAGGTTTAAAAACATAGAAATAAACCATAAAACCTGCTGATATTAAGCATAACCGCACAAGTTTATTTTTATCTAAAGCCATATAAAACAAAAGAAAATTTTAAGCTAAAAAATGTAACCATTATAGCTATAGTTGACACTATAACGCTACTTAAAAGATATAGATGAACAAATATAGGTATTCTTTACAAGAATATGGTAGTTACCCATTTATCATTACATAGATGGGCGTGGCTGAAGCGTGCTTAACAGATGACCATCCATCATAGAAAAAAACAAGTTTAGCAGGGCTATTATTTTAAAATAAAATTTTTTATTTTATATGATCCTTTTTTCCCGATTTTCAAGATTGAATAGATCTTGGAAATCAAAAATACTATTTAGTCGATAATGGGTAACCCAATTAAAGTATTTTGAATATGGTGCGGCTACATAAACCACTACTATCTGAATACCAATACTATCATGTATCCCATATAGCTGGCTGCGATCACGCAGGGGCAGGCGCAATAGCAGGTCCTATCGTTGGCGCAGCTGTAATCTTGCCACATGCGTTTTATAATGAAGTATTATGTAATACCCAGACGCTAATCACACCCATTCATTTGTATGGCATCATTCAACAACACGCAGTTGCGTGGAGCATCGCCATGGTAGACCATGTAGCCATTCACAGCATGGGCATTCCAAATGCCGCCCAGCTTGCTATACATAATGCATTGGACCAATTAAAAACATTACCAAACCTATTATTGGTATCCGGACGATCGTTCGATGGCTACAAAACCATTCCACACCAATGCATTCCACAAGGAGACAAGATCTATACCGCCATTAGTGCAGCGAATATACTCGCTAAGGTCTATAGAGACCGTTATATGGAAACATTAGACAAAGACTTTCCTGCATATGGCTGGAAAAAAAATAAAGGATACGCAACACCAGCACACAAGCGAGTGATTAAACAGTTTGGAGGTACTTTATACCATCGCAAAAACTTTGATGATAGGGAAAAGTAAATACATATGGTTTTTAGCCAATTATAACATATGTCACGCGTTACTGCTCTACCTCTATTTCGCTTAATATGGTTTTATATAAGCGGCATGCTCCTAGCCATCTGCTACCCGACAGACCTTTTCATGACCTTAATCCTTTTGGTTGCGCTGAGTGCGCTATACTTGTGTATAGCCGCTCGTACCATTTCTTTTACATGGCTTAACCCAATAGGCTTGCTACTCATTTTTTTAGTAGGGTACAGTAACCTATTGTTGCAAGTCGCACAACAAGGGGAACGATCTACATGGGGCCATCAACATCTAAAGGGTTATACGACTTGCATTCAAAAAGTCTATCACACACATAGCTGCCAAGCAGCAATCACCCATATAAAAAACGACTCAGGTTGGCACAAGTGTAATACACCCATACAACTATACTTTTCTAAGCCATCGGCTTACAAGCCTAAAAAAGGAGATATCCTGTTGGTGCGTGGCACACCCATTGGCGCCTTACCAGCTCAACCCATGCAACAAGCAGTGTCTCTGACCTCCCTAACTCATCCCTCGATGCATCGTCGTATTTTAAAACACATCAATCAAGATTTCATGGTCCTCCAATCATTTGATCAAAATAGGCAATGGGCTACTATGATTACGCAATGGTGTAGCCACATACTCCACCAACAGCTAAAAGACAGGCAAGCCATAGCATTGGTCACCACCCTCCTATGGGGGGAAAAAGAACACTTAAACCCGGCACTACAAAAAGCTTATGCCCATACAGGCACCATCCATGTATTAGCCATTTCTGGATTGCACGTAGGCATGTTTTACTTACTTATGCAGGCTATTTTTAGGTTTCTATTTAGCCATATAGGAGGGCTGATCTTATCAGACCTTTTTACGCTGCTTTGGCTTTGGATATACGCTTGGCTCTGCCACTTTGCACCACCCATACTGCGTGCAACGATGATGATCACTATAGCCAGAATAGGCTTTCTAATGGGTAGAGGATCCAACCGTTACAATGGATGGATCGCCTCTGCTTTTGCGTTATTGCTATGGAACCCATTATTATTATGGAACTGCGGTTTTCAACTTTCCTATATGGCAACCCTAGGCATACTCTATCTACAACCCTATATCCATCGCCTTCTTACGCCAAAAAATTATGGGCTACAGAAAATATGGACGGCTACTACCCTATCCATTGCTGCACAGGTAGGTACCTTACCACTTATTTTATATTACTTTAAACAGTTCCCACTCTATTTTATCCTCGCCAATTGGTTGGTCGTGCCCGCTATTTTTGCGATTTTAATACTCAGCTTAGCATTACTAGTAGGGAGCCACTTGCCTATCGTCCACACCATACTAAATTTTACGCTTGAAAAACTGATTGCTGCTACCAATGCATGGGTCTGTTGGCTAGCAAAATGGCCCATGCATACCCTGGAAACTGGTGCTGTAAATGGGTATGCGGCCTGTCTACTCTATGTTATACTCTTTTCGATTTGCCTTTTCTTGCACCACAAGCATCTGATTTATCCAGTTATCATCAGTTTATGCACCCTATTGTATAGTGTAGAGCAGATACAAATTAGGATAGCCAAACAAAAAAAATGCAAGCTCATCTGTTATAATAGCGATCAACTATCTTTTACTTTAAAAGATGGGATAGAGACCCTACACTGTGATAGAGCACTCTCGGAACCTATTTGTGATGCGCAACGTTTAGGATCCATGCAATCGACAGCATATTCAGCTCCATTTGAAACGTATAGACAAACTGAGAGAATAAAATGGCCATTAACCATCGCGTTACAAAAACATGCTAATGACCCACCATGCAAACGTAGTAGCCATTATGCTGGAGGCATAATAGCCACCTGGCATAAAAAAGTTATCCTTACCCTACATCAAATTCCAGTTGATTGGTATGGGTGGAGCGGGCCCAAACTAGATGCCGACTACCTGCTGATCGATGCACACCTGCTGAAGAATATAGCAGTTATTTGCAAAGTATTGCATATCAAAACATTAGTGATCTATACGCAGCAGGACCACGCATTCCGTTACCATTCAAACATTAAACAGCTAAACATCCTACCCATCTGGCTGAAGCCAGGATCGAAAAAAACCTTAACCTGGTCCAAAAACCTATAACCCACTCCCTGGATTTAGATTATTTTTAGCTACTTCTATTTATGCCAGCGTCTATGGAAAGATTAGCGTTATTTTATTTATATTAGAACTTTGGTCGTTCTAATACAGTGCATTTTGTTTGTTTACTTCAGTTTAAAAGCCAAGTTAATGCAGCTGGTCTCACTAAAACAACCAAAAACATCCTTATTTTTTTGTTAAGTTTGCATACAGCAAAACTCAAAAGCTTAGATAAAGCCTAAAAGCATAGTTTTTGTAAATACAATCAATATGAAAGGTAATATGAAAGCAATGGCAAAATTTTTAGCAGTGCTGCTTGCCCTGCTCTCTATAGGTATGCATGGAGGCGTTGTAGTCATACCCATACTGGCCGGGTATAAGTTTAGCATGCTATTTATTGCCTTCTTACTCCTATTTGTATCCATACTGCTTTAATAACTAAGCAAACCTAACATCTGTTTATTCAATAGCTAGGTAAGCATGTACAACCTTTGAAGCAATAAAACGGCACACATTGTAAAAAATAATTAGAACCATAAAACATAAAATGTCAATGACTTATTACACAGAAGCAGGCCTGGAGCGCA
This sequence comes from Cardinium endosymbiont of Sogatella furcifera, assembly GCF_003351905.1. Taxonomy (NCBI): domain Bacteria; kingdom Pseudomonadati; phylum Bacteroidota; class Cytophagia; order Cytophagales; family Amoebophilaceae; genus Candidatus Cardinium; species Cardinium endosymbiont of Sogatella furcifera. The sequence continues at coordinate 2,487 of NZ_CP022339.1, read as the reverse complement.
TGAAGCAAGAACTCAGTTGGTTAAAAAGCGAGGGTCGCATGCGCGTAGCCAATGATCTGGCAGAAGCGCATAAAAAGGGAGATTTAAGTGAAAATGCGGAATATGATGCAGCTAGAGATGCACAAGGCTTACTAGAGGCAAAGATTGCTGCCTTAGAAACCTTAGTGGCCAATGCTAGAGTATTAAAAGAAAGTGAAATTGATTTATCTCGGGTCTCTATTCTCTCTAAAGCACGTGTGAGCAATAAAAAAACAGGAGTGGAATCAGTTTTTATGCTGGTTTCGCAGGGTGAGGCTGACCTAAAGCAGGGTAAAATATCGGTTGAATCCCCTATGGGCAAAGGATTATTAGGTAAAAAGGTAGGAGACATCGCGCAGGTTGATACTCCATCTGGTATCATTGAATTGGAAATTTTAGCCATCGGGTTAGATCTTTAACCATACGCTACCCAAACCAAGGATTTGCTGTAATCTTTTATTTCTATTAATTTAGTTAGCAGATAAAATAATTGTAGCATTATGGCTTTACGAATAACAGAAGCATGTATTAATTGTGGTGCATGCGCAGTTGAATGCCCGAACACCGCAATATATGAGGGCGGAACAGAGTGGCAGTGGGCTGAAGGTACACAACTCAAAACAGTAGAAGTGCAAGGGGAAATAGTAGAAGCAACCCAACCACAAGCTCCCTACACAGATGATACGTTTTATATTGTTACAGATAAATGTACAGAATGTGTAGGTTTTCATGAGGAACCACAATGCGCAGCAGTTTGTCCGGTAGATTGTTGTGTGTTAGACCTAGATCACCCAGAAACGAAAGAAGCCTTGCTAGAAAAAAAGCAATTTTTACATGGGTGTTAAAGGCGTTACCAATATATATAATATAAAATCAAATATACAGTGGAATTACATAGAGGATTAGATGAAGTTTATTCCAAAAGAGTAAATGCAGGCAAAAGAGTTTATTTCTTTGATATAAAGTCAACCAAAGGGAAAGACTACTACCTAACCATTACAGAAAGTAAGAAAAGAACAGAAACGGACGGAATGGCGTACGAAAAACATAAAATTTTCTTATACAAAGAAGATGTGAATAAATTCATTCGTGCCCTTAATGAAGTGGTTGACCATCTTAAAACTACGCTAATGGCTGACTATGCGTTTGATCAATTTGATCGCAATGCAGAGGGCCATCCAAGTCAATAAAACTACCCATGCTTAACCCGGGTATAGGTAAGAGGGGGGGTAGTAAAGCGCCACATGGCAGTTTTTCATTTTATACATTCGATGCATGGCTTTAAAGTGTGGCCTTATTGGTTTGCCTAATGTGGGCAAATCTATGTTATTTAATGGCTTATCAAATGGAAATGCGGCTTCTGCCAATTTGCCTTTTTGTACTATAGAGCCTAATATAGGTGTAGTAGCTGTACCAGATCCGCGTATGGAACTACTGGCTGCATTAGCGCACGCTAAAAATATCATCCCTACTGTTATCGAGTTTGTAGATATAGCTGGGTTGGTCAAGGATGCCCATCAAGGAGAGGGGTTGGGTAATAAATTCCTTAGCCATATTCGGGAAGTGGATGCCATTGTACATGTCGTTCGATGTTTTGAAGATGAGGATGTATTACACGTAGCAGGCAGTGTAGACCCTATTTTTGACAAACAAGTGATTGACCATGAGCTACGGTGTAAGGATATCGATACCTTAACCAAACGATTGGATAAAATAGAGAAGCTTGCCAAGCATGGACCTAAAACACAACAACACGAATTGTTGCACTTATTTTTAACAGAACTAAAGCAAGGCCGTGATGCACGCACCATTGAAGTAAGCGCAGCAGACCAATCCATGGTAGATGACTGGCAGCTATTAACCTCAAAACCAATTATTTACTTTGCTAATGTAGATGAAGCCACCATACTGGGCAGGGCCAATCGGCACTTAGCTGCTTTTCAGGAAGCTATTGCGCAAGAAAACAGCCAAATGATTATGGGTTCTACTGCGTTAGAAACACAGCTGAATGCATTAAATGGTGATGACAAGGATTTCTTCTTAAAAGAATACAACCTGATGGAGTCTGCATTAGATAAGCTGATTCAATCCGCCTACACCTTACTAAATCTCATTACCTATTTTACAGTAGGACCACAAGAAGTGCGCGCATGGACAATTCCAAAAGGCACAAAAGCCCCCCAAGCAGCAGGGGTGATTCATACAGACTTTCAACGTGGGTTTATTAAAGCAGAAGTAATTGCTTTCGAGGACTATAAAACGTATAAAAGTGAGCATGGCTGCCGTGAAGCAGGAAAGCTACGTATAGAAGGTAAAGATTACATCGTCCAGGATGGAGATGTCATGCTGTTTCGTTTTAATGTGTAGGTTATTAACCTGTTCACCCAATGGTGTCAACTTAAGGATTTTTTATTGATTTTCAAATAAAAGTATCTATTCTTGCCATTGGTTAATAATGCATTTTATCCC